>NZ_CP030941.1:641000-961500 GCF_036621415.1 Nitratireductor thuwali
CGCAACATCGTCTGCCGCCAGGAAGGCGGTGCTGCGATGATGGCCGATTGTCACGGAAGGCTGACCGGCAGGCCCGGCATCTGCTTCGTCACACGCGGCCCCGGCGCCACCAACGCCTCGCCCGGCGTCCACATCGCCGCGCAAGACTCCAACCCGATGATCCTGTTCATCGGCCAGGTGGCACGCGGCATAAAGGAACGCGAGGCCTTCCAGGAAGTCGACTACAAGGCGTTTTATGGCTCCATCGCCAAATGGGTGGTCGAGATCGACGATGCAGGCCGCATCCCCGAACTGGTCACCCGCGCCTTTGCCGTCGCCACCTCCGGCCGGCCTGGGCCCGTGGTCGTTTCGCTGCCGGAAGACATGCTGACCGACATGGTGCAAGCCCCGGCTCCCCTGCCCTTCACCCCGGTCGAGACCGCGCCCGGCGAAGAGGAGATCGCCGCCCTGCGCGATCTTCTGGGAAACGCCCGGCGGCCCTTTGTGATCCTGGGCGGCACGCGCTGGACGGAGGCGGCGGTGAAGCAGACATGCGCAGCGCTGGAACGCTGGGCGCTGCCAGCCGGATGCTCCTTCCGCCGCCAAGCGCTCTGCGACCAGTTGCACCCTTCCTATGCCGGGGATATCGGCATCGGCGTCAACCCGAAGATCAGCCAATACATCAAGGACGCCGACGTCGTGCTCCTCATCGGATGCCGCTTCGGCGAAATGCCGTCCTCCGACTACACGCTGCTCAAAAGCCCCTACCCCGACCAGAAGCTGGTTCACGTCTATCCCGATCCGCACGAGCTTGGCCGCGTCTACCGTCCGACGCTTGCCATCAATGCGACGCCGGCGGCCTTTGCTGGCGCCTTCTCCCGCCTTGCGCCGTCCGCCGCTCCTGCCTGGGCTGACCGGACCGCGGAACTGCATCAAGCCTATCTCGATTGGTCCACGCCGCCCGAAAAAGGCATCGGCAATGTGCATATGGGCCGCATCATGGCCTGGCTCGAGGAGAAGCTGCCGGAAGACGCCGTCGTCTGTAACGGCGCGGGCAATTACGCGACCTGGGTCCACCGTTATCACCGCTTCCGCCGCTACAATACCCAGGCCGCCCCCACCTCCGGCTCCATGGGCTACGGAACGCCCGCGGCCGTGGCCGCCAAGGATCTTTTTCCCGAGCGCGAAGTCATAGCCTTTGCCGGCGACGGCTGCTTCATGATGAACGGCCAGGAATTCGCCACCGCCATGCAATACAGCCTGCCCATCATCGTCATCGTCGTCAACAACGGCACCTTCGGCACGATCCGCATGCACCAGGAGCGCGAATATCCCGGCCGCGTCTCAGGCACGGACCTGAAGAACCCGGATTTCGCAGCCCTCGCCCGCGCCTATGGCGGCCATGGCGAGACAGTCGAGGAAACCGCCGATTTCGCCCCCGCCTTCGAGCGCGCTCGCGCCAGCGGCAAGCCGGCCCTTATCGAGATCAAGCTGGACGCGGAAGCGATAACGCCGACCAAGACGCTGACGGAGATCAGGGAGAAGCGGTAGAAGGGCCGGCAGAGCCGGCGGAGCAATTCCAGGAAAAGTGGAAGCCGGTTTTCCGTCCGCAACTGCGTAAGACCAAGACGGCTGGATCCGTTCAGCGCTTCTGTGAAACGACGAACTGATTTAGCTGCTGGAACGCGCCCCAAGCGCAGCACCAATCCCGGCGCCGACGGCAATGCCGACACCAAGGCCCGCCGCGAGATCGTCGAACGCTGCTCCCAGAGCGGCCCCGATGCCTATGCCTGTGGCGATCCACACGCCTATGGAAGAGAAACGCCTGTCCATGATCTGAAAACATGGCAGCCAACCTCCAAATTACAAGGCGGTTCGCCGCTGCGGTGCTGCGTCGATGCTCACACTTGCGCATCGTCTTCCCATTCGCTAACGCACTTGAAAATCATTTGCAAAAAGCGATTTCATCGTGCTCAAGCGCATTGCATCCGAAGTACCTTTAGACACAGAACAAAACAGCGGCTGGCGGAACGCCCGCGGCGAAGCCTCGCTCGCCGACGTTCATCGCAGCATCGCAGTGCGGCCAATGGCAGGCCGCATGCGCCGCTTCGCAGCTTTCGTCGGTCCGGGCTACCTGGTCGCCGTCGGCTATATGGATCCCGGCAACTGGGCGACCTCCATCGCCGGCGGATCACGGTTCGGCTATACGCTTCTGGCCGTCGCCCTTGTCTCCAACATCATGGCGATCGTCCTGCAGAGCCTCTGCGCTCGATTGGCCATCGCCAGCGGGCGCGACCTCGCCCAGGCCTGCCGCGACGCCTATCCACGCTGGACCTCCTATCCATTGTGGCTGCTCGCAGAGATCGCCATCATCGCCACCGATATCGCCGAGGTGGTGGGCACGGCCATCGGCTTCAATCTCATCTTCGGCCTGCCGCTTGAGATAGGCGTTGCGGTCACCGCGCTTGATGTATTCCTGATCCTCTACCTGCAGCGCATCGGTTTTCGCTATCTGGAAGCGCTGGTGATGGCCTTGCTGGCGGTCATCACACTCTGCTTTGCCGTTCAGATCGGCTTGGCCGATCCCGAATGGGGTGCGGTCATCCGAGGTTTTGCGCCGACCACCGAGATCGTCGCCAACCCGGAAATGCTTTATCTAGCCCTCGGCATTCTCGGTGCCACCGTCATGCCGCACAATCTCTACCTGCACTCGGCCATCGTGCAGACCCGCGCCTGGGGCTCGAGCGAAGCGGAAAAGCGCGAGGCGCTGCGTTTCGCCACCATCGACTCCACCGCCGCGCTCATGTTCGCGCTTTTCATCAACGCGGCGATCCTGATCCTCGCCGCAGCGGTTTTCCATAGCTCCGGACGCACGGAAATCGCCGAGATCGGCGAGGCGCACACGCTGCTTGTCCCGCTCCTCGGCTCCGCCCTCGCCCCCGTGCTGTTCGGCATAGCGCTGTTATGCAGCGGCCTCAATTCCACGGTTACGGCGACCCTTGCCGGCCAGGCAGTCATGGAAGGCTTCATAAACATGCGGGTGCGCCCGTGGCTCAGGCGGCTGGTCACGCGCGCCATCGCCATCGTGCCTGCGGTGATCGCTACCGTCTACTACGGTGAAGGCGGAACGGGAAAGCTGCTGATCCTGACGCAGGTCGCCTTGAGCCTTCAGCTTTCCTTCGCCGTGGTCCCGCTCGTGCAATTCACCGCCGACCGGCGCAAGATGGGCGCCCTGACCGCGCCCGCCTGGCTGGCCGCCACGGCAAGCCTCATCGCCCTCATCATCATTGTCCTGAATGCCAAGCTGGTGATGGACTTCGCAGCGTCCGGTTTCGACACAAGCGTGCTTTGATCACGCCGCGTCGAAGTCGAGAACCAGCTTCTTTGCCGTCGGGCGAGTCTGGCAGGCGAGCGTGAAACCCGCCTCGACCTCCCACGGTTCGAGGGAGAAGTTCACGGCCATCTCCGACGCCCCTTCCACCACGCGGCAGCGGCAAGTGCAGCACATGCCCCCCGCGCAGGAATAGGGCAGTTCGATGCCCGCCTTGTGCGCCGCGTCCAGCACCGTGCCATCGGCATCCCGCATGGCAAAGCTGCGCCTGACGCCGTCGAGCACCACTTCGATGGCCACGCCTTCCTCGACAGCCGCACGCGCGGCCTTCGATGCCTTGCGCGGCATCGGCGCGTCGCCCGAAGGCGTGAAGCGCTCGAAGCGGATGCGGTCGCGTTCGACGCCCATCTCCGCAAGAACGCCCGACACCGCGTCGATCATCTCGCCCGGTCCGCACAGGAATACGCCGTCAGCCTGAAGCGGCTCTATCAGCCCGCCCGCGGCCAGCGCCCGCACCTTGGCGGCATCGATGCGTCCGTTGAGAAGCTCCACGTCCTGCGTCTCCCGCGACAGGAGATGGACCAGCGTGAAACGCTGCAGATAGCGGTCCTTCAGGTCGTTCAGCTCTTCCAGAAACATGATGGTCTCGGTCGAGCGGTTGCCATAGACCAGCGTGATCGTGCTGTCCTTCTCATGCGAAAGCACGGTGCGGGCGATGGAAAGCATCGGCGTGATGCCGGAACCGGCCGCGAACAGCAGGTAATCGTGCCGCTCCCCCTTCAGCGCCGTGAACCGCCCCTGCGGCGGCATCACCCGGATCGTGTCGCCTACCGATAGCTCTTCATTGACGAAGGTGGAAAAGCGTCCGTCCGCGACCTTTTTCACGCCGACGCGCAAATGCGGATCGCCCGGCGCCGAGCAGATCGAATAGGAGCGCCGCGCCTCATGGCCATCTATGTCGGTGGAAAGTGTCAGATATTGCCCCGGCGTGAAAGCAAACTCCTTGGCGCAGTCTTCCGGCACTTCGAACGCGATCGCCACCGCATCGGGCGTCTGGCGCTCTATCTCGGCCACCTTCAACTCGTGAAAACGCGGGACCATCGCCACCTCAGATGCATTTGAAATAGTCGAACGGCTCATGGCAGGCCTCGCAGCGGTAAAGCGCCTTGCAGGCCGTCGAGCCGAACTCGGAGATACGTGCGGTCTCGCCGGAGCCGCAGCGCGGACATGCGACCTCGGTTTCTCCGAACAGGGCACGGATGGAGTTAGATGCCTTGGCGGGCGGCGCGATGCCATAGTCCCGCAGCTTCTCACGCCCCTCCGGAGTGATCCAATCCGTCGTCCAGGCGGGCGAGACGACGCGCTCCACGCGCGGCTCGAAACCCGCGTCGCGCAGCGCCGCCTCCACCGCCAGTTCGATGGCCAGCACAGCCGGGCAGCCGGTATAGGTGGGCGTGAGCCTGGCAATCGCCGTGTCGCCGTCGACCTCCACCGAGCGCAATATGCCAAGATCTTCGATGGTAACGACCGGGATTTCCGGATCGACGACGGAAGCTGCGGCACGATAGGCACGCTGCCCCTCTTCCACCGGGCGGCACCAACCAGGGTCGGGCCGCGGGTCTCGACCCGTCCTGCGTACCCCCGTGGACGGGGAGAAGGAGGTCATTGTCCCCGTCTCGCCCATCACCAAGCCGCTCCCGGGTAGCTGCGCTGCATGAACTGCAACTCCGCCAGCAAAAATCCCACCGCCTCGCCATGCAGACCGCGCCGGCCTCCGGTCTGCGTGAAGGGCGCTTCCACCCATTCAAGCCCGGCTTCCGCAAAGATCGGCCCCACGATAGCGTCGAAGCGGGGACGCAGGCTTGCAGGCTCCGGCGCAATGCCTGCCTCGGCCACCGCCTTCGTCACGTCGTCGCTCTCGAAAAGCTCGCCCACGTAAGGCGCCAGTGCCTCCACCGCCGCCTTCATGCGCCGCGTGCTTTCTTCCGTGCCGTCGCCCAACCGCACAACCCATTCGCCCGCATGACGGATATGGTAGGCCACCTCCTTCACCGCCTTGCCGGCGATGCCGCGCAGCGTCTCATCGGTCGAGTTCAGCATGGTTTCCCACATGGGTTCCATGAACGCTGCGAAATAGAGCTGGCGCAGCATGGTGTGGGCGAAGTCGCCATTCTCGCGCTCCGCCATCAGGCAATTCGTATATTCCCGTTCGCGGCGCAGATAGGCCAGAGCGTCCTCGTCGCGTCCCCTGCCTTCCACCGCGCCCGCATACTGATACAGCACCCGCGCCTGCCCGATCAGGTCGAGCGCCATGTTCGGCATCGCGAGGTCTTCCTCCAGCATCGGCGCATGGCCGCACCATTCAGAAAGCCGGTGGCCGAGAATCAGATGATCGTCGGCAAGCCGCAGAACGAATGCGGCAAGCTCTTCCCGCGAGATCGTACCGGCGCCCGCCATCACATGTGCCCCACATCGTCGGGAATGTCGTAGAAGGTCGGGTGGCGGTAGACCTTGGAAAGCGCCGGCTCGAAATTCTCGTCCTTGTTTTCCGGGTCCGACGCCGTGATGGCCGAAGACGGCACGACCCATATGGAGGTGCCCTCGCCGCGCCGCGTATAGACGTCGCGGGCCGCCTGCAGCGCCATCACCTCGTCGGCCGCGTGCACCGAACCGCAATGCTTGTGCGCCAGCCCGTTACGCGGGCGGATGAAGACTTCCCAAAGGGGGATCTGGTTCTTAGGCATGTCGTTCACTCCGCCGCCATTTTCGCGGCCGCGCGTCGCGCCTTGCGTTTCTCGGCATGGGCCAGGGCCGCCTCGCGCACCCATGCGCCCTCGTCCCAGGCCTTCCTGCGCGCCTCGATACGCTGCCGGTTCATCGGTCCGCCGCCCTTGACCACACGCCAGAACTCGTCCCAGTCGATGGTGCCGAAATCGTAGCCGCCCTTCTCTTCGTTCCATTTTAGTTCGGGATCGGGAATCTTGAGCCCGATGAACTCGGCCTGCGGCACCGTCGCATCGACGAATTTCTGGCGCAGTTCATCGTTAGTGAAGCGCTTGATCTTCCACTTCATCGACTGGTCGCCGTGCTGGCTTTCCGAATCGTGCGGCCCGAACATCATCAAGGAAGGCCACCACCAGCGGTCCAGCGCGTCCTGCGCCATTTCCTTCTGGTCGTCGCTGCCCCGCGCAAGCGTCATCATGATCTCGTAGCCCTGGCGCTGGTGGAAGCTCTCCTCCTTGCATACGCGGATCATCGCCCGCGCATAGGGTCCGTAAGAGCAGCGGCACAGCGGGATCTGGTTCATGATCGCCGCCCCGTCGACCAGCCAGCCGATGGCCCCGATATCGGCCCAGGTGGGCGTGGGATAGTTGAAGATGGAGGAATACTTGGCCTTGCCGGACAAAAGCTCCTCGGTCATCTGCTCGCGCGAAACGCCCAGCGTCTCGGCGGCGGAATAAAGATAGAGCCCGTGCCCGCCCTCATCCTGCACCTTGGCCAGCAGCGCGGCCTTGCGGCGCAGCGACGGCGCGCGCGTGATCCAGTTGCCCTCCGGCAGCATGCCGACGATTTCCGAATGCGCGTGCTGGCCGATCTGGCGCACGAGCGTCTTGCGATAGCCGTCCGGCATCGGGTCGTTGGGCTCGATCTTCTCCTCGGCGTCGATGCGCGCCTGGAAGGCGGCGAGAAAGGCCTCGTCCTCGCCCGTATCGGTCTTCGCCCCGATAAGCCCTTGGCTATACATGGCTTCTCCTCCATCCTCGCGCCACGCCGTTGGCGCACATCAAATATGTAACAAAAAAACATGAAACATGCAATATTTCGTAACGCATTTTAGGGCGAGGACCAATATGAGCAACACGACGACACCACTGGAAACCGCGAATGAGACACTCGCCGCCGTCTTTGCCCCATGGATCAAGGCAATGCGGCTGGAGGCGGTGGCGATGGACGCCACGGGCGGCGATTTCCGCCTGCCGGAAAACGGCGATCTCGTCCACGCCGGCGGCATCATCTGCGGCCAGGCGACCGCGTCCGCCGCCGACACCTGCGCCGTTGCGGCCCTTTCAGCCGCCAACGGCCGCTTCCGCCCCGTCACCACGGTCGACCTGACCACCCATTTCATCCGCCCGCTGAAACCCGGCCCGGTGGACATCCGCGTGGAAGTCCTGTCGAATGGCAGGCGCATGGCCTATGTGCGGGTGGAAATGCGGGCGGAAGGGGATGAGCGCGTCGCCTTCACGGCGACGGGGGCTTACGCGTATCTGGAGTGAGGTGCCGCTACTTCGACGATCATCACTCTCAATCCTCACCTTTCGGCGGCAGATGCGCGTCTATGACGGTAATGCCCTCATCCATCGCCCACAGCGACATGCCAGCGTCTCCGGCTTGCGGACCCCACTTCGACGCGGCAATCTGCTCCAGCAAAGCACGTGCCTGCCGCATATCGATGGCCCGCGTCGACTTCGCCGCATTGAGTCGAACCTGCATGTTCGGGTGGTCGTAAAGCGTCATCAACAACCGTCTTTGATCACCCGGGCGAGATCGGAGTTCGACTTCAACCGCCACTTTGTCCTTGTAGAGCGCATTATATCTGCTGATCTCGTTTCCAAGCAGCGCATCGTCCTGTGCAACGCCAATATCGGCGAAGCGCTCGACCAGTTGCTCGCTTGTCAATGTCGCTAAGTTCACGTGCCTGTTCATGGGTTCCGCACTCCGTGTCCAACAGCATCTCGATGCCGTGCCGCGCGACGAACAACATGAGAACCGTGTCGACCAGGATGAGAATGCACGCCCAGGGCGGCAATGCGCTCGTCCAACGCCGTTGCTCTCATTCGGGCACATAACTTCTATCATGCAGGGCGCGGAGCATTCCACGCGCATCGCCGGATTGGGGATAGCCCGACCGGGCGGCAACCTCCTCGAGCACCTCCCGCGCCTCTTCAGGATGGACGGCAAGCGTGTGGACCGCCGCTTTCAGGCGCACCTGAATGTTTGGATGCCCATAGAGTTCCGAAAGGTGGCTGCGCTCGTCTCCGGGACGCCGTTTCAATTCCTGCGAGACCAGCGTCATCTGGTCATAAAGCCGATTGTAGCGACGCGTATCGAGGTCCAACTCCGCCTCGTACTGAGCGGCACCGATTTCCGCAAACCTCGAAATCAGTTGCGCCGTAGACAGCAGTTCAAGGCTCGTCTTTGTCATTGCTTCAACACCCCTTTTTCAACCAGCATCTCGATGCCGATACGGTACCTTTCCTCCCAACTCCGTCCGCGAAGGTACTCGCGCGGAGTGAGCCCGCCAAATTTGTCACTACGCGTCCCATACCACGCCGTAATTTCCCAATGTTTGTAACGCGGGATCAAAATCTTGTTGTCCGCGCTCTCGATCATCCCCCGCGTATACCCAGCCTGATAGGCCGGCGTCTTCTCCACGATATGATGGACATCGTAACCAGATCTCGACTCTTTCGCCCGCTCTCTGAGTTCCTCCAGCGAGCGCGGCTCGTCGAAATAGGATCGGATGGTGTGTCCTGCTTCATTTGCCAGCCAGCCGACACGCGCCAGAAAGAGGGCCTGTCTGAATGAAGGGAGTTGTTTCAGATATCTGGCGACTGAACGCCCGATCCGGTTGCGCTCGCGCGCCGTTTCCGGCCGCCTCTCGGGCACCTCCGGTTCTTCTGGCTCGTGGCTCGCCAGAATGATTCTCGGGCGCCCGGAATCGGTGCGTTGGGCCGGCTCGCGCCAGCCGCCTGTTCGGGTCCAGCGCCCGCCGTGGCGATGGCCGCGCGGCACGCGTGGCTGGTTGGGATCGAAGTTCGCGCGGCGTTCGAGAAGCAGTTCCAAATGCGCCGCCCGAATCCGGAACGTCGCTTCGCTGATCCGTGCGATAAGCGCCAGCCGCCTCTGCCTGTCGGTTTGAATTCCATACACGCCCTTCCCCTTTCCGCATCATTGCCACGCGACAATGATGAGGCCGTCATGGCCAACGGGGATAAACAGGCAGGGGAAACTGCTGACGGCAACGATGCGAACTTGTGTCAGGGCATAAGAATCAATGAGTTGGCGGCCTTAAAGATCTTGTTTCGACCATTTGCGCGAGCATCTGGGTCCACGGGTCCCGCTCAAACGCCGGGCGCAGCAACCGCTCACCCCAGAAACAGCCCCTCCAGAAAGCGGGCCGCGTCCTCAAAGCGCCCTTCGCCGTCCTTGCCTGGTCCCAGCACCGCGCGCACTTGCACGTCGAAATCGGCATAGTGCTGGGTGGTCGCCCAGATGGCGAAGATGAAGTGATGGGGGTCGGTCTTTTTCAACCTGCCGGCGCGCATCCAGCCGCGGATGACCGCGGCCTTTTCGTCGACCAGTTCCTTCAGCTCACCTTCGAGAAGGTGATGGATGCGCGGCGCGCCCTGCAGGATCTCGTTGGCGAAAAGCCGGCTCTCACGCGGGAAGTCGCGCGCCATCTCGATCTTCCGGCGGATATAGGAGCGGATTTCGGTGGCCGGATCGCCCGCCTCGTCCATCTCGCGCAGCGGCGCCAGCCAGGCCTCCATCAGCCGCTGAATCAATGTGGTGAAGATCTCTTCCTTCGTATTGAAATAATACAGAAGATTAGGTTTCGACATCCCCGCCGCCTCGGCGATCTGGTCGACTGTCGAGCCGCGAAATCCATGGCTGGAAAAAACCTCCAGCCCCGCTTCCAGGATCAGCTCGCGCTTTTCCTTCTGGATGCGCGTACGCGGTTTCTTCACCGGCGTGTCCATTCGCTCTTCCTTGCTCCCTCGCCACGCCGGCTGGCCCAAGCCACAGGGCCACGGTGGTGCGCGAATGCGCCGTGGGCTTTGCCTACAATCTCCTTGACCGCCTGTCTGGCGGTGTTAACGTTTGTCCAAACGGTCAAAAAATTGCGTAGCACAATCGCCTGACGAAATCCAAGGCGGCGCTCAGCAAGGCCCGGACAAGACGGCCATGGGGAACATTTTGGAGGTTTTGTCATGTCAAACCGGCTCAATCTGAAGCCGAACGATCTGAGCGCGTTCTGGATGCCGTTCACGGCAAACAGGCAGTTCAAGCAGACGCCGCGCATGCTCGTATCCGCACGGGACATGCACTACACGACCGACGACGGCCGAAAGGTGCTGGACGGCACGGCCGGGCTCTGGTGCGTCAATGCGGGTCATTGCAGGGCGAAGATCACCGAGGCGATCCAGACGCAGGCGGCCGAGCTCGACTATGCCCCCGCCTTCCAGATGGGGCATCCGATCGTCTTCGATTTCGCCAACCGGCTGGTCTCCATGGCCCCGCAGGGCATGGACCACGTTTTCTTCACCAATTCCGGTTCGGAATCGGTGGAGACGGCGCTGAAGATCGCGCTCGCCTATCACCGGGCCAAGGGCAATGGCTCCCGTTTCCGCCTCATCGGCCGCGAGCGCGGCTATCACGGCGTCAATTTCGGCGGCATTTCGGTGGGCGGCATCGTCGCCAACCGCAAGATGTTCGGCACGCTTCTGACCGGCGTCGATCATATGCCCCACACCCACCTGCCCGGAAAGAACGCGTTTACCCGCGGCGAACCCGAGCATGGCGGCGACCTCGCCGACCAGTTGGAGCGCATCGTCACGCTGCACGACGCCTCGACCGTCGCCGCGGTCATCGTCGAGCCCGTCGCTGGCTCCACGGGCGTGCTCATCCCGCCCAAGGGCTATTTGAAGCGCCTGCGCGAGATCTGCGACAAGCATGACATCCTCCTGATCTTCGACGAGGTCATCACCGGTTTCGGCCGCCTCGGCACGCCGTTCGGCGCCGATTATTTCGACGTCGTTCCGGACATCATGACCACGGCCAAGGGCATCACCAACGGCGTCATCCCTATGGGCGCGGTGTTCGTAAAGGAGGAGATCCACGACGCCTTTATGAACGGGCCGGAGCACCTGATCGAGTTCTTCCACGGCTATACCTATTCGGGCAATCCGATCGCGTGCGCCGCCGGCATAGCGACGCTGGAGACCTATCAGGAGGAAGGGCTTCTGACCCGCGGCGCCGAACTCGGCAACTATTGGGAAGACGCGCTCCATTCGCTCAAGGATGCGCCTTATGTGATCGATATACGCAGTATCGGCCTTGTCGGCGCGATCGAGCTGGAGCCGATGGCGGGCCAACCGACGAAGCGTGCATTCTCGGCTTTTCTCAAGGCGTTCGAAAAAGGCGTGCTCATCCGCACCACCGGCGACATCATCGCCCTTTCGCCGCCTCTCATCATCGAAAAGGGCCAGATCGACGAGATCGTCGACTGCCTGAGGACCGTGCTGACGGAGGTCGAGTGATGGCGCGCGCCCAGGCCGCCCACGAAGTCCAGGTCGACGACACGCGGGTGCGTGTCACCCGCTGGGATTTTCCGCCGGGCGCTGAAACCGGCTGGCACCGGCACGGCATGGATTACGTCATCACCACGGTGACGCCCTGCTCCTTCCTGCTGGAGGAACCGGGCGGCGAAAGCCGCCGTGTCGACATGCCGGCCGGCATCAGCTATCGCCGGTCGGAGGGCGTGGAGCATAACGTCGTCAATGCCGGCGATCAGCCCATGAGTTTTGTGGAAGTCGAATTGAAATAAGGGGGAATTTCCAACATGGCCGCACCGGGCGAAAATTTGAGGATCAACGCCGACCGTCTCTGGGACACGATTATGGAAATGGCGAAGATCGGCCCCGGTGTGGCCGGCGGCAACAACCGCCAGACGCTCACCGACGAGGATGGCGAAGGCCGCCATCTCTTCAAGAAGTGGTGCGAGGAAGCGGGCCTTGAAATGGGGCTTGACGAGATGGGCACCATGTTCGCCTATCGTGAGGGCGCCGATCCGGACGCCCTTCCCGTCTATGTCGGGTCGCATCTCGATACCCAGCCCACCGGCGGCAAATATGACGGCGTGCTGGGCGTGCTGGGCGGGCTCGAGATCGTCCGCACGCTGAACGACCTCGGCATCAGGACGAAGCACCCCATCGTCGTCACCAACTGGACCAATGAGGAAGGCACGCGCTTCGCCCCCGCCATGCTGGCCTCCGGCGTTTTCGCCGGCGTGCACGACCTCGAATGGGCCTACGACCGCAAGGACGCCGCGGGCAAGCGCTTCGGCGACGAGTTGGAGCGCATTGGCTGGAAGGGCGACGAAACGGTCGGCCAGCGCAAGATGAAGGCCTTTTTCGAGCTGCATATCGAGCAGGGACCGATCCTCGAGGACGAGGACATCGACATCGGCGTGGTCACCCATGGCCAGGGCCTGTGGTGGCTGCAGGTAACCCTCACCGGCAAGGAAAGCCACACCGGTTCCACGCCGATGCCCAAGCGTCGCAATGCCGGGCTCGGCATGGCGCGCGTCACCGAACTGGTGCACGAGGTGGCGATGGACTATCAGCCCGAGGCGGTCGGCGCCATCGGCCATGTCGAAATCCATCCCAATTCGCGCAACGTCATCCCCGGCAAGGCCGTCTTCACCATCGACATCCGCTCGCCCCATGAAAAGGTGCTCGACGAAATGCGCGCCCGCATCGAGGCCGGCATCGCCACCATCTGCGAGGCGCTGGACATATCCTTCGAGGTCGAGCCGGTGGGCCATTTCGCTCCCGTGACCTTCGACAAGGACTGCGTGAAGGCCGTCCGCGACGCGGCCGAGCGTCTCGGTTACAGCCACCGCGACCTCGTCTCGGGCGCCGGCCACGACGCCTGCTGGATCAACCGCGTCGCCCCCACCGCAATGGTCATGTGCCCCTGCGTCGACGGGCTAAGCCACAACGAGGCGGAGGAAATCTCCAAGGAATGGGCACAGGCCGGCGCCGACGTGCTGTTTCATGCGGTGGTCGAGACGGCGGAGATTGTGGAGTGATCTGATCTCAGGCAAGACACGAACGGCGGACAAATCAATAAAGGGGAACCCATGTCCAAGGTCATCAAGAACGGAACCATCGTGACCGCCGACCGCACCTGGAAGGCGGATGTCCTGATCAAGGACGAAAAGATATTCGCCATCGGGCCGGACCTTCATGCCGACCATGAGATCGATGCGACCGGCTGTTACGTCATGCCGGGCGGAATCGACCCGCATACGCATCTGGAGATGCCCTTCATGGGCACCTATTCCACTGACGATTTCGAAAGCGGCGCGCGCGCGGCCGTCTCCGGCGGGACCACCATGGTCGTGGATTTCTGTCTGCCCTCGCCCGGCCAGTCTCTGCTGGAAGCCATCCAGATGTGGGACAACAAGTCCACCCGTGCCACCTGCGACTACTCTTTCCACATGGCGATCACCTGGTGGAGCGAGCAGGTCTTCAACGAGATGCCGCAGGTGGTGGAGAAGGGTATCACCTCGTTCAAGCATTTCATGGCCTACAAGGGCGCGCTGATGGTGGATGACGACGAGATGTACGCGTCCTTCCAGCGCTGCGCCGAACTCGGCGCGCTGCCCCTCGTGCATGCCGAAAACGGAGACGTGGTGGCAGGGCTCCAGGCCAGGCTTCTGGAAGAAGGCAATAACGGGCCGGAGGCGCATGCCTATTCCCGCCCGCCCGAGGTGGAGGGCGAGGCCACCAACCGCGCCATCATGATCGCCGACATGGCCGGCACGCCCCTCTATGTCGTTCACACCTCCTGCGAGCAGGCGCACGAAGCCATTCGCCGGGCCCGACAGAAGGGGATGCGCGTCTTCGGCGAGCCGCTGATACAGCATTTGGTGCTCGACGAGAGCGAATATGCGCATCCCGACTGGGACCATGCCGCCCGCCGCGTCATGAGCCCGCCCTTCCGCAACAAGCAGCATCAGGATTCGCTGTGGGCCGGCCTGCAGGCGGGCTCGCTCCAGGTGGTGGCCACCGACCACTGCGCCTTCACCACCGAGCAGAAGCGCTTCGGCGTCGGCGATTTCACGAAGATCCCCAACGGAACCGGCGGGCTCGAAGACCGCATGCCCTTGCTGTGGACCTATGGCGTCAAGACCGGCCGGCTGACGATGAACGAGTTCGTCGCCGTCACCTCCACCAACATCGCTAAGATCCTCAATATGTATCCGCAAAAAGGCGCCATCGTCGAAGGCGCGGATGCCGACATCGTCGTCTGGGACCCGGAAGCGGAAAAGACCATTTCCGCCAAAGACCAGCAATCGGCCATCGACTACAATGTGTTCGAGGGCATCAAGGTGAAGGGCCTGCCGAAGACGGTCCTGTCGCGCGGCGAGATCGTGGTCGATAACGGCAAGGTCCAGCCGAAGCCCGGCCACGGCCAATTCGTCGCCCGTGAGCCGCACATGGCGGTCAACAAGGCATTGTCGCAATGGAAACAGGTGACCGCCCCACGCAAAGTGGAGCGCACGGGCATTCCGGCAAGCGGCGTATGATCGGAGAAGCGATACAGTGAATGCCGAGCCCGCCATCCGCCAGCACGCAATCTCTCCGCAGCCTGGGCAGAAAGTCGTCGAGGCGCGCGGCCTCGGCCTCACCTTCCATACCAATGACGGCCCGGTTCAGGCCCTTTCCAATGTCGACCTTTCCGTCGCCAGAGGCGAGTTCGTCTCCTTCATCGGCCCCTCGGGCTGCGGCAAGACCACGTTCCTGCGCGTCATCGCAGATCTGGAGCAACCGACCGAAGGCGCGATCAGCGTCAACGGCATGAGCCCCGAGGAAACTCGCCGCGCCCGCGCCTATGGCTATGTCTTCCAGGCCGCCGGCCTCTTTCCCTGGCGGACGATCGAAAAGAACGTCGCGCTGCCGCTGGAGATCATGGGCTACTCGCGGGCCGAGCGGAGAGAACGTGTCGCCCGCACGCTCGACCTCGTCAACCTGACCGGCTTCGAGCGCAAGTTCCCCTGGCAGCTTTCCGGCGGTATGCAGCAGCGCGCATCGATCGCCCGCGCGCTTGCCTTCGATGCCGATCTACTCCTTATGGACGAGCCCTTCGGCGCGCTGGACGAGATCGTGCGCGACCATCTGAACGAACAGCTCCTGCAGCTTTGGGCGCGCACGACCAAGACCATCTGCTTCGTCACCCACTCCATTCCCGAAGCCGTCTATCTGTCGACCCGCATCGTCGTCATGTCGCCGAGGCCCGGCCGCGTTACCGATGTCATCGAGTCGCCTCTGCCTAAGGAACGCCCGCTCGACATACGCGAGACGCCGGAGTTCCTGGAGGTGGCGCACCGGGTGCGAGAGGGACTGCGGGCGGGGCATGCCGATGATTGAGATGAGAAGAGCACAACTGGCTGTCGAAGGACATCAGCGCCGGAGGTCCGCGCCATGACCGCGATTGCCGGCACGATCCCCTCAACGGCCGCCTCTCCTCTCCACCGCCGCCTCGCCCAAGGCAAGACGCTGCCCATCCTTATCGTTCTCGCGGCCCTTCTGGCCATCTGGTACGCCTTCACCGTCTATCTGAACGCGCCATGGCAGATCGACGCCTATGAACGCGCCGGCACCGAGTGGACCGCGACCGACCTTGTCCGCGATACGATGGCGCAGGAACGCCCCGTCCTGCCCTCGCCGCATCAGGTCGTCGCGGAAATCTGGCAGACCACCGTGGGCACGCGCCTCACCTCGAAGCGCAATCTCTTCTATCATGCATGGATCACGCTCTCTTCGACGCTTCTGGGTTTTGCGCTGGGCACGGCCCTCGGCATTCTCCTTGCGGTCGGCATCGTCCATAACCGGGCGATGGACAAGTCGGTGATGCCCTGGGTCATCGCCAGCCAGACGATCCCCATCCTGGCCATCGCCCCCATGATCATCGTGGTGCTGAATGCCATCGGCCTCTCCGGCCTGCTGCCCAAGGCGCTGATCTCGACCTATCTGTCCTTCTTTCCTATAGTCGTGGGCATGGTGAAGGGCTTCCGCAGTCCTGAAGCGATCCAGCTCGATCTCATGCGCACCTATAATGCCAGCGGAAGGCAGACCTTTTTCAAGCTGCGCTGGCCAGCCGCCCTGCCCTATCTCTTCACCTCGATGAAGGTCGCTGTCGCCATCAGCCTCGTCGGCGCCATCGTCGGCGAATTGCCGACCGGCGCGGTATCGGGCCTCGGTGCCCGGTTGCTGGCGGGATCCTATTACGGGCAGACGGTCCAGATATGGTCGGCCCTGTTCATGGCCGCCGCGCTTGCCGCCGTACTCGTCGGTATCGTGGGCCTCGCGCAGCGCCTGGCGCTCGCAAGGATGGGAGGACGCTCGTGAACTGGACGATTGCAGGCGCACTCGCCTTCTGGGCCGGCGCCTGGGCGCTCAACGAGAGGCTTTCCCGGCTGGAGCCACGCTCGCCCGCGGCAAAACGAGCGCTGGGCCTGCTGGTTCCGGCCATCTTCGGCATCACATTGCTGGTCGTATGGGAAGGCGCGGTTCGGGGCTTCGACATTTCACCGGTGCTCCTGCCGCCGCCCTCGGCGATCTGGGCGCGGCTTGTCAGCGCCGTCCCCATCCTGTGGGCCGACTTCCAACAGACATTCCTGAAGGCCGTGCTCATCGGCTACGCGATCGGCTGCGGGTCTGGTTTCCTGGTGGCCATCGCCATTGACCGCTCTCCGTTCCTGCAGCGCGGCCTGCTGCCGCTCGGCAATTTCGTCTCCGCTCTACCCATCATCGGCGTCGCCCCCATCATGGTCATGTGGTTCGGTTTCGACTGGCCTTCCAAGGCGGCGGTCGTCATCATCATGACCTTCTTTCCCATGCTGGTGAACACGGTGCAGGGCTTGGCCTCGTCCAGCGCCATCGACAGGGATCTGATGCGGACCTATGCCGCCAGCTACAGGCAGACGCTGTTCAAGCTGCGCTTGCCAGCCGCCGCGCCCTTCATATTCAACGCGCTGAAAATCAACTCCACTCTGGCGCTGATCGGGGCTATCGTGGCGGAGTTTTTCGGCACACCCATCACCGGCATGGGTTTCCGGATTTCCACCGAGGTCGGACGGATGAACCTCGACATGGTTTGGGCGGAGATCGCTGTCGCCGCCCTGGCCGGCTCGCTGTTCTACGGGCTGGTCGCGCTGACCGAGCGCGCCGTGACATTCTGGCATCCGTCCATCCGCGGTGGATAACAAGGCCGCGCAAAGCGGCCCAACTTCAGAGGGAAGCAGGAAATGAAACGACTGATGATGAGTTTGACGGCCGGCGCGACGGCGCTCGGCCTGTCGCAGGCAATGGCCGCCGACGACGTGACCCTGCAGCTTAAATGGGTCACCCAGGCACAGTTCGCCGGCTACTACGTCGCAGCAGACAAGGGTTTCTATGAAGAAGAAGACCTGAATGTCGAGATCAAGCCGGGCGGCCCCGACATCGCGCCGGTTCAGGTTCTGGCCGGCGGCGGCGCGGATGTGATGGTCGACTGGATGCCGTCCGCGCTGGCGGCCCGCGAAAAGGGCGTGCCGGTGGTCAACATCGCCCAGCCCTTCGCCCGCTCGGGCCTGACAATGGTGTGCCGTAAGGAGACCGGCATAGAAAAGCCGGGGGATTTCAAGGGCAAGACCCTCGGCACATGGTTCTTCGGCAACGAATACCCGCTCTATAGCTGGCTGTCCAAGCTCGGGCTTCCGCGCGACGGCTCCGAAAACGGCGTGACGGTGCAGAAGATCGGCTTCAACGTCGACCCGCTGCTGCAGAAGCAAGCCGACTGCATCACCGCCATGACCTACAACGAATACTGGCAGATCATCGATGCCGGTCTGACCACCGACGATCTGGTCGTCTTCAGCTATACTGAACAGGGCGTCGACACGTTGGAAGACGGCCTCTACGTTCTGGAGGACAAGCTCGACGATCCCGAGTTCGTCGACAAGATGACCCGTTTCGTCAAAGCCTCCATGAAGGGCTGGCAGTGGGCCAGGGACAATCCCGACGAAGCCGCCATGATCGTGCTCGACAACGACGCCACCGGCGCCCAGACCGAGAAGCACCAGAAGCGCATGATGGGCGAGATCGCAAAGCTTTTGGGTGACGACGCCACGCTCGACGGAGCTGCGTACAAGCGCACTGTCGAAACCCTGCTCCAGGGCGGCTCCGATCCGGTCATCACCAAGGAGCCCGAGGGCGCCTTCACCCACATGATAACCGAAAAGGCGATGTGACCGAGCGCCATCAGGGGGCGGGCCACCGCCCCCTGCATTCCCGTCACAACCGGATCCGCCCTACCCCGCCAGCCGTTCGCGCTCCATCGCCCGAAACGTCCCCGGTGTCTGACCCATATGCCGCTTGAAGAAGCGATTGAAATAGGCTGGATCCTGGAACCCCAGTGAATAGGCGATCGCCTGAACCGGAGTGGGCGTGAAAACGAGGTCGCGGCAGGCCGCCCGCAGCAGATGGCGCGCGGCCAGTTCCTGAACGCTGGAGCCCGCCGCCTTGCGGCACAACCTGTTCAGATGGGCCGGCGAAACGCCCAGCTTCTGCGCATAGAACGATACGGGAAGGTGCTGACGGCAGTTCGCCGCAACCATGTCCTGCAACGCCGCGATGCGGCCCCGCCCGCCGACCGCGCCCGCCGGTTCGCCGCGCAAGGCGTTCTGCGCGCCGGCTCTCGCCACCCGCAGCAGCACTTCCGTCACCAGCACATCGAGCAGAAGCTGCCCCCCAGCCTCGGCGCGGCTTTGAAGTTCCCCATGGATCGCCTCCACCAGCGACGCCGCTCTTCGCCCCTCATCGGTTTCGATCGTAAGGACTCGGCTGGCAGACAGATAATCGGCCATGGCGGCGTCGGCGGCCATCACCGGCTTGAGCCGGTCGGCCACCCCTGTGACGACAAAGCCGTCGGCGCTCTGCGAGAAGCGGAAACCATGCGCCCGGCCCGGCGCAATGTACAGGATCGACGGTGCCTGGAAGGCCTCCGCTTCGCCGCCCCGCCCCAGGAGCTCGCCCTCGCCCGCCTGCACCAGGAAGAGCTGGAACAGCCCCTCATGCCGATGCAGCGCAATCTCCCAATTGTGCAGGCGGCTACGAGCAGGGAGTGTTTCGCTATGCAGCCAGAAGTCCTGCCTTTCCCCGGTCTCCGGCTCATAGAGCCGGAAATTGGGCACGGATTTCAGACGGTGTTTCCTTTTCATCATGATCGGATAGTGCAACTGAACGCCGCTTTTGTCCATTGTGTCGCCACGCGGTCGAAGACACTGTTGAAAGGCAGATCGCCCGGGAGGAGACAGACCGCGTGCGCACGAAAATTGCCATCATCGGCTCGGGTCCGGCCGGCCTTCTGCTGGGCCAGTTGCTGACCAATGCGGGCATAGACAACGTCATTGTGGAGCGCGCCAGCAAAGAGCATGTGCTGAGCCGCATCCGGGCCGGCGTGCTGGAGGAAGGCATGGCCGGCCTCCTGGACGAGGCAGGCGCGGGAGATCGTATGCGCGCCGAAGGCCTGCCTCACGAAGGTATAGACCTTGCCTTCGACAACCGCCGCCACCGCGTGGATCTTTTCGGGCTGACCGGCGGGAAAAGGGTTATCGTCTACGGCCAGACCGAAGTCACCCGCGACCTGATGGACAAGCGCGCGGCTACCGGCGGTGTCTCGATCTATCAGGCGGCCAATGTGCTGCCGCATGATTTCAACCGCGACCGCCCCTATCTCACCTTCGAAAAGGACGGCCGGGAAATGCGCATCGATTGCGATTTCATCGCCGGCTGCGACGGCTATCACGGCATCGCCCGCAAATCCGTTCCCGAAGATGCCATCGAGACGTTCGAGCGAATCTATCCTTTCGGCTGGCTCGGCATCATCGCCGACGTGCCTCCGGTCAATCACGAACTCATCTACGCCAATCACGAGCGCGGCTTCGCGCTCTGCTCCATGCGCTCCACCACCCGCAGCCGCTATTACGTGCAGGTGGAAGCGGACGAGCGTGTGGAGGACTGGCCCGACCAGCGCTTCTGGGACGAACTGCGCCGCCGCCTGCCGCAAGGCACGGCGGAGGCCGTCATAGCGGGCCCGTCGCTTGAAAAATCCATCGCTCCGTTACGCTCTTTCGTCGCCGAGCCCATGCGTTTCGGCCGCTTATTCCTTGCCGGAGACGCCGCCCATATCGTGCCGCCCACCGGCGCCAAGGGCTTGAACCTTGCTGCCAGTGACGTGCGCTATCTGTTTGACGGGATTCGCGAATACTATCTGGAGAAATCGACTGCCGGCATCGATGACTACTCGCAAAAGGCGCTGTCCCGCGTGTGGAAGGCGGAGCGCTTTTCCTGGTGGATGACCAACACCATGCACCGCTTCCCCGAGCAGGGTCCCTTCGGCCAGAAGATCCAGCACGCCGAGCTCGACTATCTGTTCCACTCGCAGGCCGCCCTCACCGTACTTGCCGAAAACTATGTGGGCTTGCCCTATTGATGATACCGGAGGAGAAATGACGAGCGACAAGCCATCACGGCACAGCCCCTCACGACACAGCGAAGGCATGGCCACGCGCCGTGCGGTGCTGGGCGACGAATGGGTGGACCGCGCCGAGGCCAACAAGACCGCTTTCGACGAACCCTTTCAGGATCTCATCACCGAAGCTGCCTGGGGGCATCTGTGGTCGCGGCCGCATTGGACGAAGCGTGAGCGCTCGATGGTCACCATCGCCCTCCTGGCCGCCCTCGGCCATCATGAGGAACTGGAGATGCATCTGCGCGCCACGGCCAACACGGGCGCGAGCGAGGACGACATACGCGAGGCACTTATGCATGTGGCGATCTACGCCGGCGTGCCGGCGGCCAATCATGCCATCAAGATCGCCAAGCGCGTGCTCAAGGAAATGCGAGAGGAACAAAGTTGAAGACCACACCCCTAGCCAACCGGGCTCCCGAAACCGGCGCCTTTTTCACGCGCGACCGCAACTGGCACCCCCCGGCCTTTGCGCCGGGCTACAAATCCACCGTCTTCCGCGCTCCGCAAAAGCCGCTGATCGCCTTCCCCAACACGCTGTCGGAGACGACAGGCCCTGCCTTCGGCCACGATATGCTGGGTCCCCTCGACCACGATCTGATCCACAATTTCGCGCGCGCCGGCGAAAGCGCCATCGGCGAGCGCATCATCGTGCACGGCAAGGTGCTGGACGAGCGCGGCAAGCCCGTGCCGGGCGTCCTGGTCGAGGTATGGCAGGCCAACGCGGGCGGACGGTACCGCCACAAGAAGGAAGGCTATATCGCGCCTCTCGACCCCAATTTCGGCGGCTGCGGCCGTGTCATCACCGATGCCGAGGGCCATTATGCGTTCCGCTCCATAAGGCCCGGCCCCTATCCCTGGCCGAACGGTCCCAACGACTGGCGGCCCGCCCACATCCACCTTTCCATATTCGGTGTCGGCTTCGTGCAGCGTCTGATAACGCAGCTTTATTTCGAGGGCGATCCGTTGATCCCGCACTGCCCGATCCTCAACACGATTGCCGATGAAAAGGCCGTCGCACAACTCGTGGCCCATCTCGACATGCAAAATTCTGAGCCGATGGATTCGCTGGCCTACCGCTTCGATATCGTGGTGCGTGGCCGCCGCTCCACGCCGTTCGAGAACCGCATGGAGGGAAATTGATGCTGAAAGAAACCCCGTCCCAGACCGCCGGCCCCTATGTGCATATCGGCCTGACGCCCAACTTCGCCGATATCACCGGCATCTTCCCCGAAGACGCAGGAAAGAGCCTCGTCAACGATAAGACGCTCGGCGAGCGTATCACCGTCAAGGGCCGCATCATCGACGGCCAGGGCACCGCGATCAAGGACGCCGTCGTGGAGATATGGCAGGCCGACCACCAGGGTCTCTACAATTCACCCTCCGAACCCCGCGGCCAAGCCGACACGAATTTCGCCGGTTGGGGCCGCTGCGCGACCGACATGCAAACAGGCGAATACCGCTTCGAGACGATCAAGCCTGGCCGCGTGCCTTTTGCCGATGGACGCCTCCAGGCTCCGCATGCGAGCCTCTGGATCGTCGCGCGCGGCATCAATATCGGCCTGCAGACACGGCTTTATTTCGAAGACGAAGTCGAAGCGAACGGGCAAGACCCGGTCCTGTCCCGGATCGAGCACAAGGCCCGTGCCGACACGCTGATCGCCCGGAAAGAGGGCGATTCCTATATCTTCGACGTCTGTCTGCAAGGCGAGAACGAGACGGTGTTCTTCGACATCTGATCGTGCAAACATGTCGATGAACGTTTTGCAGGAACGCGTATGAGCGCTTCGCCTTTCGACCATCCCTTTCTCGGCGGCCTCTTCGGCGGCTCGTACACCGGGCCGCTCTTCACCGCCCAGGAAGACTTCGCCGCCATGCTGCGCTTCGAGGCTGCTCTGGCGGAAGCGGAAGCGGCAGAGGGACTGATCCCGCGGGAGGCGGCCAATGCCATCAAGCGGGCCACGGTGGAGTATGTTCCCGACGCGGAAAAGCTGCGCGCCGGCACCGCTCGCGATGGTGTCGTTGTTCCGTCCCTGCTCGACGGGCTGCGGGATCTGCTACCGGCCGACCAGCGCCCGCACCTTCACTATGGCGCGACGAGCCAGGACGCCATAGACACGAGCCTTGCGCTGAGGCTCAAGAAGACGTCCGACCATCTCGTCTACGGCATCAATGAACTCGTCGGTCGGCTCGCTGCGCTGGAGACGCGCGACGGCACCCTGGAGGTGATGGCGCATACAAGGATGCAGGCTGCCATTCCTGTTCCCGCCGCGCGCAAAATTCACTCCTGGCGCGACCCGCTCGAGCGCCACTGTGCCCGCCTCGAAAGGCTGCGGCCGGAGATCGAAATCCTGCATCTGGGCGGCGCCGCCGGCACACGCGATAAACTCGGGAGCAAGGGGCCGGCGATCGCCGCCCGAATGGCCAAGGCCCTCGACCTCAATCTCGTTCCCCATGCGCGGCATTCAGAGCGCGACGGCATCGCTGAATTCGCCGCCCTTTTGTCACTAGTAACCGGAAGCCTCGGCAAATTCGGGCAGGACGTTGCGCTCATGGCGCAAACCGAGATGGCGGAAATCAGCCTCGCCACCGGCGGCGGCTCGTCCGCCATGCCGCACAAGAAGAACCCGGTCCAGGCCGAGATACTCGTCTCGCTCGCCCGCTTCAACGCGACGCTTCTGCCCGGGATGCACCATGCGCTCGTTCACGAGAACGAACGCTCCGGCGCCGCCTGGACGCTGGAATGGATGCTGCTGCCGCAAATGGTGATGGCGACGGACGCCGCATTGCGAACAGGTACGGAGCTTGCCTCCAGCATCACCTTTGCACCCCGGAAGCGGTGAAGATCACATTGCATTCATCGTCAGCAGTTCGTAGGCCGCCACCTGCTCGCCCTCCTGGTCGTAGACGCCCACGTCCCAGCGCACTTCGCCATATTCCTCGTTGCGGCGCGTCTTCTGCTTGACCGTCAGGCGGACCTTCAGGCTCGCACCCGGCTCCACAGGCTTCAGGAAGCGCAGATTGTCCAGCCCGTAATTAGCCAGCACCGGCCCCGGCGCAGGATCGACGAACATGCCGGCGGCAAAAGACAGGATCAGATAGCCATGTGCCACGCGCCCAGGGAAAAACGGGTTGGCGGCAGCGGCTTCCTCGTCCATGTGGGCATAGAAATTGTCGCCGGTGAAAGCGGCGAAGTGCTCGATGTCCTCGAGCGTGACCGGGCGCGGGCCGGCCCACAGGGTGCGACCGGGCTCCAGTTCCCCGAAGCGGAGGCGGAAGGGATGCAGCTCTTCCTCTGCCGTTGAAGCGCCCGCGACATAGCGCCCCGTCACACCCGCGATGATATCTGGGCCGCCCTGGACCGCCGTGCGCTGCATATAGTGCATCACGCCGCGGATGCCGCCCATTTCCTCGCCGCCGCCGGCCCGCCCCGGTCCGCCATGCACGAGATGGGGAAGCGGAGAGCCGTGGCCCGTCGCTTCCTTGCCCGTGTCGCGATTGGCGAAATAAAGCCTGCCATGGAACGCGCCCGAGCCGAGCACGACCTGCCGCGCCACCTGCGCGTCATGGGTAAAGACCGACGCCACCAGCGAGCCCTCCCCGCGATTGGCCAGCGCCAGTGCATGGTCGAGGTCGCGATAAGGCATGACCGTCGATACCGGACCGAATGCTTCGACCGTATGCAGCCGGCTCGCGCCGTCCGGATCGTCGCAGGCAAAGAGCACGGGAGGCACGAAGGCGCCGGCCTGCGCATCCGCTCCGTGCACCTCGAAACTGCGGACATCGCCGAAGACGCGCCGGGCCTCGGACGACAAGAGCTCGACCTTCTCCAGCACATCCGTTCTTTGCGCCAGGCTAGCCAGCGCTCCCATCCGTGTCTCGGCCAGCCGCGGATCGCCGACGACCGTCGTTTCCAGCTTCGCGGACAAGGCGTCGACCGTCGCCTCATGCCAGTCCGCCGGCACCAGAATGCGGCGAATGGCGGTGCATTTCTGCCCCGCCTTGGCGGTGATTTCGCGGTAAACCTCGCGAATGAACGCATCGAACTCCGGCGAGCCCGGCTCCGCGTCCGGTCCCAGGATCGAAGCATTGAGCGAATCCTGCTCGGCGATGAAGCGCACCGAATTGGCAAGGATGTTGGTATTCGACCGCAGCATGGACGCCGTCGATGCCGACCCGGTGAACGACACAACGTCCTGCCCCCCGAGCCTGTCGAGCAGATCGCCGGTCGAGCCGGCAATGAACTGCACCGAGCCTTCCGGCAGCAATCCAGATTCCACGATCATCCGGAAACAGGCTTCTGCCAGGAAGGCGGTCGCCGAGGCCGGTTTTATGATGCTGGGCACGCCGGCGAGGAATGTCGGCGCAAGCTTTTCGAGCATGCCCCATACCGGGAAGTTAAAAGCATTGATGTGCACCGCCACGCCCCGCAGCGGCGTCGCCACATGCTGGCCGATAAAACCGCCGGAGCGAGAAAGCTGCTCGACCGCCCCATCCACGAACAGGCGGTCGTCCGGCAGTTCGCGCCGACCCTTGGAGGAGAAGACAAACAGCGTGCCGATGCCGCCATCGATGTCGATCAGCGAATCAGCCTTGGTAGCGCCGGTGTCGTAGGACAGCTCGTACAGCGCCTCGCGCCGCTCGTTGAGATACTGGGCCAGCGCCTTGAGAATATGCGCGCGGTCGTGGAAGGTCGCCGCCCTCAGCGCCGGCCCGCCCACATTGCGGGCGTGATCGGCCATGGCCGCATAGTCGAGCCGCCCGCCGATCCTGGCGACCACACGGCCATCGACTGCGCTTTTCAGATCGCTCGTATCGCCGGAAGGCGCAACCCATTCGTCGCGCGCAAAGCTGTTCAAAGGGATAATGGACACGTCGGATTCCTTTCGAAGAATATCTGCACCGCCGCTACGCCACCTGCGCCGGAAGATGCGCGAAGCCCCTGAAGCGCACCCGCCCCGTGCGTTTCGGCGCGCCTGTCAGCCGATAGTTCGGGAAGCGCTCGAGAAAGCGCGAGATGCCGATGCGCCCCTCCATCCGCGCCAGCGAAAATCCGGCGCACAGATGAGGGCCGCCGGCGAATGCCAGGTGCTTGTTCGGTTTGCGCCCGATATCCAGGCGATCGGGGTTATCGAACTGCCGGGGGTCGCGGTTCGCCGCGCCGATGCACAAATGGATCGGCGTGCCGGGCTCGATCATCTGTCCATGGAACTGGACGGGTTCCACCGCCATCCGGTTGCCGAGCTGGTTGGGGCTCTGGAAGCGCAGGAACTCATCGACCGCGCTGCTGATAAGCTCCGGCTCTGCTTCCAGCCGCCGCTTTTCCTCCGGCCAGTCCAAAAGGGCATTGAGGCCATTACCGATAAGGTTGGTGGTGGTCTCGTGTCCGGCGTTGAGGATGAAGATGCAGTTTTGCAGCAGTTCCACCTCGCTCAGCCCCTCCCCCTCATTGCCATTGATAAGCCGCGTCAGGACGTCGGTCGCCGGATCGCCGGGGCGCCGCCGCCGGCCGTCGGCGATGCCCTTGAGAAACGCCTTGAACTCCGTCACGGAGGTGTTGCCGCGCCTGTGCTGCTCCTCGCTCAACACCGGTTCCAGCGCGCCGAGAATGGCCAGCGACCAGTCGCGCAGCGGCCCGCGTTCCTCATGCGGTATGGCAAACATGTTGCCGATCACCTCGACCGGTATGGCCGCGGCGAAATCCTCGATCAGATCGACCTCGCCTTTGTCTTCCATCCGGTCGAGAAGACTGTCGACCAGCGCCACCAGTCCCGGCTCCAGCGCGGCCAGCGCGCGCGGCGTCAGCGCCCCCATCATGATCTTGCGCACGCGGGTATGCAGTGGCGGATCGTTGAAGACGAGGCTCGTCGTGTGATGTTCGTAAAGCGGCGTATCGCCGAACTTCGGCAGGAATTCCTTTTTCTTGTCGGACGAGAAGGTCTTGGTGTCGCGATAGATGCGATCCAGATCCTCATGACGCGAAAGCATAACCGATCCATCGCCGAAACGCTTCACCGGCGCGTGCTCCAGCAAGGCGTGATACCATGGAAACGGGTCGTCCACGAAACCGGCCGGCAGCCGCGTCAGTTCGAAGCTTTCTGCCATCGCCGCGCTGTCCCGCGCGGCGTTTTCAGCCATCTGAGCCATTCTTTTCCTCCCGGGCAGCTATTTCTTTGGAAATGGCCGCCCCCATCCAAGCAGGAGTTCGAACAAAGTTCGAGCGGGCGTGCCTGCGCCCAACACTCAAAGCATTATTGACCGACCGGCCGGTTTATGCAACTCTTTCTGCATAGAAGCGGCCTGGGAGGAGCGTAAATGGAGGGTTTGCAACTGTCTCCACAGGAGATCGCCGAAAGAAGCTCCGCAGCCATGTGGGCTCGTGACGACGCCTCGAAATGGCTCGGCGCCACGCTCGATGCGGTCGGACCGGGCACCGCCACGGTGTCTATGACGGTGCAGGAACATCATACCAACGGCCACGACATCTGCCACGGCGGCTTTATATTCACCCTTGCCGACTCGGCCTTCGCCTTTGCCTGCAACTCCTACAACCAGATCGTGGTCGCCCAGCAGAACTCCATCACCTATGTCGCTCCCGGACGTCTCGGCGACCGGTTGACGGCTGGAGCCCGCGAAATCGCCCGCTTCGGGCGCTCCGGTATCTATGATGTGAGTGTGACCGATCAGGACGGAAGACTGATCGCCGAGTTCCGCGGCAATTCACGGCAGATCGCCGGGCAGCATTTTCAGGATAGCTAGGCCCTGCGCTTGTTGGGAGGAACCATGAAAGATCTGGCACCCAAAAGGGAAGAACTCGACCCGATCGAGATCGCCTCGCGCGACGAGATCGCCGCCCTGCAGCTCGCGCGGCTTAAATGGTCGGTCAAGCACGCCTATGAGAATGTCCCGCACTATCGCAGGCGTTTCGATGACGCCGGCGTCCATCCTGACGATCTCAAGCAGCTATCTGACCTTTCCAAATTCCCCTTCACGGTCAAGACGGACCTGCGCGACAATTATCCTTTTGGCATGTTCGCCGTGCCGCGCGAAAAGGTGGTTCGCTTGCATGCCTCCTCCGGCACCACCGGAAAGCCCACTGTCGTCGGCTACACGGCCAACGACATCGACGTGTGGGCCGACTGCGTGGGGCGCTCCATGCGCGCTTCCGGCACACGGCCGGGCGACATCGTCCATATCGCCTATGGCTACGGCCTCTTCACCGGCGGCCTTGGCGCGCATTACGGTGCCGAGCGCCTCGGCTGCACGGTGGTGCCCGTCTCCGGCGGCATGACGGCGCGCCAGGTCACGCTGATCGAGGATTTCGGCGCCAGCACGATCATGGTCACGCCCTCCTATATGCTTTCGATCCTGGACGAGTACCGCTCGCAGGGACGCGATCCCCGCCAGAGCCCGCTCCAGATCGGCATCTTCGGAGCCGAACCATGGACGAACGCCATGCGCCAGGAGATCGAGCAGGCCTTCGACATGCATGCCGTGGATATTTACGGCCTTTCGGAAGTCATGGGGCCCGGCGTGGCCAATGAATGCGTGGAAACCAAGGACGGATTGCACATCTGGGAGGATCATTTCTATCCCGAGATCATCGACCCGGAGACGGGAGAGCCGCTGCCTGACGGCGAAAAGGGCGAACTCGTCTTCACCTCGCTCACCAAGGAAGCCTTCCCTATCATCCGCTATCGCACGCGCGACCTGACACGCCTTCTTCCGGGCACCGCCCGCTCCATGCGCCGCATGGAAAAGATCACCGGCCGCTCCGACGACATGATGATCCTGCGCGGCGTCAACGTATTCCCCACACAGATCGAGGAACAGATCCTGACCGTCGACGGCCTGGCGCCCCATTTCCAGATCGAGCTGACCCAGGAAGGCCGCATGGACGCCATGACCGTTCATGTGGAGACGCTTTCGGCTGAGGTTGCGGAAGAGCTCCGCGCCGCCGCCTGCCGCCAGCTCTGCGACCGCATCAAGGACGTCATCGGCGTCACCGTGCGCGTCAACGCAACACCGCCAGGGGGCGTCGCCCGCAGCCAGGGCAAGGCAGTGCGCATCGTCGACAACCGGCGGAAAGGGTGAAGCGGATGTTTCCAAAGTCGGCGCGGCCCCTCGAATGCAGTGCATTCTGATGGCCCGCACGCGCGCCAAGGACTACGACGACAAGCGCGGCGCCATCCTGCACGGGGCGGCCAGCGTCTTCGCGCGCGACGGCTACGACCGCGCCTCGATGGCCCAGCTCGCCGGCGAGCTGGGCGTCTCGAAGGCCCTGCTCTACCACTACTACAATTCCAAGGAAGCGCTGCTCTACGACATCATCGCCAATCATCTGGAAGCGCTGGTGGAGGCCGTCGAGGCAGCCGACGATGAGGAGCTCGCGCCCGACGAGCGGCTGGAAGCGCTGGTCACAGCCCTTCTGGAAGCCTATCGCGACGCCGACGACGAACATCGCGTGCAGCTTTCGGGCCTGCGCCTCCTGCCGGAGGCCGAGCAGGATGAGCTCAAGGCGATGGAACGCCGTCTGGTGGAGATATTCGCCCACGCCGTGCACAAGTTGAATCCCGCCGCGTTCGACAGGTCGGCACTTCTCAAACCCGTTACCATGAGCCTGTTCGGCATGCTGAACTGGTTCTACATGTGGTTCCGCGAGGGAGGCGGCATATCGCGGCGGGACTATGCCCGCCTGGCCACCCACATGCTGGTCAGCGGCGTCACCACGCTTGATCGGGCGCGGCTCGTCAAGCACGATTGACAAAGGCGGCGGCACTCGACGAACGCCTTGCCCACCCCTCTCCGCCGTGGCATGAGCATGGCATGGATGCATCCAGCGATCGCGCAGCCGCAGCCCTCGAAGCACTCATCGCACGTCTGCATGGCCGTGGCCGCCTGCGGGTCTGGTCGCTCGTCATCACGCTGTTCGGCGATGCCATCCTGCCGCGCGGCGGCGAAGCGCCGCTGGCGCTGATCCAGGATGTCATGGCCCGGCTCGGCATCGAAGCCGGCGCCGTGCGCACCGCCATGTCGCGCCTCGCCGCCGACCACTGGGTCGAGCGGGAGCGGCGGGGCCGCAATTCCTATTTTCGGCTCGATGCGCGCGGCCGCCACGCCTTCGACCTCGCCACCCGGCGCATCTACGCCGCAGGCCCGCCGGTCTGGGACGGCTCCTGGACCGTCGCCATAGCCACCGCCAGTGCGGCCGCGAACGCCGCCGCAGAACTCACCGAGAACGGCTTTCTGAAACTGGCCGACAACATCTTTCTCTGCCCTCGTACACTGCCCGAACAGAACGGCCTGCGAGAAGTCCTTTCGGACATGCTCGTCATCCGCGGTTCGAGCGCCGAGCATCCCGAGCAGTTGCGCAACCTGTGGCCGTCACAGGACATCGCCAATGCCTATCGCGATCTTCTGAAATCATGGATGCCTTACGCCTTCGAGCTGGAACAATGCTCCCCGCCGGCTGCGTTGGACGCAATGGCTGCCCGCACCTTGCTCATTCACGACTGGCGCCGCATCGTGCTGCGCGATCCCGGCCTGCCTGCCGCGCTCCTGCCCCGCGACTGGCCCGGCGAGGAAGCCCGTGCAATGGTCGCCGGCATCTATGGTAAGCTGGTTGCAAACAGCGAGCGCTGGCTGGACGAGGCGGGCCTGCCCGCCCAAACGAAGCGGGCAGCCTTCGCCGCCCGCTTCTGCGATGTCAAACCGTAGCCGCAAAACCCAGCAGCAGCCCGCCCGTTATCATGCTGTTTCCGATGAAGGCGTTGACGTGCTCGACGCGCTCCGGCCCCTGGAACGACCAGAAATTGTGAAACAGCACAGTGGCCAATACCATGAAGACGCAGAGCGCAAGGACGGCGGGGCCGAGCCCGATGCCCGCCGCAAAGGCCGCCCCGCCCGCAATTTGCGTGGCAATGGCGACTGCGAGACACAAGGTAGGCACGGGCAATCCCGTCTTTCGAACCATCTCCGTCAGAAACGCGAACGCCCTGATATTGCGCACACCCGCAACCACGAAGGCGCCGCCTATCAGCAACCGCCCCAGCGCTGCGATCGTTTCAGTGTTTTCCAGCACGTCGTATCTCCTGTCGCCAATGTTCCGCATTCGGCCCGTCGGGCCCGGTTGCTCTACGATGACTGCTTGTCAGATGCCGGCATGAGGTCATGCCGCAACTCGCTCAACGGGATGGATCGTGCGGAAGGAGACGCAGAGCCTGTTCCAGATGTTGATCATCGACACGGCGACCGTCAGCTTGACCAGTTCCTCCTCCGAGAAATGCTCGCGCGCATGCGCGAACAGCGCATCCTCCACCGGTCCGTTCGAAAGCTTCGTCACCGCCTCCGTCCATTCGAAGCCGGCGCGCTCCCGGTCGGTGAAAAGCGGCGATTCGCGCCAGGCGGCGACAAGGTTGATCCGCCGTTCGCTCTCCCCGTCGCGCCGGGCCTCCCGGCTGTGCATGTCCACGCAGAAAGAGCAGCCATTGATCTGCGATGCCCGCAGCTTGATAAGGTGCAAAAGGCCCTTCTCCAACCCCGATTGCTCCACGGCTTCGTTTAGCGCGACGACGGGCTTGAGAATCTCGGGCGCGGCTTTCCAGTAGTTGAGACGCGGTTGCATCGTCATTCCTTTCCGTTGGTTTGTGAAAATTCAGGGTCTTTGATGGCGCGCGACAAAGGCGCAGCCGAACTCGATGGCGCGCGGATCGGCATCCGCCTGATAGCCGGCGATCACGTCTGAAAGGCGTGTCCTGGCGAGTTCGTCGCGCCACGCCTTCTCGGCCCGCAGCATCGCAGCATTGATGCCGCAGGGCTTTCGATAAGCCGAAGGCTCCAGCGCACCAGGCCCGCGCTGCCTGATTTCGGCGCAACGAAATGCCGGCCGCGGACCCTCGATGGCGATCACGATGTCCAGCAGGCTGATGCGCTCCGGCGATTTCGCCAGCCGGTAGCCGCCATGCGGACCGGAAACCGACTCGAATACCCCCGCCGCCGCCAGCAGCTTCAGGTGCTTGAGCAGATAGCTCGGCGAAAGCCCATGATATTCGGCCAGAGCCGAAGCCGGCAGCGTGCGACCCTCCTCGAGCCCCGCCAGCAGCGCCGCACAGTGAATGGCCGCTTCCACGCCCTCGCTAAGCTTCATCCCAATCTCCTATCCTGGATAATAATTATCATGGATATTCTTTATCTTCAATAGGCCGGATCAACCCACGATGAAGCACCCACCGCTCGGCCCATTCCGCCTATTGAAGCTTTTTCAGCAGCACGGCCAGCGTTTCCGCGTCCTCCACTGTCAGCCGCTCGCCGATGGCCTCTTCGATAGCCGCACCGTAGACCGCCCACATATCCTGCCTCAGCACCCGCCCTTCGGCGGTGATCCGCAGCCTGAAGCCGCGCCGATCCTCAGGGCAGGCGCCGCGCTCGACGAGCCCCGCCCCCACCAGCCGGTCGGCAAGCCGCGAAAGATTGTACTGCTCGAAAAGCAGCGCCTTTTCCAACTCGAACGGGCGGAGCCCGCAGTCTCCCGCCTTCTCCAGCTCCCACAGCGCGTCATACCAGGAGAGCGGCGGCAGCTCCTCCTCCTTCAGCCGTTGCTCGATGCGCGCGGTGACGAGGCGCCCCGCCCGCGCCAGGGCGATCCATGCGGCAACGGTTGTTTCATGGGGTTTGATGGGCATGGGTTCACCGATGGTTTATTAGATGTAATTGCATTGAGATTGACATGTGCGCCACATCTCCAATATAAATGCATCTGCATGGATCTTCCATGCAGCGCGATCATAGGAGAAATCTGCATGGCGCAGAAGCTTACCCTGATATCCCACGATCTTTGCCCCTTCGTACAGCGCGCAGCAATCGTCCTGAAGGAGAAGGACGTCCCCTTCGAGCGCATCGACATCGATCTTGAGAACAAGCCCGATTGGTTTTTGACGATATCGCCGCACGGCAAGGTCCCGCTTCTCAAGGTGGACGAGCAGGTTCTTTTCGAAAGCGCGCCTATAGTCGAGTATCTCGACGAGACAGAAGCGCCGCGTCTGCACCCGGAAGACCCAGTTGCCCGCGCGCGCCATCGCGCGTGGATCGAGTTCGGTTCGGCAGCGCTCGGGGATATCTGGGCGCTGGAGACGACCGGCGACCAAGCGGCCTTCGACGCAGCCGTGAAGGGACTCAAGCAAAAATTCGCCCGCATTGAGACCGAGTTGAGCGATGGGCCTTATTTCGCCGGTGAGAAATTCGCGGTGGTCGACGCGGTCTTCGCGCCCGTCTTCCGCTATTTCGACCTGATCGACACCATCACCGATCTCGGCGTCTTTGACCGGCTGCCCAAGGTCGAGGCATGGCGCAAGGCGCTCGCAGCACGCCCTTCCGTACGCGAGGCGGTGCTGCCCGACTATAGCGACCGCCTGCGCCGCTTCGTGCACAAGAAGGGTGGTGTTCTGGCGGGACTGGACAAGCTCGCCGCCTGAGGGCGCAACCGCAGGGCGACAGGGCAGTAGGCAAGAGGGAGCGCCGCGGACGGCCGCGACGGAAACATATTGCCCTGCTGCCTTGTTCCCTTATTCCGCCGCCACCTTGGCCGCCGGATTGTTCGGGTGCGTCGTCCAGTTGGCGTATTCGCCCGCCACAGTCTGCCCCGTCCGCTTGTCCAGGCTGCCGGCCGTGAGCGGCACCATCTCGATGCAGCCCTCCACCGGACATACATTGACGCAGAGATTGCAGCCCACGCACTCCTCCTCGATCACTTCGAAGCGTCGGGCGCCGTCGACCATTGCCGTGATCGCCTGATGCGAGGTGTCCTCGCAGGCAATGTGGCAGCGCCCGCATTTGATGCACAGATCCTGGTCGATCCGCGCCTTGGTGACATAGTTGAGGTTGAGATACTGCCAGTCCGTCACGTTGGGCGTTGCGCGACCGATAATGTCGTCCAGCGTGGCATGGCCCTTCGCATCCATCCAGTTTGACAGCCCGTCGACCATCTCCTCGACGATCTTGAACCCATAGGTCATCGCCGCGGTGCACACCTGCACCGTTCCGGCTCCCAGCGCCAGGAACTCCGCCGCATCCCGCCAGGTCGTGATGCCGCCGATCGCCGAGATCGGCAGCCCCGCCGTCTCCGGATCGCGGGCGATATCGGCCACCATGTGCATGGCGATCGGCTTGACCGCCGGCCCGCAATAGCCGCCATGAGAGCCCTTGCCGTCGATGGTGGGCTCGGGCGCAAAAGTGTCGAGATTGACGGCGGTGATGGAGTTGATCGTGTTGATCAGCGACACCGCGTCCGTGCCGCCCGCATACGCCGCCCGCGCTGGTTTGCGCACATCGGTGATATTCGGGGTCAGCTTGGTGATGACAGGCATGCGCGTGTTCTGTTTGCACCAGCGCACCACCATCTCGACATATTCGGGCACCTGGCCCACGGCCGAGCCCATGCCGCGCTCGCTCATGCCGTGCGGACAGCCGAAATTCAGTTCTATGCCGTCGGCCTCCGTCTCCTCGACCAGTGGCAGGATCGCCTTCCAGGCTTCCTCCTCGCACGGCACCATCAATGAGACGACAAGCGCCCGGTCCGGCCAGTTCTTCTTGACCTGCTTGATCTCTCGCAGGTTCACATAAAGGTCCCGATCGGTGATGAGCTCGATATTGTTGAGCCCCAGAAGCCGCCTGTCCGCGCCCCAGATCGCGCCGTAGCGCGGGCCGTTGACATTGACCACGGGCGGCCCTTCCTCGCCCAGCGTCTTCCACACCACGCCGCCCCAGCCCGCCTTGAAGGCACGCTCGACGTTGTAGGCCTTGTCGGTGGGCGGCGCGGACGCCAGCCAGAAGGGGTTCGGCGATTTGATGCCTAGAAAATTGCTGCGTATATCGGCCATGGGTTTGCTCCTCAGCCCATCAATGCTTGATGGATGCTCTCCGCCGCGTCGCGCCCCTGGGCGACGGCGGATACGGTCAAATCGTCGCCGCCGGCGATGCAGTCGCCCCCGGCCCAGACCTTCGGCAGCGATGTGCGGCCTTCGCCATCGACCCTTATGCGGCCGCCCTCGATCGCGATTGCGGCACCGCTTCCATTGAGCGCCCCGGCCTCGAAGGATTGACCGATCGCCTTGAACACCTGGTCGACTCTGAGCGTCAGCGTCTCGCCGGCACCCTCAAGCCGCCCATCGACAAGCCGCGTATATTCCAACTCAATGCCGGTGACCCTGCCGTCCTCCACATTCACCCGCTTCGGCTGCAGCCAATGCCTGATGATGACGCCCTTGGACGCCGCCAGATCCTGTTCGTACACCGATGCGTTCATGTGCTCGCGCCCGCGGCGGTAGCAGATAGTTACTTCCTCGGCCCCGAGAAGCCTCGATTGTATGGCGGCATCGATGGCCGTCATGCCGCCGCCGATGACGACGACGCGGCGGCCTATCGGCAGTTCCGAAAGGTCCTTCGCCTGCCGCAGCGTAGCGATATAATCGACGGCGTTGCCGACGCCATCAGCCTCCTCGCCTTCCGCCCGCAAGGCGTTGACGCCCGCCAACCCCATGCCGAGGAAGACGGCGTCATGCTCGGCCGCGAGCTGGCTCAGCGAAAAGTCCCGCCCCAACGCCTTGCCGTTGACGATCTCGACTCCGCCGATGGCCGTCACATAATCCACCTCGTGCTGAGCGAAATCCAGCGGCGTCTTATAGGCGGCGATACCGTATTCGTTCAGCCCGCCCGCCTTGGGTCGCGCCTCGTAGATCGTGACGTCGTGGCCGTGCATAGCGAGGCGATGTGCGCATGCAAGGCCTGCCGGCCCCGCACCGACCACCGCCACGCGCTTGCCTGTAGGCGCTTGTCTTTCGTAGAACTGCTTGCCCGCCATCATCGCCGCGTCGGTGGCGAAGCGCTGCAATTGCCCGATCTTGACAGGCTTGCCCTCCGCCTCCTCGCGCACGCAGACCTCTTCGCAAAGCGTCTCTGTCGGGCACACGCGGGCGCACATACCGCCCAGAATGTTCTGGTCGAAGATGGTCTTCGCCGCGCCCAGCGCATTGCCGGTAGCTATTTCGCGGATAAACAGCGGTATATCGATGGAGGTCGGGCATGCGTGCATGCAGGGCGCGTCGTAGCAGAAGTAGCACCGGTCGGCCTCGACCAGCGCTTCATGCCGGTCGAGCGGCGGATGCATATCCGCAAAATTGTGCGAATAGTGCTCAGGCGAAAGGCGCCCGGGCACGATACCGTCAGCATATTGACGATCAGTCATTCCGTTCCCCTTGCTCTTCTTGTTGGGGAAAGGCTAGCGCAACTTTATTTTTTTATCAATCGGTCAAATTTCTCCTAAGCGGCTGAGCTACATCGGAAACTAGACTCATATCATCATGTTTTACCGTCTCATTCACGCGATTGGCTGTCGGTTTGCCACCTTCTCGATCGTCCTATGATGGCAATGTACAGTCTTCACGCGGCTATGCCGTTCGCGACAGACAGCAGAATGCAAGGAGAAAGACGATGCCATTCTCTCCCAGATCCTTCTTTTGGTATGAGTTGATGACGTCCGACATGAAGGCGGCCGAGGCCTTCTACTCGGGTGTGGTAGGCTGGCGCGCCGAACCCTGGGCCAAGCCCGGCAGCCCGCCCTACACGATCGTGAATGCAGGAGATCGCGGCGTCGGTGGGATCATGGACATGCCGGAAGAATATTGCCAGTCAGGCGGCCAGCCCGCGTGGTTTGGCTATATTCGTGCCGACGACGCCGATGCGGCGGCAGAAGGCGTGAAGAAGGCCGGCGGCACGGTGCACCGTCCGCCGACGGACATTCCCGGCGTCGGCCGCTTCTCCATCGTCGCCGATCCACAGGGCGTGACCTTCATGCTGTTGCAACCCGACGGGCCGGACCAGCCGCCTGTACCGGCCGCAACGCCCGGCCACATCGGCTGGCACGAACTCTACACGACGGACTGGCAAAAGGCCTTCGACTTCTATTCCAGCCAGTTCGGCTGGACCAAAGGAGAGACAATGGATATGGGGGAGATGGGGGTATATCAGCTATTTGCAGCCGGCGGCGAGCCGGTGGGCGGCATGATGAACAAGCCTGAGCAGATCCCCGCCCCCTTCTGGCAGTTCTATTTCAACGTAACCGCCATCGACAAGGCCGCCGAGCGCGTGAAGGCGAATGGCGGCCAAGTCCTGATGGGGCCCATGGAGGTGCCTGGCGGAGCGTGGATCGTGCAGTGCCTCGACCCCCAGGGCGCAGCCTTCGCCCTGTCCGCGCCGAAGCGGTGATAATGATGCGATCTCAAGAGGTTGAGCGAGCAATCGGAATCGGTCTGGGAATGATGCCAATAGGCTCGCCGATTGCATGTCGACATTGCCGCTGGTGAACCTTTGATGATTGAAGGTCGCGGTCCTCACTTCTTCTTCGCCAGCGCCTTGGCCTGCTTCACCCAGTCCTCGCGCTCAATGCGCCCTTTGAACCGCAGGTGCTCGTCCACCCACTGGCGCTCGGCCTTCTTCCAGGCGGCAATCTGCGCATAGGTGTAGATGCCGAGCTCGTTGAGCATGGCTTCCAGCTTCGGCCCGATGCCGGAGATCAGCTTCAGATCGTCGGGTCGACGCGGCTTGCGCATGCCGGGCGGGCGAACCCCGCCGACAGGCGCTGCGCCTATCAGCCGCCGCGCTTGCGCAGGGGACGAGGCGGCCTTCACCGGCCGGTTCTCCGCCCGCTCGCGCACGGCCTTGCCTTTGCCGCCGCCGCGTTTGTCCTTTCCGGTCGTCCCTGGATCGACGCGCATCGAAGCGGCCTGCCGCGCGCTCCCCACCTCCCCCTGCACGACCTTGGGAGACGAACTGCCGGGCGTGGCCGATAGCGACTTGCCAGAGTCCTTTGTTTCGGCTTTCTTGCTCCGGGCTATGGTTTTCGGTTCGTTGGCACCACCACTTGCGGTCGCCTCTCCAGCTGTCGCACTCGCGGCCGCACGTCCGGCGCTCTTGGGTTTGCCATCGAAGCTGATGACCGGCTCCATCCGGGCCAGGTCCTCGTCCTCCAGCCAGCAAAGGCTGCGATGCCCATTGCCCAACTCCTTCAGCGGCGGCACTTCCGTATCGCACAGATTGCCCGGCACCAGATGCTTATAGCCGCAGCGCGTCTGGAAGGGACACCCCGTCGGCGGGTTCATCGCGGACGGGATATCGCCTTCAAGAACGATGTGCTTCTTGCGCACCGACGTGTCCGCAATCGGGATCGCCGAAAGCAGCGCCTCCGTGTAGGGGTGGTAGGGAGGCGCGAAAATCTGGTCGGTTGTTCCCTGCTCGACGATGTAGCCCAGATACATCACCACGACCCGGTCGGCGAGATAGCGCACCACCGACAAGTCGTGACTGATGAACAGCATCGTCGTCTTGTTCTTGCGCTGTATGTCCATGAGCAGTTCGGTCACCGCCGCCTGCACGGAGACATCGAGCGCCGATACCGGCTCGTCGGCCACCACCACCTTGGCATTGCCTGCGAAAGCACGGGCGACGCCGATGCGCTGCTTTTGGCCGCCGGAGAGCTGACGCGGCATACGGCTTGCGAAGGCGCGGGGAAGCTTCACGAGGTCAAGCAGTTCCAGCATGCGTTGGGTGCGCTCGGCGACGCTGTTGCCCACCTTGAACTTCTCCAGCGTACGGATGATCTGTGAGCCGACCGAATGGCTGGGGTTCAGCGTGTCGAACGGGTTCTGGAACACCATCTGAATGCCCGCGACAGTCTCCGTATCGCGATCTTCCACCGGCACGTCGTGGATCGGCACATTGCCGAGCAGGACTTCGCCCTCGGTGGCCGTCTCCAGCCCCAGAAGCACCTTGGCCAGCGTCGACTTTCCGCATCCCGATTCACCGACGATCGCCACCGTCTCAGCCTCGCGCGCCTCGAAGCTAATCTGCTCATTGGCCTTGACCGTCCGCGTCTCCGAGCCTCCGAAGATCGCATTGGCGGCCACCTGATAGTACTTCTTCAGGTTTTCGATCTTCAGCATCGGCTTGCCCGGTTCGACGCACTCCTTCACCGTCGTTGCGCCCTCCGGCAGCGCGTCCCAGTCGATCTCGTCGAAACGCACGCAGCGCGAATGGTGCCCTTCATGGCCGCCGACGGTAACCATGGGTATCTCGGCCACATCGCACACACCCTCGACGAAATGCTGGCAGCGCGGAGCAAAATTGCAGCCCCTGGGCCTTTCGTGGGGCAGCGGAAGCTGGCCGGGAATGGCAATCAGCGGCCGCGAGTTCTTGTCGGCGCCGGGCAGCGGGATGGAGCGGAACAACCCCTGCGTATAGGGATGGCGCATGCGGTCAAACACATCCTCGATGCGCCCCGTCTCCACCGCTTCGCCCGAGTACATGACCGTGATGCGGTCGCAGGTCTCCAGGATCAGGCCGAGATTGTGCGACACGAAGATCATCGACGTGCCGTATTTTCTGCCGAGGCCCTTGACCAGTTCCACGATGCCGGCTTCCACCGTCACGTCGAGCGCCGTCGTCGGCTCGTCGAGCAGGAGAAGCGCCGGCTTGGAAAGCAGTGCCATGGCGATAACGATCCGCTGTTGCTGCCCGCCCGAAAGCTGGTGCGGATAGGAGCGCATGATCCGCTCCGGGTCCGGCAGGCGCACCGAGGCCACCATCTCCAGCGCCCGGTTCCAAGCCTCATCCTTCGACACCTTGTCGTGGATGAGCGGCACTTCCATCAGTTGACGGCCGATCTTCATGGCCGGGTTCAGGCTCGCCATCGGCTCCTGATAGATCATCGCGATCTGGTTGCCGCGAATGTGGCGCAACTCCTCCTCGCTCAGTTCCGCCATGTCGCGGCCCTTGAACTTGATGCGGCCGCCGACGATTTTGCCGACATTGGAGAGATCGCGCATGATGCCGAGCGACACGGTGGACTTGCCGCATCCCGATTCGCCGACGATGCCCATCGCCTCCCCCGGCATCACCTTGCAGGAAAAGTCCATCACGGCCGGAATCTCGCCGGCCCGCGTGAAAAACGAGATGGAAAGGTTCTCGATCTCCAGAATGGGCTCGCCCGCTTCCTGCGTCCGCTCGCTGCTGATGGCTTCGTTCATGGCGTAGCTCTCGTTCCGTTAAACCGTCGTCCCCGCATCAATCCTTCAGCGACTGTTCGCGCAGCGCGTCGGCGAGCAGGTTCAGGCCGAGCACGAAGGACATGAGCGCAAAGACCGGTGGCAGGGCTGGATGGATATAGGCACGAAGGAGCCGGCTCGATTCCTTGATGCCGGTGCCCCAGTCCGGGCTTTCCGGCGCCAGCCCCAGGCCGAAATAGCCGAGCGTGCCCAGAAGGATTGTCGTATAACCGATCCGCAGGCAGGCATCGACGATCAGCGGGCCCCGGGCATTGGGCAGCACCTCCCACAGCATGATGTACCAGGGGCTCTCCCCGCGCGTCTGAGCGGCGGCCACATAGTCGCGCGTCTTGATGTCCATGACCAGGCCGCGCACGATGCGGAAAACGCCGGGCGCCGAAGCGAAGACCACTGCCACGAATATGTTGAGCTGGTTGGCGCTGATCGAAATGATGCCCAGCGGGTCGGCGTCGAAGACAAGCCCGAGATATACCCAGCCGCCGATAAGCAAGGTCAGCCCAAGCTGCATGACAAGCAGTCCCGGCCTCGCTGCAAAGCGCGTGTAGAACAGCGTGCCGAAAAATATGAGCGGAAAGACGAAGAAGAAGCCCGCCAGCCACTGCGGAATGGCGGTCTCGCGGATGCCCGGCGTCACCAGCAGGTAGAACAGCAGGATGACGGGGAAAGCCAGCACGAGATTGGCCAGGAACGACAGCACGCTGTCCACCCGGCCGCCATAATAGCCGGCCGGCAGGCCCAGCGTCGTGCCCACCATGAGCGCGAACATGGTTGCCGCCGGCGCGATGATGAGCACGATCTGGCTGCCATAGACCGTACGCGAGAAAACGTCCCGCGCCAGTCGGTCGCCGCCGAACAGGAAGGGCTGGCCTGTGCCCGGCTCGATGCTGCCGGGCAGTGCGTTCTTCATGACCGCTATCTGCTGCAGCGGATCGAAAGGCGAGACCACATCCGCGAAGATGGCAGTGAACAGCCAGAAGAAGCAGATCATCACGCCCGCCACGCCCACACTGGTGTCGAACAGATGACCGTAGAGGCCGAGCCTCTTCTTGTACCGCAGGCTCAGGAAGAGCACGATGCCGAGCGCCAGCCAGACCGGCCAGAAACGGGCCAAGACGCCGAGGATGATGCCGAAGACGCCTATGGTTTCAAGCTGCATGGCCGCCTCTATTGCACGCGGATACGCGGATTGAGCAGTGCATAGCCGACATCGGATACAAGCTGCGTCGAAAGCACGACGAAAACGGACACGAGCGAACAGGCGAGCAGGAGATCGATGTCGTTATTGCCCGCCGCCTCCACCAGCGTGAAGCCGAAGCCCTGGTAGCGGAACATCACCTCAACGATCACCACGCCGGTCAAGAGCCATGGAAACTGCAACATGATCACGGTGAATGGCGCAATCAGCGCATTGCGCAGCGCGTGCTTGAGAACCACCGCGTTGAAGCCCAGGCCCTTGAGCCGGGCGGTGCGGATATACTGCTGCGTCATGACCTCGACCATGGAGGCGCGCGTCATCCGCGCGATATAGCCGATGCCGTAGATGGCCATGGTCATGACCGGCAGGGTAAAATTGTAGAAGGTTATGCCCGTATTGGTGGCCGAGGCGGCCGAGCCGTTGAGCCAGCCAAGCCAGGAGGCGAAGATGACGGTGAAGATGACGCCCGAGATGTATTCCGGCGTCGCCGTGGTGGTGATCGAAGCGACCGAGAGCGTCCTGTCGGTACGGCTGCCCTCGCGCATGCCGGCCAATACGCCGATCAGAAGGGAAACGGGCACCATCACCGCCATCACCCAGAACATCAGCAGGCCAGTGGCGCCGAGCGCGGGAACGAGCTTGTCGGCAACCGGAACCTTGAACTTGGTCGAGCAGCCGAAATTGCCCTGCAAAATCCCTGCAAAACGCGCTTCCGCCGGCTCGTTGCAATAGGAAAAGCGCGGGCTCGAAATCCCCGTCTGTGGATCGACATTCGGTTGCTTCGGCACCACGCCCAGCCACTGGCCGTAGCGCACGAAGAAGTTCTGCCGATAGCCGTTCCGCTGCAGCCAGCTTTCCAGGTCTTCCGCCGAAGAACGCATGTCGAGCTGGCTGATCGCCAGCTTCTTCAGATTCGGCTCCAGATTGACCAGAAAAAACACCACCAGCGACAGACACAGCATCGTCAGCGCCATGACACCAAGGCGGCGAAGAATGAAGCTCAGCACTGTTTCCCCTCACCCCGTTCGGAGTTGTTGTTTATTATTGATCGTTGCGGGAGGGGCCGTCGCCGGCCCCTCCCTTGCGTCCTACTCGTCGAGCCACACGTCGTGCAGGTCGATCTCGAAGGTCTGATGCATGCCGTGGTTCTTCACCGCCGGCACCGAGTGGTTGTAGAGCTTGCGCCAGTAGGGCTGGATGATGATGCCGGCATCCTGGATGTGCTGCTGGATGTCCTTCATCACCGTGCGGCGCTCGTCCGCGTCCGGCATGGTCAGCGCCTTTTCGATCAGCGCATCGAGTTCGGCGTTGGAATAGGCGGTCTCGTTCCAGGCCTCGCCCGTGCGGTACGCCAGGGCGACCACCTGGATGCCGAGCGGACGCATGTTCCAATTTGTCATGGACCATGGATATTTCGTCCAGTCGTTCCAGAAGGTAGAGCCCGGCAGCACCTCGCGCTTCACCTTGAACCCTGCCTCGCGGATCTGCGCGGCAATGGCATCGCCCGTATTCTTGTGCCAGTCCTCGTCGACCGTGATGAGCACGTGCTCATGATCCATCTGGCCGGCCTCTTCCATCAGCGCCTTGGCCCGATCGACATCACGCGTGAAGGGCGCGAGTTCGGCATATTCGGGGTGGATGGGGCAGACATGATGGTTCTCCGCCGCCTCGCCGGCATTGTCGTAGCCGAGGGCAAGAACGGTGGCGGGGTCGACGGCAAGCTGCAGCGCCTTGCGCACGCGCTGGTCTTCATACGGCGGATTGCCGACATTGGTGCGGGCGACGATGGTCGCCGCCGTCACCACTTCCGATCTCTCCAGTCCCAGCCCGTCAAGGATGTCGATATAGTCGGCGCTGGTCTCGTAGTTCGTATGCACCTCGCCGGATTCGAAGGCCGAGACCATGGTCGAAGGATCGGTGCCGTAGTCGATGAACTCGATACCGTCGAGATAAGGTTCGCCGCCCCACCACTGGCCGTTCTCGCGCCGCTTGAGCACGACCCGGTTGCCCACCTCGTAGGAAACCAGCTCGAACGGGCCGGTCCCGATTGGGTTGGCGACGAAATCGCGCCCCGTCTCGTCGAAACTCGGGTGAACGATCAGGGCCGGGTAGTCGACGAAGCCGGCGATGATGGAGATATCTGGCTCCGGCAGCACCAGCTTGACCGTGTGGTCGTCCACCTTCTGGATGGCGCCCTCGCGCGCCTTCTTCGTTTCCGGATCGATGACGCTGGCCATGCGTGCGGCCATCGAGTTGCCCTCGACGGACTGGTCGCACCAGCGGTTGAGGTTGTAGATCACGTCGTCGGCGGTGAAGGCGTCGCCATTGTTCCAAGTGACCCCCTGGCGCACGTTCAAAACATACTCGGTGGCGTCCTCATTGACTTCCCAGCCTTCCAAAAGCCGGCCTTCGAAGGTGAAGTCGCGCGTATACTTGACCAGGGGCTCCAGCGTCTGGCGCATCGCATTGGCGATTTCCGACCAGTCTGCGGTCATCGGATCCTTGTTTTCCTTGATCCACATGGCGACCTTGAGCACGCCGCCCCGCTTCGGCTCCTGTGCCACCGCCCGCGTCGGCGCCGCCATGCCCAGCATGGCGTAGGCGCCCGCCGTCGTCGCGCCGAAAGCGCTCGCCAGCGCCAGGAACTCGCGACGGTCCAATGCTCCGGATTTGGCCTCCTCGGCCAGCGCGGCAATGCGTGCCGGCACGCTTCCACTGTTGCTCTTGAAGAATCTCATCGACCCACTCCCATTTCCTGCCTGTTTCGCATGCCCGTGTGACATCTGCCTGCCGGGTTAGCATTCCGCATCGAAACGCCGATGTCAAAGAAGCTTGCCCCACTGGATATGCTGGATTGACGGCTCCAGTCTGCGGTCAGATTGCTGCATTGGATGCGGTATTGAAGGCGGAGAATGCGACAAGTTTGACGCAAAAGCGATAGCCGAAGGAGAATCTGCGATATTTTGGGCAGACCCGGTCGAAGCGCCGGTGCGAAAGGCGTATGCCAGCCGTCGCTTCGATTGACGCTGTTGGCGCGCCTTGCTAATCGTCTCGCTCTGCCTGAGGTGCCCCGTCAGCCATCTGCCGGGGTAAAAGGGAATACGGGCGACGCATCACGCGTCGGGGCCGTAGCTGCTCCCGCAACTGTAAGCGCCGAGGCTTTCCTCACATGCCACTGGGCAGTTCTGCCTGGGAAGGCGGGGAAGCCGAAGACGCGCGAGCCAGGAAACCTGCCTCGGGCCGTCACCTGCCGGATGCGGGAAGCTTCCGGGGCTGTGGTTTTCGCAGTGGTGGCGTTTCGTCATCGCTGGTGGAGACCGGGCGGGCGCCCGTTCCTTCCAGTACCTCTTGAGCCGTTGCGGAGGAACGCCCATGGCCGCAAATCAGATCAAAGCCGCACTTGCCACTGCCGCGTCGGTGCTCGCACTGGCACTCGCCGTCTCCACGCCGACCATCGCCCAGGACCTTGACCTGGGGGAGATCGTCGTCACTCCGAACAGGATGGCCACCGAACTGTCCAAAACGGGCTCCACGGTGACCCGAATGGAGATCGAAGAGCAATCGCAACCGCTGGTGGTCGACTATCTCGCCCAGGTGCCGGGCATTACCCTCAGTTCCGCGGGCGGTCCGGGCGCCGAAGGCAGCTTGTCGCTCCGGGGCGCGCCGCGACGTTATGTGAAGACGCTCTACAACGGCATCGACATCTCCGATCCAACCAGCACCCAGGTGCAGACGTCCTATCAGTACCTCCTGTCCGGCGGCATCGACTCGATTGAGGTTCTCAAGGGTTCCCAAAGCACCCTTTACGGCTCCGACGCCATCGCTGGCGTCATCAGCCTTTCGACGCTCGGCGATATCGAACCCGGCATCTCCCATCTCGTCTCCGGCGAAGGTGGGTCGCGCGGAACCGCGCGCGGCTCCTACGGCCTGCGCGCGGCAAAAGGCAACGGCCGCCTCACCTTCAATCTCCTTGGCTTTCATACCGACGGCATCTCGGCCGCAGCCGCGGGCTCCGAACGCGATTCCTACGATAACATCAGCGCCGATATCGGCGGCGAGTACAGGTTCAGCGAGAATTTCGCCGTGTTCGCCTCGGGCCTCTATATAGACGCCGAAGCCGAGTTCGACGACGCCTTCGCGGACCCGCCGCAGGACGATCCGTTCCACACCAACATCAACCGCAACCGCCAGATCGCCGGCCGCATGGGCTTTGACCTCGACCTGATGGACGGCCGACTGAAGAACACCTTTGCCATGCAGGGTTTCTCGCTCGACCGCAGCCTCCACAGCGATTCCACGTTTGGTCCCTACAACGCGGATTACGAGGGCAAGCGCCTCAAGGCGGAGTATCAGGGATCGTTCGAGGCAACCGAATGGCTGACCTTGCAATACGGGGCGGACCACGAGCGCCAGAGCGCCAGCTTCACCGACGACGCCGGCTCTCTGCCTATCGACGATTCGGTCGATATGACCGGCGTATGGACGCAAGGCATTCTCGACCCGATCGAGAACCTTACCCTCAGCCTCGGCTTGCGCCACGACGAACACAGCAGTTTCGGCGGCGAGACGACTTACCGCGTGGCGGGCGCCTATCTTTTCGCCGACACGGGCACCAGGCTGCACGCCTCCGCGGGCACCGGTTTTCGGGCGCCAAGCCTCTATGAGCTCTTCGCTCCCCCGCTTTACGTAGGCGGTGCTCCCGTCGGCAATCCGGACCTGAAGCCGGAAACCAGCACCAGCTTCGATATTGGCGTTGAACAGCGTCTCCTCGACGAGCGGCTTGTCGCCGACCTGACCTACTTCCAGATCGAGATCGACAATTTGATCGATTGCGTCGAGACAGCGCCTTTTGAGTGCCGGTATGCTCAGGTACCCGGCACCACACAGATGCGCGGCGTGGAGGCGTCCTTCGCCTATGCGGCCACCCCCTGGCTCGATCTCGGCGCGAGCTATACCTACACCCAGTCCGAAGCACCCGACGGCAGCCGCAGTGCCCGCGTGCCGCGCCACACGGTTGCGCTGACGGCGGATTATCGTCCCGCCGAAAAGTGGACGATTTCCGCTTCCGGCCTCGCTGCGCTCGATACAGTGGATACGGGAAACTACGAGCTCGACGACTATTTCTTGCTCAATGCCAAACTCGCCTACAAGCCGACCGAGAATACCGAACTTTATCTTCGTGGCGAAAACCTGCTCGACCAGGATTACCAGACGGCGCGCGGCTACGGCACACCCGGCATCTCCGTCTTCGCCGGCTTCAAAGCTAAATTCGGGCCATGACTGACCGAGGCCGGAAGCGCGTTCTGGCCTTGTCCGGCCTGGGCCTCATCGCCGGCGCCCTCTTCTTCACGCCGGCGCTTTCGCGAGCGGAAGACGCACCACCCGCCCGCGTCATGTCGCTGAATGTGTGCACAGATCAGCTCGCAATGATGCTGGCCGCGCCCGGCCAACTGGTTTCGGTCTCCTTCCTCGCCCGCGAGCCCAGCCTGTCGCCGCTGCATGCCGCGGCGCAACGATTTCCCGTCAACCGCGGACGGGCCGAAGAAGTGTTCCTGGCACGGCCGGACCTCATCGTCACCGGGACCTACTCTCTGCACAACACGACCGAGCTTCTGAAGAAACTCGGTTTTCGCGTCGAGGAATTCTCCTTCGCCCAGACCCTCGACACGATCCCCGGCGAAATCCGCCGCATGGGCGCGCTTCTGGGACAGCGGGACGAGGCGAAGGAAGTCGCCGCCCGGTTCGAGGCGGAGCTCGCCGACATTCGTTCGAGGCAATGCGCGGCAAAGCCCTCCGCCCTCGCCTATGACCAGAACGGCGTCGCCCTGGGCGCCGGCACTCTGGCCGATTCGGTCGTCGCAGCCGCCGGCTTCCGCAATCTTGCGGCGGAAAAGGGCGTCACCGGCATGGCCCCCTTCCCGATCGAGGAGATCGTGGCCGATCCTCCCGACATCATCATCACCTCCGCAGGCGGGGACGACGCTCCGTCGCTGGGCGAGCGCGTCCCCCGCCATCCGGCATTGCAAAGCCTCCCCGGAACGCGCATTGGCGCTTTCGTGCCGCAAGGCGCCTGGTCCTGCGGCAGCCTGGCCACGCTCGACGCGGTGAAAGCCCTTTTCGCATTGCGCCGGGAGATCGCGCCGTGCAGCGAAACGGAGAGCGATTCATGAGCCCGCTCCGGCTCAACGCAGCGCTTGCGCTCCTTGCTCTCGTTCTGTTTGCAGGATCCCTGGCCGTCGGGCCGGCCGACCTGGCGCTGCGCGAAAGCCTTTTTGGCCTGTTCGCCGGCGGCGGAGAGGCGGCCGGCATCATCATGCGCGAAATCCGCCTCCCCCGCGCGCTGCTCGGCCTTGCAATCGGCTTCACGCTCGGCCTGTCGGGCGCGGTGCTCCAGGGCTTTCTGCGCAATCCTCTGGCCGAGCCCGGCATCATCGGCGTCTCCGCCACCGCCGCCTTCGGCGCGGTCGCCGTCTTCTACACGGGCCTCGCCGGCTCTTCGCTCTACGCCTTGCCGGCGGGCGCATTGGCAGGCGCACTTGTCGCCGTGCTCATCCTGCTCGCGCTCGCCGCCCGCGGCGGCTCCACGCTGACTTTGATCCTGGCTGGCGTCGCGCTCTCCAGCCTTTCCGGCGCCCTCACGGCGCTCGTGCTCAACCTTTCGCCAAACCCTTTCGCCAGCTACGAGATCATCTTCTGGCTGCTCGGCTCGCTGAAGGACCGCTCGATGGCGTTCGTGGTCATGGCCGCGCCCCTGATGGTCGTCGGCTGGCTCCTGATAGCACTGTCGGCGCGCGCCATCGATGCGCTCTCACTGGGGGAGGAAGCAGGCGCAAGCCTTGGTATTCACATGGGGAAATCGCGTTTCCTGATTGTGGCCGGCGTGGCGCTTGGCGTCGGCGCGGCCACCGCCGTTGCCGGCACGATCGGCTTCGTCGGGCTCGTCGTGCCCCACCTCATACGCCCGCTGACCAGCCGCATGCCGAGCCGCCTCCTCCTGCCCGCCGGTCTCGGCGGCGCAGCGCTTCTTCTGGCCGCCGACATCGCCGTGCGTGTCATCCTGCCTGCGGGCGAGTTGAACGTCGGCGTTCTGACCGCTCTCATCGGCGCTCCCTTCTTCCTGTGGCTGGTGGTGCGCGGTCGGCGGGAGATGCTCTGATGCAGCTTCGGACGGACAAGCTTTCCGTGGTGCTATCCGGCCGCACCGTCCTGCGTGATGTATCGCTGGCATTGGCAAGCGGCCAGGTCGTCGGGCTCCTCGGCCCCAACGGCGCCGGCAAATCGACCCTCATGCGCGCCATCGCCGCGCAGACCGCCTTTTCCGGCATCATCGCGCTCGGTGATGACGATCTTGCCCGTCTTTCTCCCGCCGCGCGAGCTCGGCTGCTGGCCTACCTGCCGCAGACCCGCATCATTGGCTGGCGCCTTTCCGTGCGCGATCTTGTGGCGCTTGGCCGGCTGCCGTGGCGCGCCTTTGGCGCCCGGCCATCGCCTGAGGACGCGGCCGTCGTCGACCACGCACTCGGTCTGATGGACGTGGCACATCTTGCAGACCGTCCGGCCAACGAGCTTTCCGGCGGCGAGCAGGCCCGTGTCCTTGCCGCGCGCGCGGTCGCCCAGGCGACGCCGCTACTGCTGGCGGACGAGCCTGCCTCCGGTCTTGACCCCGCCCACCAGATGATGTTGATGCAGGCGCTGCGCCGGCTGGCTGGCGAGGGACGCGCGATCCTCGTTTCGCTGCACGACCTGACGCTCGCCGCCCGCTGGTGCGACCGCGTGATCCTCCTGAAGGACGGGCGGCTGGTCGCCGATGGGCTGCCCGAGGCGGAGCTCACGCCGCAGCGGCTTGCCGAGGTCTACGGCGTGACGGCCCATATCGCACGGGACGAAGGGGGCATCATTCTCGCGCCGACCGGCCTCACCGGCAGGCGCCTGCCATGAGCCCCTGGACCGACAGTCGTCCCGGCGGGCCCAGGGCCGAGCCGGAACCGATCACCCCACCCGGCAGCATGGTCGCATCGTCACCCCCGCCACCTGTCGAAAAGCCGTCGCGGCTTTCCGCAGGTGACACCGAAGCGCCATCCCTCCCCCGGCCCGCCTCACCACTCCTTGGACGCCCCATGCGCATGCATCGCCGATCGTTCGGCCTCGCGATAGCGCTCGGGATTTCCGCCGCATTGCATGCCGCCGTGCTTTCGTGGCTCGGCGACCGCCTGCCCAAGCCCGGGATTGAAACCGCGAGCAATGCCGCTGCCGTCGAGATCATCCTTCAAGCGCCCCCCGCCCCGCCGGTCGAGGCGGTCCAGGGCGAGCAGGCGGCATCCGACCAACGATCGGAGACGGCGATCAGTCCCGAAGCTCCGGCCTCGGTCGAGCTGCCCGAGGCGGCAGAGCCGATCGTTCCGGATTCCCCGACGCCTGCGGAACCGCCCATGCCTGACCCAGCCTCTCACCGGCTGACGCAAGCTGACGGCGAACCCGCAGCACCGCCGGAGGAGGCGTTATCGGCGTCCGTGATCCTGCCTTCCGCAGACATTCCCGTTCCCACGCCGAGGCCAGGGCCGCTAAAGGCAAAGCCCGAACCATCAACGAAGACAATGCGTGCCGAGCCGAAGCAGGCAAGTCCGCCGACCACGGGCAAAGCGCCCGCTCGCAAGGCCGAAAAGGCCATGCCGGCGAAAAACCGTCAGCCTGCCCCTTCCAAGCAGAATGCCGGGCGCAAGGGCGGCGCCACTACCGGCGAAAAAGCGGCCTATTCGCGCCGGCTGCTCTCCCACGTCCAGCGCTACAAGCGCTACCCGCGCGAGGCGGCCCGCGACGGGCTTTCAGGCGCGGCGGGTCTGAACATCGCAATTGATCGAAGGGGCAATCTCGCGGGAGCACGTCTGGTGAAGAGCAGCGGACACGCTGTCCTCGATCAAGAGGCACTGGCAGTGGCGCGCCGCGCGGCACCCTACCCCCGCCCGCCGGAAGGCATCGGTGGCAATACGATCAGCTTTTCAATCACGCTCCGCTTCAAGCGCTGACGTCAGAGGCAGCGCCGGCCCGAAGCTATTGGCCGCCCGCCGCCCGCGCGTTGAGGAGCCCGTACCCATAGTCGTCGTCGCGCCCCGGACGGCCCAGATCGGTGGCCGTCTGCGCCAGCCGTGCGGCGATCTCGTCCGCGTCCAGCCTCTCGATGCGCATCAGATTGGCGATGGCGCCCGACACGACGGCGGCCGCGAACGAGGTACCCGTTACCGCGTCCACGCCACCTCCCGGTATCGGTGCCAGCAGGTTCACGCCCGGCGCGGAGAGTTCGACGTAAGGGCCGCGATTGGCTTGTTCCATCAACGCATCCTGCGCATCCGTCGCCGTCACGGCGATGACGCCGTCATAGGCGGCGGGATAGCCGTAAGGTGCGCGCGGGCCGTTGTTTCCGGCAGCCGCCACCAGCACGACGCCGCGCTCGCGCGCCGCCCGGCATGCGGCCTCGAAAATGAGGTTCTTTGGTCCCACGAAGCTCATATTGATGATGCGCGCTTGCTGAGCCACCGCCCAGTCGAGCGCCGACAGAAGCACGTCCATGCTGGAGCGCCCGCCCTCGAAGGCGCGCGCATGGTGGATGCGGGCCCCCGGCGCCAGCCCCCGGAACGGACCGCCGCCGGCGATCAGCCCGGAAATCGATGTGCCATGGCCCCGCTCCTCGATGAAGCGGTCGGGCATGGCGTCGAAAACCCCGACAACGGCCTCCTTGAGGGCAGGATGGTTCTCGTCCAGCGCCGTGTCGATCACCGCAATATCGATATCCGCCCCGCTCGCCTGCTCGGCGTTCAGCGCGATGCGTCCGAAGGCGTAGGGGATGATCTGCGCCGCCTGCTCCAGCGTATAGATATGGTTCGGCGCCTGCCCCAGCGCCCTCCCGTCGGCGGCGAGTTGGGCCAGTACCACGCCCACCGGACGACCGTCCGGGATGCCGTAGCGTGCCACTGTCGTGCCAAGCAGCGCGGAGCCGCGCGAGGACCGCACTTCGAGCCCCAGCGCCGCGGCGACGGCTTCCGCCTCCGCCACGTCGCCGTCGATCGTCACCAGCACCTCATCGGGCACATGGTCGCCGACAACGGCCCGGAGCGGCACTGACGCCGCGGGCGCGCGCCGGCTGGGTGCAAAACCATTCGCCGGGGCAGCCCCGGCCCGCGCAGGCGAACCGCCATTCGCGCCGTCGGTGGATGAGGCTGGCGATGGGTTATCGGTCTGCCCGCCATTTGCCGGCGGCGTCGATCGTCTCTCCGGCAGATCGGCCCCCGGCCCTATGCTTCCTGGAGACCTGCCGAAGAGCTCGGCCAGGATACCTGGAAGGTAGACGACTCCCGGCTGCCGCGCATCCTCCTTCGCCTCTCGGCAACCCGGTTCGCTCTGGTCGTCGGCGCAATCCTGCGGGACCGTCCGCGTCACCGCCGGCGCATTCGTCTGTGCCTGCGCCATACCCGCCATCAGGGCAATCGCTGCTCCCAACAGAAACGCTGTCGTTTTCACTGTCATTCGGCCTCCGGCCGTGCGCCCGCGATGACACGCGCCACCAGCGGCTGAGCTTCTAGTTCGGCGGCCAGACGGTCGTAGTCGGCGGCGGTTGAGACCGGCAGGATGACGCGGTAAACGCCGCCCGGAAGCGGTCCCGCATCGATCTCAAGACGCAGCGACTGCAGCACGCCTGTCACTTCCGAGATAGGCGCCTCGTCATCGAAGCTGACCAGCACGAAAGGCAATTGCACCCGCTCCTCGCTCGTCCCGGCAACCGTATAATCGTCGGCATCCCTGGTAGAAATCCAAGCCGTTTGCGCCGCAAGCAGCGCGACGGCCAGCGCCGCCGTACCCCACGCCAGGCCGGATGACGGCGCTGCAAACCAGCCGCCCGCCCGTTTCAGCCAGGTTGTGCGGGCAAGGCGCGGCGGTCCCGATTCGCGCTCCAGCGCTGCCGAAAGCCGCGACAGCGCATCCGCGGGAGGGCGGATCGCCTCATTGCCCATGGCCGCGGCCGAATATTCGGCCTCCGCCTCTTCCAGCGCGATCGCCGCCGCCGGGTCGGAGGCCAGCCACCGCTCCACCGCTTCGCGCTCGTCGTCGCTCAGCGTACCGTTCAGATAAAACGGCAGCAGCGTTTCCAGCTCGTCGCGCCGGTCCAGCTTGTCCGTGTTCATGGCCAACCTCTGTCGTAGCCGGCGGCCTTCAACGCTTCGCCGAGCTTCTTTCGGGCGTAGAACATGCGCGTCTTCACCGTTGCCACCGGTATGGCGAGGATCTCGCCGATCTCGCTTACCGACTTGCCGTGGTAATAGGCAAGGTCGACGACCGTCCGGTGTTCTTCCGGCAGGTCGTCGATAAAGCGACGCAGCGCCGCGCTCTTGTCGTCCTTCATGGCCGTCACTTCGGGCGTGTCGGCGCCGTCCTCGACAGCTTCCGCCTGCCCCTCGTCCAGCGCCTGCTCGCGCCGGCGCCTCAGCGCCGAAAGCGCCTTGTAGCGGGCGATGCCGAGGAGCCATGTCGACACCTCCGCCCGCCCCTCGAAGCGCGGAGCCTGACGCCACACCTCCAGAAACACTTCATTTGCGACGTCGTCAGCCATGGTTTCCGATCCTGTCTGGCGCATCACGAAACGGTAGACCCGCGCGTGATGGCGCATGAATAACAGCCTGACGGCCGCGCGCTCACCGCGCGCCGCCTGCTCGACGAGTTCCCGGTCCGAAAGCTGGTTCGACTGCGCTTTCATTCCCGGCGCCGCCCGCTTGGCTCGTTCTTCTGTGTGCTGTGACAGGTCAAAAGGGTTCATCGGTTTTTCCCACCCCGGCGGACGCTAAACCATGGCTTGACGAAAAACCAGATAGTGATGTGACTGAACCTTTTTGCTCCTCCGCCGCACCCATTCTTGTGGGCCGCACTCAATGCGCGCCGCAAACACAGGAGCAAGAAAGATGAAACGAACTCATGACCGCGCATGGTCAACGGTTTCGCCTCGTCGCTCTCGTCCGCCTGCCGCAAGGCAGCCGGCATCGATGGCCGGCGAGGCGCATTCGTTGACGCCGCGTAAGCTCGGGCGTATCCTTCGTTCAACCGAGGTCGGATGCCGCCTCGTTGCGGGGGAAATTGCCAAAGCCGGAACAACCGATCGCCCTGCCACGGGCTCTTCGGCGGTTTCTGCCACCGGCATCGGGGGGAATGCCATGAGCGCGCACCGGCAATACGCAAGCAATGGCTTGGGACGGGCGTTCCGGCCCGCTGCCCGGCTTCGGAACACGGCCGCCAGCCTGGCGCTGATGATCGCCGCCAATCTCGGCTTCGCGGCCCCCGCCGCCGCCCAGGAAGGCGCGATCATTCAACCAGGCTTCATGGCACAGACAGGTTTTCCCGGCACCATCATTCCGGGCTTCGAGGAAGGGCTTCTGCCGGGTGTCGACCCGGTCGACGAGACCTTCATCGATATGGACCGTGCATCCTTGCGCATTTTCGACATGACCTTCCTCGGCGCGCCGCCGGAAGGCCAGATCGTCTACACGCCGCCGCCCTTCGAGGTGATGGCGGGCCAGATCGGCCAGGTGTTCGGCCTAGCCTATGATGACGGCAAGCGCGCCGGCACGCCCGAAATCGTGCCAAACCTCTATGCCGCCGCCACGTCCTTCCATGGCGTCCAGATTGTCACGCCCGACGAGGACGAGGATGGCAGGCCCGAGCGGCGGCGGCGCGGCGCGCCCGACGCCCGCTTCATGGACGGCCAGTTCGGCCTCGAGAATGGCGGCGGTCCCGGCTCGATCTGGAAGATCGACGGGCTGACCGGAAAGGTCGGGCTCTTCGCCGATATCGAGACCAACAGCGGCCCGGGCATCGGCAATATCGCCTTTGACCGCTCGCACAGGCAGTTCTTTGCCTCGGACCTCGATTCCGGCCTCATCCACCGCATAGACATCGACGGTAACCTGATCGACACATTCGATCACGGTATCGATGGCAGGCTCGCGCGCGGACTGGACACGATCGCTGACGATGGGGCGGTGATGGACATTCGGGGTGCCGCCTTCGATACGGAAGAAACCCGCACCTGGGGCTATACACAAGAGGAGCGCCGCATCTACGGCCTCGCCGTTCACGGCGGCCGGCTCTATTACGCCGTAGGCGAGGAAGCCGAAATCTGGTCCATCGGCATCGCCCGCGACGGAACCTTCGCCGGCGATCCGCGCTGGGAGCTGACGGTCGACGCGGAAGAAGACCTGCCCGTCACCGACATCGCCTTCGATACCAAGGGCTTCATGTATCTGGCCCAGCGCGGCGAGATCGAAAACCGTTACGATTATTCCAGCTTTGCCGACAGCGGCGAGGCCGAGGTCCTGCGCTACTGGCGCGAGAGCCCCGACGACCCTGAAACCGACAGCATCTGGGTCCCGGTTCCCCAAACCTACGCAGTGGGTTTCCCCCAGCCGCATCTGCAGGCGACCGGCGGCATCGATCTTCAGTACGGCTATGATTCGCAAGGCCTCATCAACACCAGTGCCTGCGCGGCCACGCTGGTGAAGACCGGCGACAAGCTGCGCGACGATCCGGCATTGGCCGACCGCCTTATCGAGGGCGGGCCGCTCTCCGTCCACGGCGTCCAGCTCACCGCCTCCTTCCTGGTGCGGCCGCAAAACGAGCCGCCTTTCGGCTCGTGGTTCGCCGATTTCGACGGCTTCTTCGCCGATCCGGAAGTCATGGGCCATGTCGGCGATGTGGAGGTCTGGCGTCCTTGCGAAGGCCGTGCCGGCTGGTACGAGCCGTTGCCCTATCCCGGCGATCTGCCTGTGCCCGGCTGGCCGCCCGGATGGCCGCCAACGGACGAACTGCCCCAATGTCTCGAGGTCGAGGTGGTGGAATATTTCTGCACGCCCGCCGGTCTCGAGGCCGACCTTTATGTCCATGACCGCGCCGGCATCGGCGGCGATTCGCTGGTCAGCAAATCGCTCACCCCCGGCGTTGGCGTTTCCCCGTCAAAGCAGACGGTTCCGAGCCTGGCGACGCCCTTCACGCTTGGCGTGACCGGCCATCTGCCCGGCGAGACCGTCGACCTCGGCCTTTGTTTCTACAAGGATGCCGATGCCAAGGCGGGCGGCTACTTCCCTTGCTGCAAGGTGACGCTGCCGCTTGAGACGCCCCTTGAATCCTGTGCGCCGTGAGGGAGGGAGAGATGACCACGTTCACTTTCGCCCCTTCGCGGGAACGCAATTCAAATCCGGTCATGGAGACGATCATGAACCCCCTGTACCAGGCCGCGCGCGCGCCGCGCTGGCTTTTGGCGGCAGGCATGGCGCTCTCCACAGCGCTCATGCCGCTGACCATCGCACCTGCCAATGCGCAGGTTCCCGGAGGCATGGAGCCTCGCATAGAACTCGAACCCCTGGAGCCGGTGGAGCCGGCGCCGGAACGTGAAAAGCTCGTCCCCTTCTTCGAGAAGACGGGCCGCCAGCTCGATTGCGATTATGTCCAGTACCGCCTGCGCTTCGGCGTGCGCGGTGATCCGGCCATGATCGGCCATCCGATACTGGCGACGCTGCTCGACAATGTCCGCTTCGACCTCCAGGACCAGTTGCCTGGCGACCTGGCGATCGTCGATGTCAGCATATCGGGTGACATAACAGGGCCGGGCGGCGGTGCCGCGCCCTCTCACACGGTCGGCACGACGGCCACCCCGGACGATTCCCTGTCGCTGGCCGACTTCCGCGTGTCGGCCGCCGATCTCGATGGCGACGGCAGCCTCACGGAGCGCTATGCCATTATCGAGATCAAGGCGAAGATCGACCAGGCCGCCTTCCCGGCCGTCACCAATGTCGACAATCAGGGCAACATCACCCTGCAGCGCGCCGATGTCGGCGGCGGCCTGGGCACAATGCCCTCGCACGACCCGGCCATCCCCGATGACGGCGACTGGAAGACCGGCGCGCCGACCACCATCGCCATCGACGTCACCGATTGCGAACCGCCTCCGCCTCCGCCCGGCGGTGACCCGGAAGAGGCATGCTTCGCGGTCGAGACCGGCGAGGTCGATTGCGTGCCCGGCGGCGGCGCCTACATCTACCGCATGCATGTCGGACCGGAGATGGCGGGCAATGTCGTCATGGTCTCCTCGACCACGCCTGGCATCGTCATCGATCCGGCTTCGCAGGTGGTTCCCGCCGGCGGCGGCACACTGGAATGGAAAATCATCGGGGCCCTCCCCGGCGAGACCGTCCATCTGGTGGTGACCGGCGTCGAGACCTATGCGGGTCCTGCCGAGGGCGTCGGCCTGTGTTGCTCGCAGACCGTCGATATCGAAATCCCGGAGGATCTCGATTGCCCGGACGAGGAAGGCGAGCCCGACATCAAGGTCGAAAAGCGCGCCGACGAAGCCATGTGCGAGCCGGAAGGCCCATGCGACTTCACCATCCGCGTATCGAATGCCGGCGACGCGCCCTATACCGGCAAGATCGTGCTGGGCGAAGTCACCGCCCCCGGCCACGCAGACATCATCGCCGGCCCCAACGCGCCCTGGACCTGCGTGCCCATGGCCAGCCCCGCTTCCTGCGAACATCCCGAAACCACTCTCAACCCGGGCGAGTTCGTGGACCTGAAGCTTGGCTTCCAGCCCGGCCCGGCATGGCCCGGAAGCGTCCTCCGCAACTGCGCCGAATACGACTACACGGCCAGCGGCAAGGATGCGTTCGGCGATCCGACCAACGACAAGGCCTGCGCATCGATCAAGATATGCAAACCCGGCGATCCCGAATGCACGCCTCCCGAGGGCAACACCCCCGACATCGGAATGCGCAAGCGCGCCGAGCCGGCCGTGTGCACCCCCGACGGCCTGTGCACCTACGTGGTCACGGTCTATAATGCCGGCCCCGCCAACATCGCAGCTCCCATCACGGTGGTCGATACGTTCCCGCTGGGCGACGTCGCCTCGGCGAGTTTCAGCCCGACCCCGCCCTGGGCCTGCGTGCCGCTGGCCGGCAACCAGTTCGAGTGCAAGCATCCGATGCTGGTGCTGGCTCCCGGCGCCACCACCGACATCCAGGTGACGGCGGTGGTGGCGGACTACCCGTCCAACATGGTGGAGAACTGCGCCAAGGTGGAAGCTCTCACGGGCGAAACCAATCTCGCCAACAACGAGGCCTGCGCCAAGGCGACGATCCCCGACCGCCCGGGCGGCGAGCCGCAATTGCGGATACAGAAGACCTGCGAAGCGACGGTGTCGTCGGGTTCTGTCGCATGCCGCATCACCGTGTCCAATCCCGGCACCGCCGCCCCCATGGGCCCGGTACGGGTGAACGATGCGGCAACGCTGATCGGCGGCGGTGCGCCTGTCGAGATCGGTTCTGTCTCGCCGGACGGGCCGGAATGGACTTGCGGTGCGGTTCCGGCCGCAACGCTGGCCTGCGAAATCCCCGGCGCCGTCATGATGCCGGGAACGAGCCGCCACTTCGACGTGACGGTCAACGTCTCGCCCAACGAGCGGTTCGAGAACTGCGCGCGCGGTTCCTTCGGCCCGGCGCCGGGCGACGATATCGTCTACCCGTTCGGCGAAGCCTGCGCCGAGGGCGGTACTGGAATCTCGGTCGAAAAGACCGGCGACAGCCAGTGCCTGCTGGGGCAGCCCTGCACATTCGAGATCACCATCACGAATGACGGGCCAGCCGCCATCTCCGGCCCCATGCGCATCGGCGATGCCTTGACGGTCGAGGGTTTCGGCTCCACGCCGGCGACCATCGTTTCGGTGAACCCGCCCTTCGGCTGCTCGCCGGAGCCTTCGGAACTGCCCTTCGTCTGCGAGACCACCCTCGGCCTGGCGCCCGGCGAAAGCCGTAGCCACGAGGTCACGGTCGAGCTGCCGCTGGATGCAGACCTGGCCAGTGAGGTCGGCAACGGTGCGCAAGGCCGCAACTGTGCCGCCGTCATCGGCATGGATGTAGACGTGCGTGAAGGCCCGCGCTCGCTGTCCGAGCCGGCTGGCGAAGCCTCGTCCCGCCCCTTCGACTGCCACGACTTCACGGTCCTGGCCGATGAGGAGGAGGAACAATGCTCGCCCGGTTTTGTCCTGAACAATGACGGCCGCTGTGTCTGCCCGGAAGGCACCACCTTCCGCAATGGGCAGTGCGTGGGCGACATTCAGACGACGCCCATCCCCGTGCCGACGCCGCGTCCCAACCGGCCGGACCCTCAGCCCAAGCAGCCCGAGCGTCCGCGTCCGCAGGCGGACCCGCAGTGCAAGCTGCTGCCGGGCCAGATCCGCACCCAGGACGGACGTTGCATCTGCCCCCGCGGAACGCGCCTGCAGAACGGCCGTTGCGTCAAGCCGCAGGTCCAGCGTGAATGCCCGCAAGGCACGACCGGCCGCTATCCGAACTGCCGACCGGTCGTCCAGGAACGCTGCCCGCCTGGAACCGCCTTCGTGGCCGGGCGCTGCCGCAGGCCAGAAGTACAGCGGGAGTGCCCGCCCGGCACCACGGGCCGCTACCCCAACTGTGCGCCAATCGTGCGGCCGCGCTGCCCGCAGGGCACGACGGGGACCTTCCCTAACTGCCGTCCGACCGTGCAGCGTCGTTGCCCGCAAGGCACCACGGGGCAATATCCCAACTGCCGCCCGGTCGAGCAGCGCCGCTGCCCGCCAGGGACCACGGGACAGTATCCGAACTGCCGGCAGACCACGCCGCCGACGGTTACCCGTCCTCCGCAGGTCACCCGGCCTCCGGTCCAGCGGCAGGTTCCGCAGTTGAACCGGCCCCAGTTGCAGATCCGGCCGCAACTTCTTCTGCGGCCGCGCACAGACCAGCAAGTCCAGTAGGATTTCGCCGCAACGACAAGAGCCCCGCCGGATGATCTCCGGCGGGGTTTTTCGTTCGATGCCCTATTTCACGGCGAACAATTCTCGTTCGCGCAGATGCTGAAAATGGAGAACCCGGCCGGGTGGAGGGGCATCCGGCCGGGTCTTCCCGCACGACCCGACCAGGCCAGGCCGGGCATTGGCGCAGGAAGCGCTACCGACGCTCGGCCACGGGCGAGACCAGAGGCGTGATCCGGCGAACGGCAACCCGCCGGTTTTCCCGCTCGGGCTCCTGCGTGTCTATTTTCAGGTACTGTTCACCGTAGCCCTGGGTCACCAGGTTTTCCGGCGGCAGGCCGAAAACGTCTGTGAGCGCCCGCGCGACAGCCTCGGCCCGGCGGTCCGACAGCGCCAGGTTGGCAGTCTCAGACCCCACGGCGTCAGTGTGACCTTCAATCAGGAAGGTCTCTGCCGGATTCTCATCCAGCAACCGCTCCATGGCCGTCGCCAGCGCCTCGATGTCCCTGATCTCGCTTTCCTCGATGCGCGCCGAACCGAACTCGAACTCGATGGTGTCGAGGTCGATGCGCCGCACCATGTCGCGGACCCGGGGCGAGCGCTTCACTTCTTCGAGCGAATAGAGCCGCTGCACCTGCTCCACCGGAGGCTGGTCAAGGAACTCGTAGTACCGGTCCGGATTTTCAACCCGCTGGGCCTCCAGGACATATTCGCTCAAGGGAATCGTGAGCCGGAACGGGCCGAGCTCGATTGCCGGATCCTCATAACGGGCCACCCGGTCGAAGCGGTCCTCCGGCACATACACGAGCACATGTTCCCGTCCATCCGGCGTCACCCGCACCCGGCGGAGAACATCGCCGTAGCTGTTGCGGATGGTGATGATCCGCGTTCCGTCCGGACGCTCGATGACCTCACGCACGCGACCGTTCCGCAGGTCGTCATAGTAGACCAGGTCGTCGCGACGCACGAGGCGGTCATAATCGGGGCTTTCGATATAGATGTTGTTGTTGTACTGGATGATCTTGCGGTTATCGTTGTACTCTTCGATCACCTGAGCACCCTCCGGCACGTGCCCCAGGAACGCCTGCCGGCGTACGCGGGTGTCTTCCGGCGTCTGGCCCAGTTCGATCCGCTCGCCCTCCTCTTCCACCATTTGGCGGATTTCCGTGCGTAGCGTTTCCGGGTCTACCAGATCCGCCTGGGCTTCCCCGTCGCTTTCAGGCGCGGGCGCTTCCTCTGCGGCCTGTTCTTCCTGCCCGCCCTCGACCGGCGGCTCATGGCCTTCGCCTTCAACCGTGGCGTTCGGCTCGGCCTGGTCCTTCTGGCTGTCGGGCACTGGAGCCGCATCTTCAGATGGCGCCTCCTGGCCCTCAGCAGCATCGGCCTCGACGCTGGCCTCGGCATCCGCGTCGGCATCGGCCTCCGCATCCGTCTCGCCGGGCTCTACAGCGGTGCCGCCATCGATGGGTTCGTCTTCGGCGGCCGCATCCGCCGGCGCATCTGCACCCGTCTCTTCCTCGGCGGCCTGTTCGGCTGCGACACACTCGCCGCCGTCGGGCGCGCGCACCGTGCCGGGCGGGCATTCTTCCACGGCCTCGCCCTCGTCCGGCGTGGTCTGCTCGGCCTCTCCGGCAGGCTCGATAACGGTTTCCTCCGTGGGTACGGCCTCTTCCGCAGCGGGGCTTTCCATCGGCTCATCGGCTGGCGCTTCCTCGCCGCCCTCAACCGCAGGCTCTTCCACTGCTTCTGCGGGCGCCTCCATAGTCTCGACCGGCTGGTCTGTCTCCGCACCCGCCGGCGGCGCTGCTTCCTCCTCGGCAGGAGCAGGATCGGATTCCACAGGCGCGTCGGCAGGGGCTTCCTCACCGCTCTCAGCGGCCGGTGCCTCCTCCGTTTCCGCCGGAGCCTCCTCCTCCACGGGAGGCGGCTCTTCGGTGGGAGTAGGCTCTGCGGCCGGCTCCTCGGCCTCTTCTTCTACCACTGGCGCGCAGATGCCGTCAGGTTCAGTGGGCGCCGTGCCTGGCGGGCACTCCTCACCCTCGCCTGCAGGTTCTTCTGCCTGCGCCAGGACGACCACGCTGTCGCGCGTGGCCCAGGGGCTGCCCTCGGTGCGCTCTTCAGCGGCCACCTGCCCTGCCATCAACAGGCTCAGGGCGGTTCCAGCCATAAACAATTTCGATTTCGTCATCGTCCGTCGCTCCACGGTGGGATGTCCCTACGGCGTCGATAAGCGGCAGCGAAGCCGTTGGTTCCCTTGCACCCGTCGTGCCACCCGCCGGCACAGCCCCTTGACGCCCGGCCCTGACCGCGCGACATGCCTGCCATGGAGCCGTTCTGGAAGACCAAGAGCCTTGAAGAGATGACGCCGCGCGAGTGGGAATCACTCTGCGATGGCTGCGGCAAATGCTGCCTGGCCAAGCTCGAGGACGAGGATACCGGACAAATCCACTGGACGAGCGTTGCCTGCCGCCTGTTCGACATCGGCACATGCCGTTGTTCCGATTACGAAAACCGCTTCGCCACTGTATCCGACTGCGTGCGCCTGACCCCGCAGAACGTGCGCACGATCACCTGGCTGCCCGCCACCTGCGCCTATCGGCTGCTAGCCAATGGGGAGGAACTCTACTGGTGGCACCCGTTGGTGTCCGGCAGCGGGGAAACCGTCCATGAAGCAGGCATTTCGATGAAGGGGCGCGTCAAGACCAGCGAAAGCAATCTGGCCGAGCCGGAAGATTATCTGCAATACATGCTCGAAGAAGAACCATAGCCCGACCAAGGACCGAGACGGCAATGAGCGAAACCGAAACCCGCGACCTCGTCGAAAACTACCTTGCCGCCTTCAATGCCGGCGATCACGAAGGCATGCTCGCGCTCCTTGCAGACGACGTGGTTCACGATGTCAGCCAAGGCGGCCGCGAAATCGGCAAGGAAAAATTCCGCTGGTTTCTCGGCCTTATGTCGCGCCACTACCGCGAAACCCTTTCCGACATCGCCATCATGACGGCGCCGGGCGGCGTTCGGGCGGCTGCCGAATTCACCATGCGAGGAACCTATCTGACCACGGTGGAGGGCCTTCCGGAGGCATCCGGCCAAAGCTATGCGCTGCCCGGGGGAATTTTCTTCGAGGTCGACGACGGCCTGATCTCCCGCGTTACCGCCTACTACAATCTGGACGAGTGGAAAAGGCAGATTGCCAAGGGCTGAAGCGGCAACCCTCTACATCCGCCATGCCTGCGGTCACGTGAACGGCCGGTGAATGCCCGGTTCGCGCGGCGTTCAGGCCCGCTCGGCCAGTGTCTCCTCAAGATTCACACCTACGAGGAGAACAGACATGTTCCGCAAGATCCAGATCGCCACCCTTTCCGCCATCCTCAGTCTCGGCGCCTTCGCCGCCGCCCCCACCGCCGCCAAGGCGGACGGCATCTATTTCAGCTTCGGACAGGGCAGCGGGCACGCCGGCATTCATCTGGGCGAGCGCCATCGCGACTTCCGCCCGCGCCGTCAGCACTACCGCCAAGCCTCCTGCTCGCCGCGCCGCGCCTTGCACAAGGCGGAACGAATGGGCCTCAGACATGCCCGAATTACCCGCGTCAACCACCGCGCCATTCGTGTGACCGGGCGCCAGCATCGCGACCGCGTGAGCATCGTCTTCGCCCGCTCGCCGCACTGCCCGGTGATCCGCTGGCGCTAGCTGTGGGCTTTCAGGAGGTTGTCCATTCGGACGCACGAAGGACGCTAACTTTCTGAATCTACGCATCGTGCTTTCCGAAAATCGATTCCGATTTTCGGGCCGATGCTGTAGGCTTCCCAGCCCCGCGAAAAAGGCCGCCGGGTCGCTCCGGCGGCCTTCTGGTTCGAGAGCGGGAGATGCTACTGCTCGATGCTGAAGGTCACGTTCACTTCGATCGTGTAGCTGTTTTCACCGGCTTCGATCGGTACCGCCGCATCGGCCGCCATCTCCGCGCGCATCATCTTTCCAGCCATGGGCATCGGTGGCGGGGTCGCGGCGCTTTCGGAAAGCTCGATCAGCTTGCCCAGGTTCACACCGGCAGCGTCGGCCAATGTCCTGGCCTTCGTCATTGCGTCCTCTACAGCGCGCTTGCGCGCCTCGGTCAAGGCTTCGGTCGGGTCGTCGTTGGTGAAGGCGATATGCCCGCCCTGATTGACGCCCAGCGAGACAGAGCGGTCGAGTATCGCGCCCACCTTGTCCATGTCGCGGATACGGACGGTCAGCTGGTTTGAGACCTGATACCCGACGATGCGCGGCTCCCGTTCTTCATTGCGCTCGTTGGGGTAGACGTACTGAGGCTGGATGGAAAGGCCGCTGGTCTGCAGGTCCCGCGCCTCGATCCCTTCTTCCTTGAGGGCGGCGATAACGGCCGCCATGGCGGAACTGTTATCGTCCATCGCCGCGCGCGCGGTCTCGGCCTCTCGCGTGACGGCCAGCGTGACGATGGCCATGTCAGGGCTCAACCGCGCCTCGCCCTCACCGGTCACCGTAATCTTCGGCTGCAAGATCTGCTCCTGTGCGAAAGCCTGTGGCACGACAGCCATGGAGGCGGCCAGCGCTATCGGCAGAAAGGAACGCGTCATGGAAATCTCCTGTTTGTTCGAGCAAATCATGGATAGAGCGCGATTATGAATGGATTGCGGCGCATCACGCTTGTGCATGCGCAAAAAAATCACTAACTCATGCCGCACCGGGCCTGTAGCTCAATTGGTTAGAGCCGGCGGCTCATAACCGCTTGGTTGGGGGTTCGAGTCCCTCCGGGCCCACCAGAAATCTTTTTTCAATGGGTTAACTGGTGGTTGGCCATATGTGAGCTTGGTATCGCTTCCCGTGCCGATCCGGTCCCACGCGGTTTGGTCGCTTTCGACCGTTGGCGCACGGGCAACAGATCCAGCACCGTCCCGGTGTCGCTAGGGACCCGCCAGGCAACGTATGCATAACGTTCCAGGCCGCCCTTCACGCGCTCCTGCCATCTCTGCCCAGCGAGCACGGGAAAGGCTTTCCTGAGCGTGAATTCAGCCATGAAAACGAGTGCTTTGCGGTATTCTTTTCGCCGAATGCTCCGCTGCCGCTCTGCGATGCCTTTTCCATTGCATTTTTTCTGTATACGTTGAGCACATACCAAGCAGTCGGAGATGACATGAGCAAGGAAAAAGCCAAGCCCGTTCTGCGTTCGCAGGCCTGGTTCGACAATGAGGGCAACCCGGACATGACCGCGCTCTATTTGGAGCGCTACCTGAATTTTGGTCTGTCCCAGCAGGAGCTGCAATCGGGGAAGCCCATCATCGGCATCGCCCAGACCGGCTCCGACCTGTCGCCTTGCAACCGGCATCACATCGAACTGGCCAAGCGCGTGCGCGAGGGCATCCGCGAGGCCGGCGGCATCGCCATCGAGTTCCCCGTGCACCCGATCCAGGAGACCGGCAAGCGGCCCACCGCCGCGCTCGACCGCAACCTGGCCTATCTCAGCCTTGTCGAGGTGCTCTACGGCTATCCGCTCGACGGCGTGGTGCTCACCATCGGCTGCGACAAGACCACCCCGGCCCTGCTCATGGCCGCGGCCACCGTCAACATTCCAGCCATCGCCTTGTCGGTCGGGCCCATGCTCAATGGCTGGTTCCGCGGCGAGCGCACCGGTTCCGGCACCATTGTCTGGAAGGCGCGCGAACTGATGGCCGCCGGCGAGATCGACTATGCAGGCTTCGTCAAGCTGGTCGCCTCGTCCGCCCCCTCCACCGGCTACTGCAACACGATGGGCACGGCGACCACGATGAATTCGCTGGCCGAGGTGCTCGGCATGCAGCTTCCCAGTTCCGCCGCCATCCCCGCGCCCTATCGCGACCGCCAGGAAATGGCTTATCTCACCGGCCTGCGTATCGTCGACATGGTGCATGAGGATCTCAAGCCCACCGACATCATGACGCGCGATGCCTTCATCAATGCCATTCGCGTCAATTCCGCCATCGGCGGCTCGACCAACGCGCCGATCCATCTCAATGGCCTTGCCCGCCATCTCGGCGTCGATCTCAGTCTCGACGATTGGCAGGCCTATGGGGAAGAGGTGCCGCTGCTGGTCAATCTACAGCCGGCGGGCGAATATCTGGGCGAGGACTACTACCATGCAGGCGGCGTTCCGGCCGTCGTGAACCAACTCATGGGACAGGGCCTCATCAACGAGGACGCGCTGACCGTCAACGGCCGCTCCATCGGCGACAATTGCCGCGGCGCACTGATCGAGGACGACCGGGTCATCCGCCCCTATGACAAGCCACTGAAGAACAATGCCGGCTTCCGCGTTCTCAAGGGCAATTTGTTCGACGCGGCCATCATGAAGCTCTCCGTCATCGACGAAGAATTCCGCCAACGCTACCTGTCCAATCCCAGCGATCCCATGGCCTTCGAGGGGCGGGCGATCGTTTTTGACGGACCGGAAGATTACCATGCGCGCATCGACGATCCCGCGCTCGACATCGATGAGAACTGCGTCCTCTTCATGCGCGGCGTCGGTCCCATAGGATATCCCGGCGCGGCGGAAGTGGTGAACATGCGGGCACCGGATTATCTGCTAAAGCGCGGCATCCATTCGCTGGCCTGCATCGGCGACGGCCGCCAGTCGGGCACCTCCGGCTCGCCTTCCATCCTCAACGCCTCGCCCGAGGCTGCCGCTGGCGGCGGACTCGCATTGCTGGAAACAGGCGACCGGGTTCGCATAGATCTGAAGAACGGCCGCGCCGACGTTCTGCTTCCCGACGAGGAACTGGATAGGCGGCGCAAGGAGCTTGAGGCCAAGGGCGGATACGCCTACCCGCCGCACCAGACGCCATGGCAGGAGATCCAGCGCGGCATCGTCGCCCAGCTTGACGCGGGCATGGTGCTGGAGCCGGCGGTCAAGTACCGCAAGCTTGCCCAGGGCGGGGAGAACGGCGATATGCCGGCCGTCCCGCGCGATAACCACTGACCAACCGCCACGAGGAGGACGGGCTGCAATGCGCATCCTGATCATCGGAGCCGCCGGCATGGTCGGCCGCAAGCTGGCCGAAAAGCTCATCACCGAAGGCAGCCTCGGTGGCCGCAAAATCGATACGATTCATGCCTTCGATGTGATCGAGCCGTCCTATGGTGCGTCGGACGGCCCGCAAGTGGTGTCGCAGGCCGGCAACGTCGCCGACCCCGTGGTGGTCACGGAATTGATAAAACACAAGCCCGACGTCATCTTCCACCTTGCAGCCATTGTCTCAGGCGAAGCCGAGGCCGAATTCGACAAGGGCTACGCCATCAATATGGACGGTACGCGTCATCTTTTGGAAGCGGTCCGTCATGAAGGCGAAGGCTATTGCCCACGGCTGGTCTTCACCTCGTCCATTGCCGTCTTCGGTGCGCCCTTCCCCGATCGGATCGGCGACGAATTTCTCAATGCCCCGCTCACCAGCTATGGCGTGCAAAAGGCCATCGGCGAGCTGCTTTTGGCGGATTGCACGCGCAAAGGCTTTGTCGACGGCGTTGGCATTCGTCTGCCCACGATCGTGGTGCGGCCCGGCCGGCCCAACAAGGCGGCCTCAAGCTTCTTCTCCGGCATCATCCGCGAGCCGCTGGCCGGCCAGGAAGCGATACTCCCAGTATCGGAGGAGGTGCGGCACTGGGTGGCCAGCCCGGCCGCGGCCGTGGGATTCCTGATCCATGCCGCCACCATGGATTCGGCGATGCTCGGCGCGCGGCGCTCGCTGACCATGCCCGGCCTGTCGATCACCGTCGGCGAAATGATCGAGGCGCTGAAGCGGGTGGCCGGCGAGGATGTCGCCGCCCTGATCCGGCGCGAGCCGGACGAGACGATCACCAGGATCGTCGACGGCTGGCCGCGCAATTTCGATGCGAGGCGGGCCGAGCAGGCGGGCTTCACCGCCGACGCGGATTTTGATTCCATCATACGCGCCCACATTGCCGACGAAGAGGTTCGCAGAGCAGCGCTCGGCTGAAACACCGGGGCCACGTTCAAACGGGAAGACGGGTCAGGATGTCGACGTAAACCCGATCTGGAGGAGAAGACGCAATGGCTGAACGGCAACGCGTGGGCTTTATTGGCGTAGGTCTTATGGGCCACGGCATGGCCAAGAACATTCTGGAGGCCGGGCACAAGCTCACCGTCCTCGGCCATCGTAACCGGAAGCCGGTCGACGATCTCGTCAAGCGCGGCGCCACGGAGGCATCGGACGTCGGTGAAATGGCACTTGCTTCCGACGTCATCTTCCTCTGCCTGCCCGGCAGCCCGCAAGTCGAGGCGAGCGTTGCGGACATCATCGCCGCCAAGGGCGACGTCAGGTTCATCATCGATACGAGCACCAGCAATCCGGTCTCCACCCGCATGCTTGCAGAGCGTTGCGCGAAGGCCGGCATCACCATGGTCGACGCACCCTTGTCGCGCACCCCCAAGGAAGCCTGGGAGGGCACGCTGGATGTCATGGCCGGCGCGAGCGAAGAGGTGCTCGCCGAGGTCAGGCCGTTGCTCGAGGCTTTTGCAGGCAAGATCGTCCGGGTCGGGGAATGCGGGGCCGGCCACACGATGAAGCTGCTCAACAATTTCGTGTCCATGGGCTATGGGGCGATCTATGCGGAGGCGCTGGCAATCGGCGCAAAGAACGGCATCGACGCCGCCACGTTCGAAAGCGTCATCTCCGGAGGGCGCATGGACTGCGGCTTCTTCCAGACGTTCTTCAAATATGTCGTCGGCGGGGACCGAGACGCCCACAAATTCGCGCTGCGCAACGCCCACAAGGATATGCGCTACGTCGTGTCGCTGGCCAATGAAAGCGGTATCGCCTCCCATGTCTCGTCCAGCATCAAGAACGGATACGCGACGGCAGAAGCGATCGGCCGCGGCGACGACTACGTGCCGATGATCGCGGACGTCATCGCCGAGCTCAATGGTATAAGGCCGTCGAAGGCCTGATACAGTTTGAGCGATTCCGGCGCACACAAACCAGGTGGAACAGTGCAGGACGAAGAAAAACAAGCCATCGAAACAACCGCCAGGCAAGGCGCTAGGGCCAAGTCCGCCGGAAAGGACCTGGTGTCCCGACCGCGTCCGACCCTGCAGACGGTTGCCGGCATGCCTGCTCGCGATCGGGCCTATCACGATCTGAAGTTTCGCATTCTAGAAGGTCGTCTGCCGCCGGGAACCAGCCTGCTCGAGACCGAGGTGGCGAGCCTGCTGTCGCTCAGTCGGACACCTGTCCGCGAGGCGCTTATCCGGCTGGAGGAGGAAGGGCTGGTCGAGGTGCGCCCGCGCCACGGCATCACCGTCAAGGCGCTGTCCATCGAGGAACTGGAGCAGATCTACCAAGTGTTCTCGACCCTTGAGGTGAAGGCCGCGCAGTTGACCGCCCGCCGCGGGTTGAGCGAAGCCGAGTACGCGAAGCTGGATGGCATCCTCGTCCAGATGGAGAAGGCGACCGGCAAGAAGGACATCGCCCACTGGTCGCACCTCGACGATGCATTTCATTCCGAAATCGTAGCGCTATGCGGTAATCCACGCCTGCAGGGCATGCTGCGCCAGCTTTGGGACCAGCAATACCGGGCGCGTGTAGCAATCGTTCATCTGCGCCCCCTACCCGTTCAGTCGGATGAGGAGCATCGAGCTATCCTGAAGGCCATTCACGCCCGCGACGAGGTCGCCGCCACCCGTCTGCATCAGCAGCACCGCGACCGCGCCGACGTGCTGGTGCTGTCCCTGCTGCGCCATCCAGGCGCCAGCTCGCTGATCAGCAAATGATCGCCGATGGCGCCGCAACGTATACGTTGAGCCCGAAGAAGCGCTGTGCAAAAAGAGGAACGGGAGACTTGGCCATATGAACAGGATCGATCTGGGCGGGCGCCGCGCCATCGTCACCGGCGGGGCGCGCGGCATCGGCCTGGCGACGGTGGAGCGCTTCCTGGATAGCGGTGCGCAAGTCGTCATATGGGACATCGATGCCGGAAATCTCCAGGCCGCGCTCGACCGTTTGCAAGGCCGCGCCAGCGGTCAGGTCGTGGAACTCACCGACGAGCATGCCGTCGAGGCCGCCACCCATGAAGCGGGCTCTGTCGATATCCTGGTTAACAATGCCGGCATCACCGGTGGCAACGGCAAGACCTGGGAACTCGCCCCCGACATCTGGCGCCGGACGCTCGAGGTCAACCTCGTCGCCCCCTACCTCACCAGCCGCGCGCTGGTGCCAGGCATGATCGAGCGCGGTTATGGCCGCATCGTCAATGTCGCCTCCATCGCCGGCAAGGAAGGCAACCCCAACGCATCGCATTATTCGGCTTCCAAGGCTGGATTGATCGGCCTCACCAAATCACTCGGCAAGGAGTTGGCCAAGACCGGCATCATCGTCAATTGCATCACGCCGGCCGCCGCGCGAACGCCGATCTTCGACCAGATGAGCCAGGAGCACATCGACTATATGCTCGCAAAGATACCGCTCGAACGGTTCCTGGAGCCGGCCGAGGTGGCCGCCATGATCGCCTGGCTCGCCTCGGAGGAGTGTTCGTTCTCCACGGGAGCCGTCTTCGACATATCCGGTGGCCGCGCCGTCTACTGATATTCACTAGCACACGATAAGGACCGACGATATGAAGCTTTTGCGTTATGGACCCGCGGGCAGCGAGAAGCCCGGCCTGATGGCCGATGACGGCACGATCCGCGATCTTTCCGGCATGGTCGACGACATCGGTGGCGCGGCGATCTCGCCCGAGGGCCTCGATCGCCTCCGCGCCATAGCGCCCGACAGCCTGCCCGTGGTCGACGGCAATCCCCGCCTCGGCCCGTGCGTGGCAGGCCTGCAGAAGATCATATGCATCGGCCTCAACTACTCCGACCATGCCGCCGAAACGGGTGCCGTGCCGCCCCCCGAGCCGATCATCTTCGCCAAGGCTCTCAACGCACTGTGCGGCCCCAATGACGATGTGGAGATGCCGCGCGGCTCCACGGCGCTCGACTGGGAAGTCGAGCTCGCCGTCATCATCGGCACCAGGGCCAAATACGTTTCCGAGGCCGACGCCATGGATCATGTTGCCGGCTTCGCCATCATGAACGACGTGTCCGAACGCGATTTCCAGGCCAAGCGCCAGGGCCAGTGGACCAAGGGCAAGAGCCACGATACCTTCGGCCCGCTCGGCCCCTGGCTCGTTACCCGCGACGAGATTGCCGACCCGCACAATCTGGATATGTGGCTGGACGTCAATGGCGAGCGCCGCCAGACCGGCAACACCGACACGCTGATCTTCAACGTGCCCCATGTCGTCTCTTACCTCTCGCAATTCATGACGCTGATGCCGGGCGACGTCATATCCACCGGCACGCCTCCGGGCGTCGGCATGGGTATGAAGCCGCCCCAATATCTGAAGCCCGGCGACGTGATGACCCTTTCTATCGCCGGCCTGGGCCAGCAGAGACAGACCGTGGTCGCGGCGTAGAAGCCGCCGGAGGAACAGTGGTGACCATCAGGAACGTAACCCTTATCGGTACCGGCATTATGGGCGCCCCCATGGCGCGCAATATCGCCCGCGCCGGCTTCAACGTCACGGTCTGGAACCGTACACGGGCCAAGGCCGAAGCGCTGGCCGATGTCGCCACGGTCGCCGAATATCCACGAGAAGCGGTGGGCAATGCCGACGCCATCATCACGATGGTCGACAACTCCCCGGTCGTGACCGGGATCTATTTCGGCGAGAACGGCGTGGTCGAGGCCGCGCCTGCCGGTGCGCTATTCGTGGACATGTCGTCGATCCAGCCCGCCGTCGCCCGCGACCATGCGGCCGCCATTGCCCGGACGGGTCGGCGCCACGTGGACGCGCCGGTCTCCGGCGGCGAGAAAGGCGCGACCGAGGCGACCCTTGCGATCATGGCCGGCGGCAACCGGGAGGACTTCGAGGAAGCCCGCGCCCTGCTTTCCGCGATGGGCCGCGCGACCCATGTCGGTGTCCACGGCGCGGGACAGGTCGCCAAGCTCGCCAATCAGGTAATCGTCGCCGTCACCATCGGCGCGGTGTCGGAGGCCATGCTTCTGGCTCAGGAGGGCGGGTGCGATCCGGCCGCCCTTCGCGAGGCGCTGATGGGCGGTTTCGCCACGTCGCGTATTCTCGAACTCCACGGCGAGCGCATGGTCGAGCGCAACTTCGTCCCCGGCGGGCCTCTGGCGCTTCAGCTGAAGGACATCGAGAACGCTCTGGAAGTTGCCCGCCAGGCGGGCCTGCGCCTGCCGCTGACCGAGCACGCGCGCGACGCCTTCCACGCCCTTGCCGGCGACATGCGCATGAGCCGCTACGACCACTCCGCCTATCTTTTATGGCTGGAGGCCATCAATGACGGCAAGCGGCTGGGCTCCAAGGAGACGCTGGCACCGACGAGTGACTAGTTTTCACCGCGGCGCCCTGCGCTACTCCTTCACCGCCCCGGTCATCGACGAGACGTAGTAGTCGACGAAGAACGAGTAGAGGATGACCACCGGCAGCGAGCCCAGCAGCGCACCGGACATCAGCGCGCCCCACTCATAGATGTCGCCGCGCACCAGTTCCGTCAGAACACCCACCGGAACGGTCTTGTTCTCCGAGGACGAGATGAAGGTCAGCGCGTAAATGAACTCGTTCCACGACAGCGTGAAGGCGAAGATGCCGGCCGAGATCAGCCCCGGCACGGCCAGCGGCAGGATAACCTTGGTCAGGATCTGCCACCGCGTGGCCCCGTCCACCAGCGCGCTTTCCTCGAGTTCGAACGGGATGGTGCGGAAATAGCCCATCAGCAGCCATGTGCAGAAGGGGATGAGGAAGGTCGGATAGGTGAGGATCAGCGCCAGCCGGCTGTCGAAGATGCCGACCTGGAAGACGATGAAGGCCAGCGGAATGAACAGGATCGACGGCGGCACCAGATAGGCCAGGAAGATCAGCAGCCCCGTCACCCGCGCGCCCGTGAAACGCACCCGCTCGATGGCATAGGCCGCGAAGACGGATGCAAGCAACGAGATGAAGGTCGAGGCAACCGAAACCAGCATCGTGTTCCAGAGCCAGCCCGGATAGGAGGTCTCGAACAAGAGATACTTGATATGGTCCAGGGTCGGCTGCACCACCCAGAACGGGCTGTATTCCCGGTAGTTGCTGAGTTGGTGGTCCGGTTTGATCGCTGTGATAGCCATCCAGTAAAAGGGAAACAGCAACACGAAGACGAACACCGCCAGCGGCAGGTACACGACCATAAGCCGCCGCGTCAGCGTGCTGAACTGGTCCAAGCCCTGAACATCGTCGTTCACGGCGATAGGATCGGAGATTGTCTGCCGGCTCATCGTCATTCTCCTCAATCGCTCGCGCCCTGCTGCCATTTGCGCCGCTGCAGCCCGAAGAAGGAGAACAGGATCGCCGCCAGCAGGAAGGGAATCATCGCCACGGCGATTGCCGCCCCCTCGCCCAACTGTCCGCCGGGAATGGCGCGCTGGAAGGATAAGGTGGCCATCAGATGCGTCGCATTCACCGGTCCGCCGCGCGTCAGCACATAGATGAGCTGGAAGTCGGTGAAGGTGAAGAGCACCGAAAACGTCATCACCACCGCGATGATGGGCGAAAGCAGCGGCAGGGTTATCTTGGTGAAGCGCTGCCAGGGCGTCGCCCCGTCCAGCGCCGCCGCCTCGTTCAGCGATTGCGGAATGGTCTGCAGCCCCGCCAGCAGCGAAATTGCCACAAAGGGAATGCCGCGCCACACATTGGCGGCGATCACCGAGGCGCGTGCATTGTTGGGATCGCCCAGGAAGTTGATCGGCTCGCTGATCAGCCCGAGATTCATGAGCACATAGGAAATGATCGAGAACTGGGAATCGTAAATCCACCAGAAGGCAAGCGCCGAAAGCACGGTCGGCACCACCCACGGCAGCAGGATGATCGCGCGAAAGAAGTTCTTGAAGGGCAGATGCTGGTTCAGGATCAACGCCAGCCATAGCCCCAGCCCGAACTTCAGGACCGACGCAACGGTGGTGTACAGTAGCGTGTTGTAGACCGACAGCCAGAAGATCGGGTCGTCGAACAGCCACTCATAGTTTTCCAGGCCGATGAAGATACCCGACCGGCCGATCTTGGTATCGGTGAAGCCCAGCCACACGCCGAGCCCCAGCGGATAGGTAAGAAAGCACAGCAGGAAAGCCGCGGCCGGAAGCATGAACAAGAGCCCGAGCCCGTTCTTGCTTTCCAGCAACCATCCGTAAATCGACGATAGCCTCGTGGGCGCAGCACCCGCCATGAAATCCTGCCTTTCGTCTATCCGTATTGCCGCCGCGTCTGCCGGCGCAGGAAGCGGGCGAACGCGGATGATCGCGCCCGCCCGCCATGCCGTCTTGCCTTAGCGGTAGTAACGGGCGATGCGCCGCTCCGCATTGGCGATGGCTTCCTCCGTCGAACGCTGGCCGGTCACCGCCTCGGCGAACATGTCGACGAGGACGTAGTCCGCCATGACACCGGCCGATGCGGGCCCAAGCGGTCCCGCATAGCCGTTGGGCCGAAGCGTCTCGGAAGCCTTGGCATAGGGCGCGTGGATCGGGTTGGACGTCCACACGGGGTTGTCCTCGAAGGCTCTGAGCGGCTGGCAGCAATAGGCGCTCGCCCCCTCGATCCACTTGTTCATCTGCTCGGCCTGATACATGAAGTTCAGATAGGCCTTCGCCGCTTGCGGATACTGGCAGTGGTTGAAGATCGAGATCGTCGACGTCTGGTGCAGTTCGACCGACGAGCCGACCGGCCCGACAGGAAAGTTGGTGGCGCGAAGATCCTCCGCAATCTCCTGCAGTGTCGGATCCTTGGCAGCGGCATAATAGAGCGATACGCCATTGGCGGTCAGGGAAATCTGGCCGGCGAGGAAGGCGCGGTTGTTGTTGATGTCGAGCCAGCTTTCCGTGCCGGGGATGAAGGTCGCGTAAAGCTCCTTGGCGTATTCGATGGCCGCCCTCGCCTCCGGGCTGTTGATGGCAACGCCGCCGTTCTCGTCCACCGTCTTCCCGCCATGGCTCCACAGCAGCCAGTGCGCGTAGTTGTTGCCGTCACCGACCGCCTTGCCGTGCGGGAATCCGGCCGGCGTGCCGTTGGCTTTCATGGCCTTGCACAGCTCCAGGAAACCAGCCGTATCTTTTGGAAATTCGCTGAAGCCCGCGGCTTTCATATGGCTGTCGCGATAGCACACGGCGTTGCCGATGGCGCAAAGCGGCACGGCGATGAACTTGTCGCCCTGCTTGGCATAGCCTTCGACGCCCTCGTACCAGCCGCCATGCTGCTCGCCCAGCGCGGTCGCCAAATCCGTCACGTCCACCAGTTTGTCTGGATACTGGAAGGGGTCGTCGAACCAGCTCATCACCATGTCGGGGCCGGAGCCCACATTGGCGGCAACCGCCGCCTTGGGGCGCACGTCCTCCCAGCTTTCCTGGTCGATGCGCACCTCGACCCCGGTCGCTTCCGTAAAGGCCTTGGTGTTGGCGTTCCAGGCCTCCTCCTCGCCCGTCACGAAAGGCACCCAGCGCAGAAGGCGCAGCGAGGCCCCCTCTTCCGGGGTGAACGTCGCGGCCGAAGCCTGGGCCAGCGCATGGCGCGGGCTCAACGACCCCGCCAGAATGCCGCCGGCGGCCACGCCCGCCGTTCCGGCAAGGAATCTTCTACGGTTGATTGTCCAGTTATTCGTCGTCATTGACACTTCTCCTCCTCAAATTCGCGCCCTTGAAGGGTGCGATCGGTGGTTCATTCCCACCATTGCCGGGCGCCAAGGCGCCCTCGTCCGGCACGTCCTCCCGAGACCGCGCCAGAACCCGCTCAGGGCGACAACCGGCGCCCATCATTGGCATCGAACAGATGCAGGGCAGCCGGATCGACCGTCACTTTTATTTCTTCGCCCGGGCCGGCCGAAATGCGCTCCCGGAAAACACAGGTCACTTCGGTATCGTCGAGATCGGCAATGACATGCGTCTCCGAGCCCGTCGGCTCGACCACCTTCACCTTCAGTCCGACGTCGCCGCCGAGGCGGATCGCCTCGGGCCGGATACCGCAGACCAACTCCTGGCCGGGCTGGGCTTCGCCTGGATTGTCCACCCTCAGCCGCTGACCATCGCCGCTGACGAAACAGGCGCGGTCCTCCGGGTCGAGCTTGCCGGTCACCATGTTCATGGCGGGCGAACCTATGAAGCCGGCGACGAACAGATTGTTGGGCCGGTCGTAAAGCTCCAGCGGCACCCCCACCTGCTCCACGATTCCGTCATGCATGACGACGATCTTGTCGGCCATCGTCATCGCCTCGATCTGGTCATGCGTCACATAGACGGTCGTCGTCTTGAGCCTTTGATGCAGGTTCTTGATTTCGGTGCGCATCGAGACGCGCAGCTTGGCGTCGAGGTTCGACAGCGGCTCGTCGAAGAGAAACACCTGCGGGTTGCGCACGATGGCGCGGCCCATCGCGACCCGCTGCCTCTGCCCGCCGGAAAGCTGGCGCGGGTAACGGCCGAGAAGCTGCGTAAGGCCGAGAATTTCGGCCGCCGGCCGCACCTTCGCTTCGATTTCGCTGCGCCGCGCGCCCTTCAGCTTGAGCGAGAAACCCATGTTCTCCGCCACCGTTATATGCGGATAGAGCGCGTAGTTCTGGAACACCATCGCGATATCGCGATCCTTGGGCGGCAGCTTGTTGACCACCCTGTCGCCAATCAGGATGTCGCCGGAGGTGATGTGCTCAAGGCCCGCCAGCATCCGCAGAAGAGTGGACTTGCCGCAGCCTGAGGGGCCGACGAGAACGACGAACTGTCCCTCCTCGATGTCTACCGTGACACCATGCAGAACTTCGACCTGCCCGAATGACTTCCGGACATCTCGAAACATCACCGGCGCCATTCAATCCCCCAATTAATGTATCCATTGTCGCCATACTGGCCGCAATCACAGGCGAGCGCAACACGCGAATCTGAGATATGCGTTGGTCCGGCGGGAATTCCGGGCGGCCGCCTTCGCGCAACCGCCAGAGCTGCCGGTTCCGCATAAGAACGTCAATGTACGCATTGGTGAAAGGAAAAGCCCGAAAGCCGCGGGCAGGCCCGTTTGAACGGGAGGAAAACGGAAACCGCGCCTGGCTCCGTCTGAAGTCCCGATGCTCAGCCGATCACGTTTACCTTCGTGTCGGTCTTTTCGAAAACCTCGTCGGGAACGAAGAAATCTCCGGCCAATGCGCCCTCCACACCGGGCGCATATTTCGAGAACTCCGTAACGCCCTCCTCACGCAGCACCAGCTCATCGATGAAGAAATTGCCGGTGCATTCGCGCGAAGGGCGCGTCAGGATCGCATGGGCTGCATCGGCCACGATCTCTGGCGAGCGGCTTATGCTGGCCATCGCCTCCCCGCCCAGGAGATTGCGCACCGCAGCGGTGTCGATCGCCGTCAGCGGCCACAGCGAATTGACGGCGATCCCGTCGCGGGCGAACTCGGCGCTCATGCCCAGCGTGCACATCGACATGCCGAACTTGGCCATGGTGTAGGCCACGTGGTTCTTGAACCATTTGGCTTTTATATCGAGCGGCGGCGCAAGATTGAGAATATGCGGATTATCCGCCTTCTTCAGATGCGGAATGCAGGTTTTGGAAACGAGGAAGGTGCCGCGCGTATTGACCTGATGCATCAGGTCGTAGCGCTTCATGTCGGTCGCCAGCGTGCCCGTGAGCTGAATGGCGCTGGCATTGTTGATGCAGATATCGATGCCGCCGAAGGCTTCAACGGTCGCTGCGACAGCGTCGGCCACCTCCTCCTCGTGGCGAATGTCGCACAATGCGGGAAGCGCCTTCCCACCCGCCGCCTCGATATCGGCAGCGGCCGTGTGGATTGTGCCGGGCAGTTTGGGATGCGGCTCCGCTGTCTTGGCCGCGATCGTCACATTGGCGCCGTCGCGCGCAGCACGCAGCGCGATTGCCAGACCGATGCCGCGGCTGCCGCCGGAAATGAACAGTGTTTTGCCCTTGAGCGACATGCCGCGTCCTCCCTGTCTGCGCAAGCCCTGCGGACTCGCAGAACCTCCATGCAAATTAGGCTGACTTTTACGTTAACGTCAACCGGTAGCCTTCAACTCCGAGACCCCACCATGGGCGGCCGACCAATTCAACGGATCGCTGAGAAAGCTCTCGACCTGCGCCAGCGTCTGCGCGTCGAAGCGCCCTTCCTTGCGGCAGACCGCCAATATGTCCCACCATGTCGTGAGATGGTGGAGCCGCATGCCCGCAGCTTCCAACCGCTTCGGCGTATCGGGAAAGATGTCGTAGTAGAACACCGCGAACGTGTCGGTGACGGTAGCCCCCGCCTTGCCGACTGCCTCGGCGAATTTCAGCTTGCTGCCGCCGTCGGTCGTCAAATCCTCGACCAGCAGCACCCGCGCGCCCTCCGCCAGATTGCCCTCGATCTGGGCATCACGGCCGAAGCCCTTTGGCTTCTTGCGGACATAGAGCATCGGCAGCCCCAGCCTGTCCGAAAGCCACGCCGCGAAGGGAATGCCCGCCGTCTCGCCGCCCGCCACCGCGTCGAACTGCTCGAAACCGGCTTGCCGCAGGATCACAGACGCTCCGAAATCGATCACCGCCGAACGGATACGCGGATAGGAGATCAGTTTACGGCAGTCGATATAGACCGGGCTGGCGATGCCCGAGGTAAAGGTGAACGGCTTGTCCGCCCTGAAATGCACCGCCTTGATTTCCAGAAGCATCTTGGCGACTGTCTCGGCGATCAGTGCCTCGTCGGGGAAAGTATTGGCGAACATGGGCTGGCTCTCTGCTGGGCGTCTCTAGAGCAATCCCGGGGAAAGCGGTCATCCGCACGGAATTGCGTAAAAAAGGCAAACGCCCTTCGCTACCAGCATTAGGCGCGCCTAGGAAGCATTCTCCGCCACTTTCCAGTGGATGGGAAACATGGGATCGAAGACCGTGATGGTCTCGCCGTCCGCTTCGATGCTTCTCGGCATCTCAACCGGCATGTCCTGCCGTTCCAGCGTCAAGCGCTGCTCATTGGCCGGCAGGCCGTAGAAGGAAGGCCCGTGGAGCGAGGTAAAGCCCTCCAGCCGGTCGAGTGCTTCCTCCTCCTCGAACACATGGGCAAGGCAGGCCATGGTGTTGGGCGCGGTGAATATGCCGGCGCAGCCGCAGGCGGTTTCCTTCAGCTTGTCGACATGCGGCGCCGAATCCGTGCCGAGGAAAAATCGCTTATCGCCTGAGGTCGCTGCCTGCCGCAGCGCCTGCCTGTGCGTCTCGCGCTTGGCAACCGGCAGGCAGTAATAGTGCGGCCGGATGCCGCCGGCCAGGATGGCGTTCCGGTTGATGATGAGGTGGTGGGTGGTGATCGTCGCCCCCAAGCGTTCGTCCTGCGCGCGCGCGAACTCGACGCCGTCCTTCGTCGTGATGTGCTCCATCACGATCTTCAGTTCCGGCAGCCGCTGGCGCAGCGGCGCCAGCACGCGGTCGATGAACACGGCCTCGCGGTCGAAAATGTCGATCGCCGGGTCGGTTACTTCCCCGTGCACGCACAGGGGTAGGCCGATATGCGCCATGCGCTCCAGAACGGGCATGACCTTCCCGACATCCCGCACGCCGCTCTGTGAATTGGTCGTGGCGCCGGCCGGATAAAGCTTCACCGCATGGACGAGCCCATCGGCAAAAGCCGATTCAACATCATCGGCTTGCGTGGTTTCGGTGAGGTAGAGCGTCATCAGCGGCTGAAAGCCGCTCCCGGCCGGCAGCGCCGCCAATATCCGCTCCCGATACGCCGCCGCATCGCGGGCGGTCGCCACCGGCGGCACGAGATTGGGCATGATGATGGCACGGCCAAAATGCGCGGCCGAATGCGGCGCGACGGCCTTCAGTACCGCGCCGTCGCGCAGGTGCAGGTGCCAGTCGTCCGGCTTGCGTATGGTCAGCGTCTTCATAGGTACCAGAGACATAACGGGATTCGCCTCGGGCGCAACATCTTTCCTGGGTCGAGGGCGGTGACCTTTCAAACAACTATCTCGACCAAGCCTGTCGGAATGGGGCATGTTCACCCGTCTTTCAAACGACAGGAGAGTTCCAGCAATGCTGTATGCCATTCTTTGCTACCATGATGAGGACGTTGTCGAATCCTGGACCAAGGAAGAAGACGACGCTGTTCTGGCAAAGCGCCACAAGGTCCAGCAGGCGCTCGTGGACGAGGGTCGGATGGGCCCCTCCATCCGCCTCGTGCCTACCACCGCTGCCACCACCATCCGCGCATCGGGCAACGAGCAGATCGTCATCGACGGGCCTTTTGCTGAGACCAAGGAACAGCTCCTCGGCTTCTACATCGTCGACTGCAGGAATCTGGAAGAAGTGATCGATTTCGCCAAGCGGATGAAGGAGGGCGAATCCTGCACCTTCGAAATCCGCCCCATACGCATTTTCAATACGGGCGAGTTGCCCGAAAAAGTAGAGGTTGCCGGATGAACGATGTTGCCTGGATCGAGAAAGCGCTCACGGCGGCCCGCCCCCAGGCCATGGCCGCGCTGCTGCGCTACTTCCGAGATCTCGACCGGGCCGAAGAAGCATTCCAGGAGGCCTGCCTGCGCGCCATGAAGACCTGGCCCGAAAAGGGTCCGCCGCGCGATCCGGCCGCCTGGCTCATCTTCGTCGGGCGCAATGCTGCGCTCGACGCCGTGCGCCGCGAGGCGCGCAACACGCAGCTCCCCTCCGACGACGTCCTGTCCGACCTTGACGACGCAGAGGCCGGCATGGCGGAGCGGCTGGACGATGCCCACTACCGCGACGACATTCTGCGCCTCATGTTCATCTGCTGCCATCCGGACCTTCCTGCCACCCAGCAGATCGCGCTCGCCTTGCGCATCGTCTCGGGCCTTTCCGTGCGGGAAATCGCCAGCGCTTTCCTGGCCAACGAAAAGGCGGTGGAACAGCGCATCACCCGCGCCAAACGCCGCGTGGCCGATGCCAGTATCCCCTACGCCACGCCTAGCCCCGCCGAACGCGCCGAACGCCTGGGCGCGGTTGCCGCCATGATCTATCTCGTCTTCAACGAGGGCTATTCGGCCAGCGGCGGCGAGGCGCACATCAAGACGCAGCTTTGCGACGAGGCCATCCGCCTTGCCCGCCTCCTGCTGCGGCTTTTCCCGACCGAACCGGAGATCATGGGCCTTCTGGCCCTCATGCTCCTCAACCATGCGCGCACCCCTGCGCGCCTGGACGACGACGGCCAGATCGTCCTTCTGGAGGATCAGGACCGCTCCCTGTGGAACAGCAATTTCATCGCCGAGGGCATCGCCTTGGTCGACAAGGCGATGCGCCACCGCGAGCCCGGTCCCTATCAGATCCAGGCCGCCATCGCCGCCCTCCACGCCCATGCCAAGACCGCCGCCGAGACCGACTGGCGGGAGATTGAACTCCTGTACCGCATGCTGGAGCGCCTGCAGCCCTCGCCGGTGGTGACGCTCAATCGCGCCGTTGCCGTCTTCAAGGCGCAGGGTGCCGCCCCCGCGCTCGAACTCGTCGAACCACTCGAGGAGAGGCTGTCGAACTACTTCTATTTCCACGGACTGCGCGGCGCGCTGCTCCAGGAACTCGGGCGGGACAAGGACGCCCGCATCTCGTTCGACAAGGCCATATCGCTGGCCCGTACGCCGGCCGAAGCCAGCCACATCCGGCAACATATAGACCGGCTGGCGGGCGACGGCGCGAAGCGGCAGGAGGCAGGATAGCCGCGATCGCGCCGGGTGGTGGCAGTTTTGCAAATAAGGAATGTCGGACAAGCCCGCCGCCATCCGTCCTCTGGCCGCACACGGAAACCAAGGAGGCACCCATGCGGTACGTATGTCTTGTCTACGGCGACGGAACGGCAATCGAGACCCTGCCGGAAGACGAAAAGCGGAAGCTCGATCGCGATTCCATCGCCTATGACGAGGTCCTTGAACAAGCCGGCCATTTGATCGCCGCCGACGCCCTGGAATCGGTTTCCCGGGCAACCTGCCTGCGCACGCGCGGCGGCAAGATTGTCAGTACCGATGGTCCCTTCGCCGAATCCAAGGAACAATTGCTGGGCTTCCTTTTGATCGAGGCGAAGGATCGGGAGGAAGCCATCACCCTTGCCTCGAAGGTGCCCATGGTCCGCTACGGCACGATCGAAGTCCGCGCGACCCACTATATCGAGGCCGACTGACAAGACCAAAAAGTTGGCCCGAAAAATGTAGGACCCGCACTCCCGCCGCACGTCCTCCGGCAGTCGCATCAGGCGACGCTTACAGTGAAAGGAGAAGGAGAATGCAGAACAAGACCGTTTCCCGAGAAGAATGGCTTACCGCCCGCAAAGAACTTCTGACCAGGGAGAAGCAGGCTTCGCGCCTGCGCGACGAGATAGCAGCCGAGCGCCGCGCCCTGCCCTGGGTGAAGATCGACAAGGAATACGTCTTCGACACGCCGCAAGGCCGCCAGACGCTCGCCGAACTGTTCGATGGCCGCAGCCAGCTCATCGTCCAGCATTTCATGTTTGCGCCGGACTGGAATGCCGGCTGCCCCGGCTGCTCCTTCGAGGCCGACCATGTCGACGGCCCGCGTCAGCACTTCCTGCACAAGGGCGTCACCTTTGTCGCGGTGTCCCGCGCGCCGATCGCCAGGATCGAAGCCTATCGAAAGCGCATGGGCTGGTCCTTTCCCTGGGTCTCGTCCGGCGACAGTGATTTCAACTATGACTTCAACGTTGCCTTTCGGAAGCAGGACCTGGAGCAAGGCAAAGCGATCTACAACTACGAGGTCATCAAGGATCCCGGCCTCGACGACCTTCCGGGCCTCAGCGTCTTCTACAAAGACCGCGATGGCGCCGTGTTCCATACCTATTCCACCTATGCGCGCGGCGGCGAGGAACTGCTGGGCGCATTGATGTATCTCGACCTGACGCCGATCGGCCGCGACGAGAAGACCCCGCTCGACTGGGTGCACCGTCACGACGAGTATCCGGCTCTGCAGAAGGCAGCTTCCTGACAGAGCGCTGGCAGGAGGCCTGTGCCATAAGCGGTTTGGGTCGCCGGCATGCGCTTGCTTCGCCGGCGACCCATCATCGATACTCGGCGTGTCAGCACGGCCATCACTCGCCGACGGCCATCCCTCGTCGGCAGCGTCTCTGGAAGGATCTTGTGATGAACCACGCTCATGAAGCACCGCGCGCGGGCCGGCGCGAATGGATCGGTCTGGCCGTCCTGGCCCTGCCCTGCCTGCTCTATTCGATGGACATGACAGTCCTGAATTTGGCGATACCCGCGCTCAGCGCCGATCTGAAACCAACGAGCTCTCAGCTCCTCTGGATCGTCGACATCTACGGTTTCCTCGTAGCCGGCTCCCTCATCGTCATGGGCACGCTCGGCGATCGGATAGGCCGGCGCAAGCTCTTGCTCATCGGCGCCACCGCCTTCGGCGTCGCCTCTGCCTTCGCGGCCTTCGCCACCAGCGCGGAGATGCTCATCGCAGCCCGCGCCATTCTCGGCGTAGCCGCGGCCACGCTCGCACCGTCGACCCTTTCGCTGCTGCGCAACATGTTCCACGACCCGAAGGAGCGCACCTTCGCCATCGGCATCTGGATTTCCAGCTATTCCGCAGGCGCGGCAATCGGCCCGCTGGTGGGCGGAGTTCTCCTGGCCTCCTTCTGGTGGGGGTCGGTTTTTCTGATCGCCGTGCCGGTGATGCTCCTGCTTCTGGCCGTCGCGCCCTTCCTGCTGCCGGAGTTCCGTGACGAAGAGGCGGGCAACCTCGACATTGTCAGCGCCGTCCTTTCCCTGTCGGCGGTCCTTACCGTCATCTACGGCGTCAAACATCTGGCCGAGCACGGGCCGGGGCTGGTACCGCTCGTCTTCACGCTGGCCGGTCTCTGCCTCGGCGTGGTCTTCTTCCGCCGGCAGAAGCGGCTTGCCGACCCGATGATCGACGTCAGCCTGTTCCGTAAGCCAGCCTTCAACGCTGCGCTCGCGACGAATCTCCTTAGCCTGTTCATCGCCTTCGGAGCCTTCCTCTTCATCGCCCAATATCTGCAACTGGTGCTGGGGCTCACCCCGCTTGAAGCCGGCATCTGGTCGCTGCCGTCCAGCCTCGCCTTCATCGCCGGCTCGATGATGACCTCGGCCCTGACTGCAAGAATGCAGCCGGCAACCGTGATGGTCGGAGGCCTTCTGATCGCTGCGACTGGCTTTGCGACTTTGGCCTGGGCCGCGCTTGCGGCCGATCTTGTAATGATCGTGCTGGCATTCACGGTGTTCGCGCTGGGCCTCGCCCCCGTTTTCACCCTGACCACCGATCTCATCGTCGGCAGTGCGCCGCCGGAGCGCGCGGGCGCCGCTTCGGCCATGTCGGAAACCAGCGCGGAACTGGGCGGTGCGCTGGGGATTGCCGTGCTCGGCAGCCTGGTCACGGCCGTCTACCGCAGCACGATGAACGCCGATGCACTGCCCGGCGTACCCGGCCCGCTGACCGAGGCGGCGCGCGACACGCTGGGCGGCGCGGTCGCCGTCGCGGCCGAACTGCCTGCCGGACCGGCAGCCGTGCTGATCGATACGGCGCGGGCGGCGTTCACCAGCGGCCTGGTCGCCGCCTCCGTCGCCGCCGCGCTCATCGCCATCGCAACCGCGCTCCTCATAGCGCGCATGTTTCGCCTCAAGGGAAGTCCGGACAGGAGCGCGGCCGCTGCTGCGGAATGAAAAGAAACTCCGACGCCTGTCGGATTCCTTCAAACGTGTGCGTCTTGATCAGGACCGGTGGATACGGTCGGAACCTGCCATGAAAGGAACCAGCAATGTCGGCCATGGAACAAACCCAGGAAATGCCGGAAACCAAGGGGGGCGTCGTCGCCTATCTATCCGTCGACGGCGCCGCCAAGGCGGCCGAGTTCTACGCGAAGGCGTTCGGGGCGGAGCAGGTCTTCGCCTATCCGCCCGACGAGAAGGGGCGCACCATGCATGTGCATCTCTACATCAACGGCAGTTCCGTCATGCTGTCAGACTTCTACCCCGAGCATGGCCATGCATTCGAGAAGCCGCAGGGCTTCACCATGCATCTCATCGTCGACGACATCGACGCATGGTGGGAACATGTGTCCAACACCGAGGGCATGAAAGTCGAACTGCCCTTGCAGAAAATGTTCTGGGGTGACCGCTACGCGACGCTGCGCGACCCCTTCGGCGTTCTGTGGGCGCTGGTAGGCAAGTAGGTCCCCCGCCGCCGCGCCCTTCCTCCCGGCGCGGCGGCTCCTCAAAAAAATCGGACCCGGCGGGTTTACATCGCAGCCTCATGCCCTACCCTCGATCGACATCCGCTTGCGGGCGGACGTTCGATGGCGCGCGCATGAGCCGCACGCCCGACATTCAACCCCAGGAACGATTGAGAACATCATATGAGCGAGGCAAAGAGCGGCGACGTCGTACGCGTTCACTATACGGGCAAGCTGGAAGACGGCACCGAGTTCGACTCCTCGGTGGGCCGGGATCCGCTGGAGTTCCAACTGGGCGGCGGCCAGATCATCCCGGGTCTGGAAAAGCAGGTCGAAGGTATGAATATCGGCGAGAAGTCGACGGTGACGATCCCTGCCGATCAGGCCTACGGCCCTCGCGACGAGCGCCAGATCCAGACTGTGCCGCGCGAAGCCTTCCCGACAGACCTCGACCTGAAGCTGGGTGCCAGCCTGCAGGCCACCACACCGGAAGGCCGTCAGATCCCGCTGACCGTGGTCGATATGAACGATCAGGAAGTGACCGTCGATGCCAACCACCCGCTCGCCGGGCATGATCTGGTCTTTGACGTGGAGTTGGTCGAGATCGTAGGCCGAGCCGACCAAGCCGCACCAGCACCCCAGCAGTAGCGCGGATAGCCGCGCTTCGGGGACTGGCGTTTGGCATGCCGAATCCGGCACCCTGAAAGGCGAGGGCTTGTCCTGTTGAGGACAGGGCGGAGCGCGGGGTTTGCACGCGCTTCAGCACCTTGTGCGGAGTCCCGCCGGCAACCCCTAGGTCCCGGCTCCCCATTCGGACCGGTCTGGCGCTATGATTGCGCAGGCGGGATCCACCGTCCTCTCCTGAGGCGGCCCTAAAAGATCGACGTCCCCTGCTCGTCCACCATCTGCTTGCCCTTGCGAAGGGCCTGTTCCGCCGCGAGTTCAGCGCTGGGAAAACGGTCGGCGCGGATGAAGCGATGCTCCTTCACTTCACCGTCGATCTCCTTGGTAATCACGCCGCAGGTCTGGAACTCGCTGCCCTCGCGAAACGGCGTTGCGCGGATGATGAAACCCTTGTGTTCCACAGGCTCGCCCACGGTCTGGGTGGCTGGGGTCTCGTCGCCGCCACCGCCAAACAGACGCTTTAAAAATGACATGCTGCCTCCATGAATGGTCTTGCCCGGCGCACCGTTTCGGCCTGTCCCTGACGCGCTTCAGCTCAAATGTAGCACGACTTCACGCCGATGCGGCGCATCGCGATGCTCGAACAGATAGATGCCCTGCCATGTGCCCAGCATCAAGCGCCCTTTGGCGAGGGGGATGCCGATGGATGTCTGCGTGAGCGCGGCCTTGATATGCGCCGGCATATCATCCGGGCCTTCGGCCCGATGGACCACCCAATCCATGGACGCATCGTCGGACGGCGGCACCAGCCGCCGGAAGAATACGTGGAGGTCGCGCTTCACGTCCGGATCGGCGTTCTCCTGTATGATGAGCGAACAGGATGTGTGGCGCACGAAAACCGTCAGCAATCCGTCGCCTGCTCCGGCAGCGCCGGCAAAGCGCTGCGCCTCCCGCGTAATCTCGTAGAGGCCCTGGCCCCGCGTCGTCACGGTCACAATCGTCTGCGGCATACGCCGCTGGTGCCTTGGTGAGGTCATTCTGTCAAGGCACGAGGGCTTCACGACATGTATTGCTTCATGAATTCCGCACTGGGCGCAATCGGCTTGATGACGTCGATAAGCACGCCGTTCGGGTCACTGGTTATGAAATGGCGCTGGCCAAAATCCTCATCGCGCAGGGCCTGCAGGATGGGCAGGCCCGCCTCCCTCGCCCGCTGGTACTCCACGTCCACGTCCTCCACCTCGAAGTTCAGTATGAGTCCGGATATCCGGCCTCGTGCGGCCGGCGGAATGGTCGCATGATCACCATCGAGAACGGCGAGGTTGACGCTCTCATCCTCGCTCGACTGCAGATGCACATACCAGTCGCTTTCGAACACCGGCCGGAAGCGAAAATGCGCCGCATAGAAAGCGGCGGTCCCGGATACGTCCTTGGTCATGATGACCGGATAATAGCTCGTGCTCTTCATTGCTTGCATTCCCCGATAAAAGAAACATACTGCATGTATCCTCCTGATAACATACAGGCTGCATGTATGCAACGAAAAACCAATCGCGAGAGGACGGAGACGACCCGCGCCCGCTTGCTGGAAGCCGCCCGCTCCTTGTTTGTGGAGAAGGGATATGCCGATACCGGTACACCCGAGATTGTCGCCGCGGCAGGGCTTACCCGCGGCGCGCTGTACCATCATTTTCCCGACAAGCAGGCCCTGTATGCGGCCGTCGTCGAGGCCGAGGCAGCGGCCGTCGCCGCCGAGATAGAGCAGGCCGCGCCCGCCTCTCTCGAGGTCGTAAGTGCACTCCTCGCTGGCGGCGAGGCCTACCTGGAGGCCATGCAGCAGCAAGGCCGCGCACGCCTCCTGCTTGTGGAAGGCCCTGCCGTTCTTGGCCGTGCGCGCATGGATGAGATCGACGCCGCACACGGCAACCGTACGCTGCGGGAAGGTCTGGCAACGGCGATGAAGGCCGGAGCGCTGAAGCCCCTGCCCCTCGACCCGCTCACGCAGGTGCTGGGGGCGATGTTCGACCGCGCCGCCCTCGCGCTGATCGACGGAGGCGATTTGCGGGATCAGATGGCCGTGCTGGGCGCTGTGATAAAGGGCCTGCAATAATAAAGGAGCCCCGACGATGCGGGGCTCCTTGTGATTCTGTTCCAAGACATTCTAGCTGTCCAGGAAGCTCCGTAGCTTGCGGCTGCGGCTCGGATGTTTGAGCTTCCTCAGCGCCTTGGCCTCGATCTGGCGGATGCGCTCGCGGGTGACCGAGAACTGCTGGCCCACCTCTTCGAGCGTGTGGTCGGTGTTCATGCCGATGCCGAAGCGCATGCGCAGCACGCGCTCCTCGCGCGGCGTCAACGAGGCCAGCACCCGCGTCGTCGTCTCGCGCAGATTGGCCTGGATCGCCGCATCGATCGGCAGCACCGCCATCTTGTCCTCGATGAAGTCGCCGAGATGCGAATCCTCCTCGTCGCCCACGGGCGTCTCGAGCGAGATTGGTTCCTTGGCGATCTTCAGGACCTTGCGCACCTTTTCGAGCGGCATAGCGAGCTTCTCGGCCAGTTCCTCCGGCGTCGGCTCGCGGCCGATCTCGTGCAGCATCTGGCGCGAGGTCCGCACGATCTTGTTGATCGTCTCGATCATGTGCACCGGAATACGGATCGTGCGCGCCTGGTCGGCGATCGAGCGGGTGATCGCCTGTCGAATCCACCACGTCGCATAGGTCGAGAACTTGTAGCCGCGGCGGTACTCGAACTTGTCGACCGCCTTCATCAGCCCGATATTGCCCTCCTGGATGAGATCCAGGAACTGCAGGCCGCGGTTCGTGTACTTCTTGGCGATGGAGATCACGAGGCGCAGATTGGCCTCCACCATCTCCTTCTTGGCGATCGCCGCCTCGCGCTCGCCCTTCTGCACCTGGTTCACGATCTTCCGGAACTCGCCGATGGAGATCGCGGTCTCCTGCGCCAGGTTCTGAATCTCGGTGCGCAGCGCATCGATCGTGTCGGCCTCGCTGGCAGCAAATTCCTTCCAGCCCTTGCCCGGCAGCCCGGCAACCGTTTCTGTCCAGTTCGGATCGAGCTCGTAGCCCTGGTAAGCCTTGAGGAACTCCTCGCGCTTGACGCCATAGCTTTCGGAAAGCCGCAGCAGGCGCCCTTCGTTCTGCACCAGCCTTTTATTGATGTCGTAGAGCTGCTCGACCAGCGTCTCGATACGCTGGTTGTTGAGCGACAAGGACTTCACCGAAGTGATGAGTTCGTCCTTGAGCTGCTTGTAGCGCCGCTTCTGGCTGTCCGACAGGCTGTCGCCATCGGCCAGGCTCGATTCCACCTGCTGGTCCTGCAGCTTGCGCAGCTTCTTGTAGGTGTCGGCGATGAAGTCGAGCGTTTCCATGACGCCGGGCTTGAGCTCGGCTTCCATCGCCGCCAGCGACAGATTGGCCTCGTCGTCCTCGTCGTCGTCATCCTCGGCCTGTGCCTCGCCGCCCACATTGGTGATGTCGTCGTCGCGCGAACGCTTGGGCTGCTCTTCGGCCGGCTTGGCATTCTCGTCCGGCCGCTGCACCACCGGCGCCTGCTTGGCCTCGGGCCCGGCATAGGTGGCTTCAAGGTCGATGATCTCGCGAAGGAGTATCTTGCCTTCGTTCAATTCGTCGCGCCAGATGATGAGCGCCTGGAAGGTCAGCGGGCTCTCGCACAGCCCGGCGATCATCGTCTCGCGGCCGGCCTCGATGCGCTTGGCGATGGCGATTTCGCCCTCGCGCGAAAGAAGCTCGACCGATCCCATCTCGCGCAAATACATGCGAACGGGATCGTCCGTGCGGTCCGTCGGCTCTTTCTTGGTGGTCGTCGGCTGCACGGCGGTGCCGGTCTGCTCGGCGACTTCCGTGCTGTCTTCCTCGCTGTTGTCCTGCTCGGAATCCTCGGCCGCCTCGTCATCCTCGACGACATTGATGCCCATGTCGGAAAGCATGGCCATCGTGTCCTCGATCTGCTCGGAGGACACCTCGCCGGAAGGCAGAACCGCGTTCAGCTCGTCCATGGTCACATAGCCGCGCTTCTTGGCGGCCTTGATCATTTTCTTGACTGCGTCGTCGGAAAGGTCGAGCAGCGGCCCGTCAGAGCCCTCGCGTTCGGTCTCGACCTCTTCCTTCTCTTTTGTTGCCATGCGTTGCTTTCTCCAACCGGCACGCTGACGGCATCCTGCTCGCCGAATCATGCCGATGCTTTTGCGCGATGACCGAGGCTCTATCCGCCGCTGCGTTAAAGCCCGATTAACCCTGACATCGAATGCGGGATTCCCCGCACTTCGCCGTCGCGCGTTCTACACTTACATACTGGCAGCCGGGATTCGGCCCGCACCTTGTCGAATCGATCCTGATTCCCGCAATCGCCGCCAAGGTCAAGCGCCTGTGCCATGATTCGCTTCAAAAAAGCGAATCAGCCGGCTTTTTACCCGCAATTCGGTTCGATCTTCACCACGAACGAGAAATCCCGCTCTAGGACTGACTGGCTCGGCCTGAAAGAAGCCCAAAGCCTTCAATGAGCGCTTCCGTGGCTTGTATGTTCCTGAGCTCAGCCTGTATCTCCACGAGGTGCCGATAGTTCTCTTCAGTCGGATCGTCAGCGAGCGCAAGCTCTGCCGCTTTGAGTTCCTTATGTAGAGAGCCGCTGGAAACGTGCAAGTGCAAGGCCTGCAGAAACGCCTCGCGCGCGTCTTCGAGCGCCGCATCCGCCAGCGCCGGCCATTGCCGCGCGCGCCGCACCAGCGCCTCGGCCTTTTCCAGAGCCTCGCCGAAACCGGCCGCAGCAAGCGCCTCGCGTACGGCCGTCGCCTCATGCGCCGTGCCATGGGCCATGGCGTCGAAAAGCGCGCTGCGCAGCCGGGCCATGTCGGGGCTCGTCAGGGTCAGCCGCTCCGCCTTGTCGAAGTGCTCATCCAGCAATGCCGGGTGATTGATCAAGGCGACGACGATCGTCGCCTCCCTGAGCGTGGTGCCGCCGGTTGCCGCGCGCACCATGCCCGAACGCGCCAGGCTTTCCGAAACGGCCAGGCGGCCCGGGGCCGCGCCCGGTCGTCCCCGCCCCTGCTGCCCGCCCTTGCGAAAGTCGCCGCCCCGCCCGCGCCGGCTCTGGTCCGCGCCGAAATAGCTGATCACGCGCTCACGCATATCCTGGGCGTAATGGCGGCGCACATTCTCGTCGCGAATGCGGCCGGTCAGTTCGCGCAGCGCTTTTTCGAGCTCGGCCCGCCGCTCGGGCGTGTCGAACACCTTGCCCGAGGTTTCGCGGGTCCAGATCAGATCGGCCATCGGCCGGGCCTGCGAGATCAGCGCGTCGAATGCCGCCCGCCCTTCCTCGCGCACCAGATCGTCGGGATCCTTGCCCTCGGGCAGCAGTGCAAAACGCAGCGAACGGCCCGCCTGCGCCATCGGCAGCGCCAAATCTGCCGCACGCCATGCCGCGCGCAGCCCGGCGCTGTCTCCGTCGAAGCACAGGACCGGCTCGCCATGTATCCGCCAAAGCAGCTCAAGCTGGTTTTCCGTCAACGCGGTTCCGAGCGGAGCAACGACATTCTCCACGCCCGCCTGCGCGAGCGCGATCACATCCATGTAGCCTTCGACGGCGATCACGCTTTCGCCCTTCGCCGTGGCGCGCCGCGCCCGCGCGTGATTGTAGAGCACATTGCCCTTGTGGAAGAGCTCGGTGTCCGGCGAGTTGAGATATTTGGCGGGAATATTGGCCGACAGCGCCCGTCCGCCGAAGGCGATCACCCGTCCTCGCGTATCCTCAATGGGAAACATGATGCGGCCGCGAAACCGGTCATAGGAGACGGGTATGTCCGGCCCGCTATAGACCAGACCGCAGGCCTCCATCTGTTCCTTCGTGATGCCTTTGTCGGCAAGGTGCTCCTTCAGCGCGTTGCGGCTGTCGGGCGCAAAGCCAAGGCGGAAGCTCTGCTGCGTCGTGCTGGAAAGGCCCCGTCCGCGCAGATAGGCCCGTGCCTCGGCCCCTTCCGGGCCATGCAGCCTTTCCTCAAAGAAGCGGGCTGCCATGTCCATGACGTCGGTCAGGCTGGCCCGCTGCTTCTCCCGCTTTTCCGCCTCCGGATCGCGGGCAGGCATGGGCACGCCGGCCATCTCGGCCACGCGTTCGACGGCTTCGGGGAAGCTCAGCCCGTCCAGTTCCCCAAGAAATTTGAAGTGATCGCCCGAAACACCGCAGCCGAAGCAGTGGTAGCGGCCTTTCTTGTCCTCGCAGTGAAAGCTGGGCGTATTCTCGCCATGGAACGGACAGCACGCCCAATAGTCGCCGCGGGCCGCATTGGTCTTCCGCTTGTCGAAGGTCACGCGCGTGCCCACAACCTGCGAAATCGGCACCCGGTCGCGGATTTCATCGAGGAATGAGGGTGGGAAGCGCATTTGTGTCCGGCTCTTCTGTCAATCGAGCATATAAGCACAATTCTGCCGTCCCGCGAGCGCCGGCTGGCCTTCCTCACCGCTATTCACAGGCGCAGGGATCCCGCCGTCACGGCGCAGCAGCTTCAATGAATGCAAGAAGCCGGCCCGCCCGGACCGGCTTTCGTCAATCATACCCGTTCACGGGCTTTGGCTCCGTCTTTACCGAAGCATGTTCTTGACGATGCCGCTGGCCTTGCCAATGTCCATGCGCCCGGGAAACTTCTCCTTGAGCGCGTTCATGCAGCGGCCCATGTCGCGCAGGCCACCGGCACCCACCTCGTGAACCACCTGGGCGCAGGCCTTCTTCATATCGTCCTCGCCAAGCGGCTTCGGCATGAACTCGCCGATAATGGCGATTTCCTCGCGCTCCTGCTCGGCCAGTTCGAGACGGTTCCCCTCTTCGAAGCCCTTGGCCGATTCCTTGCGCTGCTTCACCATTCGGCCAAGCACTTCCAGAATCTCGTCGTCGCTAACCGGATCCTTGCCGGCGCCGCGATTGGCTATGTCGCGGTCTTTGATGGCCGTCTGGATAAGGCGAAGCGTCGAAATCCGACGCTTGTCCTTCTTGGTCAGAGCGTCATTCAGCGCCTGAGCGATTTTCTCGCGCATGGCATTCATCTCCTGTCGCGTTTGCGAACATAGCGCCGACATCGGGCCGGTGCAAACCGTTTCTTCTTCGTTAAGGTACTGGATTTGTTTGGTAAAACTATCGCAGCCCGTCTGCGGCTGATCCATCGACCGCCAGTTTGCCTTCGTCTATTGTCCGCGACCTGCATGGACACTAAATCACGGCCTTGAGCGGGTATCGCGCGGGCCTTTCGCCATCGCCCCTTGTGATCCGCCGCGCCATATGGCGTAGGCAGGATCGGAATTCAAGTCCCCCGCTTCAGCTTCCACCCAAGGATCGAGATCGGTTTTGGGAAAGCAGGACACCTGGATTAGGAGGCCTGGATTGGGTGGTTTACAGCGTCCCTTGCGCATCTTAAATGACGCGCTACGGCAATCTGGCCGAACGATGGAGAGAAGAATGGCGACCAGCATCGCCCCCTGGAGCGAGATCAAGCCGACGGCGCTGCTCGTTCTGGCAGACGGTACCGTCATCGAAGGGCAGGGATTGGGCGCCAGCGGCGAGGCCGTTGCTGAAGTCTGCTTCAACACAGCGCTGACGGGCTACCAGGAAATCCTCACCGATCCCTCCTATGCCGGCCAGATCGTCACTTTCACATTCCCGCATATCGGCAATGTCGGCACCAATGAAGAGGACATCGAAGACCTCACTCCGGCAGCCCGCGCCGGGGCGGTGGGCGCCATCTTTCGCGCCGATGTCACCGATCCGTCCAACTACCGCGCCGCCGACCATCTGGATGCATGGCTGAAACGCCGCGGCATCATCGCCATGGCCGGCATAGACACCCGGGCCCTTACCGTCCTGTTGCGCGAAAAAGGTGCGGCCAATGCCGTCATCGCCCATGCACAGGACGGAAATTTCGATGTCGACGCGCTCAAGGAGCGGGCCGCGAACTGGACCGGCCTCCTCGGCCTCGATCTGGCTCGCGAAGTCACCTCCGGCCAAAGCAGCACCTGGACCGAAACGCCCTGGGTCTGGGAAGAGGGCTACGGCAACACTGACGAGGAAAATATCCATATCGTTGCCGTCGACTATGGCGTGAAGCGGAATATCCTGCGTCTACTGGCAAGTCTTGGCGCCAGGGTCACGGTCGTGCCCGCCACCACGCCGGCCGCCGACATCGTGGCCTTGGAGCCCGACGGCATCTTTCTGTCCAACGGCCCCGGCGACCCCGAGGCCACCGGCGAATATGCCGTACCGATGATCAAGGAACTTCTGGAGACGGATATTCCCATCTTCGGCATCTGCCTCGGCCATCAAATGCTCGCGTTGGCGCTGGGCGCCAGGACGCTCAAGATGCACCAGGGTCATCATGGCGCCAACCATCCGGTCAAGGATTTCACCACCGGCAAGGTCGAGATCGTTTCCATGAACCATGGCTTCGCGGTCGACGGCGACAGCCTGCCGGACGGCGTGGAGGAAACCCATGTCTCGCTATTCGATGGAACCAACTGCGGCATCGCGCTGACCGGCCGTCCGGTCTTTTCGGTGCAGCATCACCCCGAAGCCTCGCCTGGCCCGCAGGATTCCCACTACCTTTTCCGGCGCTTCGCCAATCTGATTCGCCGGCAGCATGGCGAGCCGGCACTGGCCGAACGCTGACCCAAGCAAAAGGGCGGCCCGATGGACCGCCCTTGCCCGCCCCCCGGGATCACCTCACCCCGGACTACGAAGAAATGCGGAGCTTCACGATACCGTCGCCAATCTTCTCGAAGACGGCGTCGAGTTGGCTGCGCGACGGCGCGTCGAAGAAGTGCCCTGGCGAGGACGCGCATTCCTGCAGCATCATGCCCGTGGCCACATCCGGTTCTTCGAGACGGATCGTGTAGACTTCCACGCCTTCATCCTTGGCGTTCTTGCATGCCTCCAGGGTCTTCTCGTTCATCGCCGTATTGGTGGCCTTTGCCCCACCGGCCGAGAAGCCGAGCCGCCCGTCCACCAGATATCCGAAGCTGGAATAGGAAGAACCGAGTTTGACACCGCGATTGCCGAACACATTCGCACCGTCCGACAGCACCACCATGATCTTCTCGATCCGCGGATCGTTCTTGTCGTCCTTGCCCTGCGAGAATGGTTCGCCCGGCGACAGTACCCGGAATCCCCAGGCCACGCCCTCCATGATGTTGGTAGTGCCGTTGGCCACGAAGGCTTTCACCTTCGACTTAATGTCTGCATAGTTGTTCGAAAGCGGTGTGATGGGCTGGGCGAAGCAGTTGTTGTTCGGGCCCTTGCCGTTCCGGAAATCGGCGTGGACACGCTTCCAGCCGGCACCGCCTGATCCACGACCATCGCGACCTTCACCGTCGTCATCATCATCGCCGCCACCCGGCGAGGCGCCGACCGACTTGCTGATCAGATGATCCGGCACGCCATACTTGTCGAGCTTTGCCGCCTCATCCCTGGCCCGCTTGCTCTGGGGGTCGACGGAGGCTCTGATATAGCTGTTCGTATAGGCTTGTTGGTCGGGCTCGTCGATGGCGAAAGCTGGCACGAAGTAGCTGTTCTTGTCGCTCTTGTCCGCCGGCGTATCGTCCACATCGTGGGCGCCCTTCTTCGAAGGATAGCGCGTTTCCACGCAGCCTTTCCACTCCTGGCCAAGATTATGGTAGACCTCGAAGCGGCTGATCCCGGGCTTAAGCTCGATCTGCGGAATGTCCGCTTCGCCGTCGAGGTCCAGCCATTCCGCCCCGGTTCCCTTGATGATCTTGCCTTTGTCGTCGAATTTCGGCCCGTATTGCGGCCCCACATTCACGAAGCTCGAGAACGGAACGAGCGCGAATTTCAGGCGCTCCGGGTCGCTCACCTGTCCGGAAAGGTCGTCGACCAGGCCGATCACCGCATCCTTCATCGACTGCAGCTTGCCGCCGCGCATGGACCCAGTCGTGTCGAGCACAAGCGCGACCTCGTAGGTCGAATAGGCGATGTCGGCGCTGGCGATAGCGTTGATGGGCTGGTTGGTGAGCCCGAACAGCCCCCCGAAGGCCAGCGACGCGTCCGTCTCGGCCTTGAGCGTCACGCGTGTTCCTTCCCGCGACACCTCGAGGTTCCGGTAGATTCCGGCCAAATTGCCGGACATATAATTCTCGGCGATCCGCCGGGCTTCGCTCTTGGATATGTCCGCCCCGCGCTGGGCGACGGCCAGCACGGCGGCATCGATCGCCTGCTGCAATTCAACGCGCGTCCGGCTCATGGTGCTGTAGTCGATCGCCAATCCGACCGCGCCGAGCAACGGCAGCGAAAGCAGTGCGGCAAGCATTCCGAAATTACCCGCCTTGTCGCGTCCGAAGGCGCAAACGGTATCCCGCAGAATTCTCGTCTTCGAAGGTTTCATGGCCCCGCCTCTCCCGTTCGATCGGGCACCATAGCGGCAGCGGCTTAAAGCGCGTTTAAGTGCAACAGTTCAATTTGCAACGATCTTTTCACCGACCCCTTACGATCGCGCGCCGTCCCCGCCGGAACGGCAGGGCGATCAGCCGCGCCGCGCCGAAACCGCCCAGGACGCCGGCGGCGGCCCAGATCAAGCCGTGCGGCGTCACCGGCACCGCGGGCTCGAAAGCGTCCCAGGCGCCCGCGGCCACCTTTGAGTCCGGCCCCGTCGCGAGGATCACCGGGCGCAGCACGGCCGGCATCGTCTCGAAGCGCCGCGCTTGCGTGCTCAACTGCTCGAACCGGTCTAGGGCGCGGCGCATGGAACGGCTTCGGTCCGTGAGGAAAGGCTGCCCCGCGGCCTCGTAGGCGGCAAGCGCTTCCTCCCGCTGCAGGCCGTTCCTGGCGGCATCCGCGTCGAAATCCGCGACCACCTGCACCATTTCATCCAGCGCCCCGCCCAGCCTCTGCCGGTATTGCTGCGCGAACTCGGGCGCCTGGGACATGGCGATGCCGCCCGCTGCCGCAACCGCCAGCGCGAAAATCGTGCCGATCCTGATCATGAGTCCGACCTTTCAACGTGGGCCGGGCAGATATCCCTGCGCATCGTTCAAACAGGTTCGTTGAACGTGTCGCAGTCGGTCAGCCGCCCGTTCTTGAGCCCCCGCATAAACCACGTGCGCCTTTGCTCGGACGTGCCGTGGTTGAAACTGTCGGGCACCACATAGCCCTGGGTGCGCCGCTGCAGCGTGTCGTCGCCGATCTGGTTGGCCGCGTTCAGCGCCTCCTCGATGTCGCCTTCCTCCAGCAGCCCTTTCTGCGCAGTATACCGCGCCCATATGCCGGCGAAGCAATCGGCCTGCAATTCGACGCGGACGGACATCTCATTGGCTTCCACCCGGCTCATCCGCTGGCGCATCTCGTTGAAGCGCGGCAGGATGCCGGTAATGTTCTGAACATGGTGCCCAACCTCGTGGGCTATGACATAGGCCTGGGCAAAATCGCCGGCAGCGCCGAACTGGCGGGCGAGCTGATCGAAGAAGCTGGTGTCGAGATAGACCTTCTTGTCGCCGGGGCAATAGAACGGCCCGCTGGCCGAGGACGCCGAGCCGCAGGCCGAGCGCACCTGGCCGCCGAACAGCACCAAGGAAGGCTCCTCATAGTTAAGGCCCTGAGCCTGAAAGATGCCGTTCCACACATCCTCCGTCTCGGCCAGAACCACGCTGACGAACTGGGTCATCTCGTCGCTGGCGGCGGAGGACGTGGGCGCCGTCTGCTGTATCGTCGGCCCGCCGGCTGGCCCGCCCGCCAGCATCTCGAGCGGATCGATGCCGCAGGCCCGCAGCACGAAGAAGAGAACCACGAGAAGGATGATCCCCGACAATCCGCCGCCGCCGGCGCGTCCGGCCCGGCCTGCGGGAAGGCGTATGCGCGGCCCGCCCCCGCGCCCGAATCCGCCGGGAAACATCCCGCCGCCCTGCCCGCGCCGATCCTCGATGTTGCTGCTTTGACGACGACCCTTCCAGCGCATGCTTCCTCGCATCCTCTCGACCGGTGCTGAACGGCAACAACGCGGCCGGGGCCCCGTTGCGGCAGATTAGAACATCGCCCCGCCATTTGAAATCAATTCTGTCGCGCGGCCAGTTTGCGGGGAGTCTTGACTGCGGACGAGGCGAAGGTTCCGCCAAAGTGCATCACACTGCAATGCAGGGTGGAAGCCTCAATGCGGCCTGTTGGCTAGCCCAGTGGCGTGCTGCGTCATCAGCCACAGAATGCTCGCAGCAGCAGCGAGGCCCAGGCAGAAACCTGTCCAAATGCCGGAGGCACCGAGGCCGAATGGCTCAGCCAGCAGGAGCCCGCCGCCGAGACCTATCGCCCAATAACAACTTGCGCTTGCGATCATCGGCACCACCGTCCTTCTGAGACCACGGAGCGCGTGGACGAAAAGGAGTTGCCAAGCATCGAGGACGAACAAGGGTGCTGTCCAGCGCAAAAGTGATCGCATCAGGGAAACGGTTGCGGGTGCGATCTCCTGTGTGGCGAAGATCGCGACGGCACCGTCTGCGAAGATGGCGACAAGCAGCGCGAAAGCTGCAGCCGACCCGCCGCTTAAAACGACGGCAATGCGAAAGAGACGCCGTGCTTCGCATCGGCGTTCCAGCGCCCGCAGCCGTGCGAGGCGTGCGGCGAGCACCTCTCCAAGCGCGCTGTTCAACGCAAAGTTGAGCTCCATTACAGCGAAAACAACCGTGCCGGCAGCAAGCCAGTCTGCCGAGTATATGCCAAGAGCGAAGAGAACCGCGACGAACAGCACGCTCTCCAGCCCCTGCTGGCCGCCCGCCGCCCATCCGAGCCTGAGCACCGCACCGGCCCACTGCAAGACAGCCATGGTGCGCAACCGCACAAAAGTGAGCAAGCCCCGGCTGAAACAATGAATTGCAAGAATACCGGCAGCCCCGAGATTGACGACCACCGTCGCCCAAGCTGCCCCGGCAACGCCGAGGCCCGGCCATGTGCCGAAGCCGTGAACGAGGACGATGCTGCCTGCAAGATTGCCGAGAACGATACCTGCCGAGAGCCAGAAGATAACTTGAGTGCGTTCTACGGCATTCAGCACGTTTTTCAGTGCAGCGAAGATCATGGCGGGCGCAATCGCCCAAGCGAGGATTCCGGTATAGGCGTCGTAGAGCGTTGCGAGATCCGGTTCATAGCCGCCCCATGCAAGCACCCGCCCACTTTCCACCCCGATGGCAAGCGCGACCGCCGCAAACGGCAGCGTGACCAGCAGACAGGCGGCGAACACTTCTCCGCAGCGTCGTGGCGAGGGGCCTTCGGCCATGAAAACCGTTCCCGCCGACAGCACCGCGAAGCCAATGGTCAGGAAGGAAAGCAGAACGGTCTTGCCCAGACCGACGGCCGCGAGCGGCGCAGTGCCGAGTGCGCCCACCACCGCAAGGTCGGTGAGGCCGACGAGAATCTCGGTGAGGTAGAAGCTCGCTATCGGGAGGGCCGGACGCAAAATGGACTGGACAATTGTCCAGCCGGCGAGCGATGGTTTGGTCTTGCCAGTCATAGGATCACCGTGCATCGCACGGTCACCCTGAGAGCTGGTGACCACAGACCGCGAACCCCTCAGGATAAGGAGCCGCGGGGCAGCTTACCGAGGATATGGATAGCAAGACCGCGGGTTCCGCTCAAGATCGGCAGATGTGGGAATACCAATGCCGGAGCGAGATCGTCCCTTCGTCAGTCTGTTCACGAAACTCCACCGTCTGGTAATGACAGGAGCGCCACATCCCCTCATTGTATTGCCCCAGATGTTCTCTTATTGTTCTCCCGCACGGATTTTGAATCTAGAGGAACCACATGCGGCTTTATTCGGGACCCCTCAGCCTTTTCTCGCGCAAGGTGGAGATCGCGCTTTGTGAGAAGGACATCGATTTTGAGCGCGTGGAGGTCGCCTTCACGCAAGACGAAGGCTACAGGCCAAAGCACCCTGCCGTCGCCGCCGCCAATCCCAAGGGCCAAGTGCCGGTGCTGGTCGACGGAGACCTGACGATCTTCGATTCGACCGTCATCCTCGAGTATCTAGAGGATGCCTATCCGGCTCCTCCCCTTTATCCCGCCGATCCCCGGGGAAAGGCCCGCTGCCGCCTGGTCGAGCTCGATGCCGACGAAATCCTGTTCGCCGACGTTCGCCGCCTGCTTTATCGCACCGAGCCGCCGCTTGCCGATGCCGGGCACCAGAAGGCGCGGCAGGAGGAAGGCCAGCGCGGCGAGAAGGGCATACTCGCCCACTACCGCCGGCTTGAAGAACAGCTCGGCACGCGGGACTATTTCTGCGGCGTCTTCACCGTGGCCGACATCGGCATGTTCATGACGATCCACTACGCCGTCAGGACGAACGGCCCGCCTCTCGACGCCTTTCCCGCTCTCGCCGCCTGGTACCGGCGCATCGCTACGCGCCCGAGCGTTGCCCGCGTTGTGGAGGAAATCGCCGAGGCCGACCGCAGGCTGTCCTCGCCGCTCAGCCCCTGAGCAGGAAGCGCCGCGCCGGCCCGGCAGCCCCCGGATACTGCCGTCCCTTCCGCCGATTGGCCGTGGAGCCCTGCATTTTCGGGGTTCCGTCCGCCCTTTCCATTGCCTATAAGGCCCGCCTAGCCTCACAATTTCCGCTTGGCCCGCCCGCTCATGCGCGAGGCGGCCTGCGGCAGCACGAACGGAACTCCCATGCCCAAGCGTACGGACATCAAGTCGATCCTGATCATCGGGGCCGGCCCTATCGTCATCGGTCAGGCTTGCGAGTTCGACTATTCGGGCACCCAGGCGGTCAAGGCACTGAAGGAGGAGGGCTACCGGGTCATCCTGGTCAATTCCAACCCCGCCACCATCATGACCGATCCGGAACTGGCCGACGCCACCTATATCGAGCCAATCACCCCGGAAGTCGTCGCCAAGATCATCGCCAAGGAGCGGCCGGATGCGCTGTTGCCGACTATGGGCGGCCAGACGGCCCTCAACACCGCCCTTTCGCTGCGCCGCATGGGCGTTTTGGAGCGCTACAATGTTGAGATGATCGGCGCCCAGCCGGACGCCATCGACAAGGCCGAGGACCGCTCGCTGTTCCGCGAGGCGATGGCGGCGATCGGGCTTGAAACCCCGCGCTCCATGCTGGCCAACGCCTCGGAAGTCAAAAATGCCGATCGGAAGCATCACGAGGCCCGGCGCAACGAGCTCAAGGCGCAGTTGTCGGGCGACGCGCTAGACGAGGCGCTGGACGCGCTGGAAAATGACTGGAATCTCGGCGAGGGCGACCGCAAGCAGCGCTACATGAACCACGCCATGGCCATTGCCGCCCAGGCACTCGATTTCGTCGGTCTGCCGGCCATCATCCGCCCCTCCTTCACCCTCGGCGGCACCGGCGGCGGCATCGCCTACAACCGCACCGAATTCTTCGACATCGTGCAGTCCGGCCTCGACGCCTCTCCCACCACCGAGGTGCTGATTGAGGAATCGGTCCTTGGCTGGAAGGAGTACGAGATGGAGGTGGTCCGCGACCGCGCGGACAATTGCATCATCATCTGCTCCATCGAGAATGTCGACCCGATGGGCGTGCACACGGGCGATTCGATTACGGTGGCCCCTGCCCTCACGCTCACCGACAAGGAATACCAGATCATGCGCAACGCCTCAATTCGCGTGCTGCGCGAGATCGGGGTGGAGACCGGCGGCTCAAACGTGCAGTTCGCCGTCAATCCCGACACGGGCCGGTTGGTCGTCATCGAGATGAACCCGCGCGTCTCCCGCTCCTCCGCGCTCGCCTCCAAGGCGACCGGCTTTCCGATCGCCAAGGTCGCGGCCAAGCTCGCCGTCGGCTACACGCTCGACGAATTGGAGAACGACATAACCGGCGGCGCCACGCCCGCCTCGTTCGAGCCCAGCATCGACTACGTGGTCACCAAGATCCCGCGCTTTGCCTTCGAGAAGTTCCCAGGCGCCGGCAACACGCTTTCCACCGCCATGAAATCGGTCGGCGAGGTCATGGCCATCGGCCGCACGTTCGCGGAGAGCCTGCAGAAAGCGCTGCGCGGGCTGGAAACCGGCCTCACCGGCCTCGACGAGATCGAGATCCCCGGCTTCGACGCCGACGGCGACCCGTCGGAGAACAAGAACGCTATCCGCGCCGCTCTCGGTACGCCGACGCCCGACCGGCTTCGCATGGTCGCCCAGGCCATCCGCATGGGCACCTCGCTCGCCGAAGTCCACGCCATGTGCCAGATCGACCCCTGGTTCCTGGAGCAGATCGCCGCGATAATCGCCATGGAAGCCCGCGTCCGCGAGCACGGCCTGCCGCAGGACGCGGCCAATCTGCGCATGCTGAAGGGCATGGGCTTCTCCGATTCCCGCCTCGCCTCCCTTACGAGAAAAGAGACGGAAGAGGTTGCAAGGATTCGCGAATCCCTCGGCGTCCGTCCGGTGTTCAAGCGCATCGACACATGCGCGGCCGAATTCGCGGCCCCCACCGCCTACATGTACTCCACATACGAGGCGCCCTTCGCCGGGGAGCTGGCCGACGAGGCGCGCATCTCCGACCGCAAGAAAGTCGTCATCCTGGGCGGCGGGCCGAACCGCATCGGCCAGGGCATCGAGTTCGACTATTGCTGCTGCCACGCCGCCTTCGCGCTGGCCGATGCCGGCTACGAATCCATCATGGTCAACTGCAATCCGGAGACCGTCTCCACCGACTACGACACCTCCGACCGCCTCTATTTCGAGCCGCTGACGCCGGAGGACGTGCTGGAGATCCTGCACGCCGAGCAGAAGGCGGGCACCCTCGTCGGCGTCATCGTCCAGTTCGGCGGCCAGACGCCGCTCAAGCTCGCCGACGCGCTGGAGCGGGCGGGCATACCGATCCTGGGCACCGCGCCCGACATGATCGACCTTGCCGAGGACCGCGACCGCTTCCAGAAGCTTCTGACCAAGCTCGGCCTGAAGCAGCCGAAGAACGGCATCGCCTATTCGGTCGAGCAGGCCCGCGTCATCGCCTCCGAGCTCGGCTTCCCGCTGGTCGTTCGCCCGTCTTACGTGCTGGGCGGCCGCGCCATGCAGATCGTGCATGACGAAAGCCAGCTCCAGACCTACCTTCTCGACACTGTCCCCGGCCTCGTCACCGAGGAGATCCGCCAGAAATACCCGGCCGACAAGACCGGCCAGATCAACACGCTGCTGTCAAAGAACCCGCTGCTTTTCGACACCTACCTGACCGAGGCGATCGAGGTCGATGTCGATTGCCTCTCGGACGGAAGCCAGACCTATGTTTCCGGCATAATGGAGCATATCGAGGAAGCCGGCATCCATTCCGGCGACAGCGCCTGCTCCCTGCCGGTCCACTCCCTTTCGGACACGCTCGTCTCCGAGTTGGAGCGCCAGACGGCGGCCCTTGCCCGCGCGCTCAATGTCGGCGGGCTGATGAATGTGCAATACGCCGTCAAGGACGGCGAGGTTTATGTGCTGGAGGTCAACCCGCGCGCCTCGCGCACCGTGCCATTCGTCGCCAAGACCATCGGCCGCCCCATCGCCAAGATCGCCGCCCGCATCATGGCCGGCGAGAGCCTGGAGGACGCCTTCGCCCACTACGGCACCATGCCCAATGCGCGCGACCTCGGCCACATCGCCGTCAAGGAAGCCGTCTTCCCCTTCGCCCGCTTCCCCGGCGTCGACACGCTGCTCGGCCCCGAGATGAAGTCCACCGGCGAGGTGATGGGCCTCGACTACGATTACGCCCTGGCCTTCGCCAAGGCGCAGCTCGGCGCCGGCGTCGACCTGCCCCGCTCCGGCACGCTCTTCGTCGCCGTGCGCGACGACGACAAGCCGCGCGTCCTGCCCGCCGTCAAGCGCCTGGCCGACCTCGGCTTCAAGGTGCTTGCCACCTCCGGCACCGCCCGCTTCCTGCGCGAAAACGGCGTCGAGGCCGAGAAGATCAACAAGGTCCTCGAAGGCCGCCCCCACATAGAAGACGCCATCCGCAACCGCCAGGTCCACCTCGTCTTCAACACGACGGATGGGCAGAAAGCGGTATCGGACTCCAAATCGCTACGGCGGGCGACGCTGATGCAGAAGGTGCCGTATTATACGACGATGTCGGGCGCCGCGGCGGTGGCCGAGGCGATCGCGGCGTTGAAGGCGGGGAGCCTGGAGGTACGGCCGTTGCAGGGGTATTTTTGAGCGCCAGGCGCCGCGATCCAGCCTTTCGCGCGCCATCGCGATCACCGCCCCAGCGTCGACGGAATCTCCCCTCTTCTCTTGCAATTCAAATGCTAGAGGTCGCAAGATATCTTCCTAGAGTCCCGCTCCCACTTCGACCCTGGGAACCGTCCCCCGACCCTCCGAAACATGAACTTGTCATACCAGGCAATGGCCGGCGAACCTTCACCCGCCGCCTACCCCTCAACCCGCTCCCGGAACTGCCGCCGATACGCCATTGGCGAAACCGAAAACGCCGCCGAGAAATGCTGGCGCAGCGTCACCGCGGAGCCGAAGCCAACGGCTTCGGCGACCGCTTCCATCTTGCGGTCGGTGGTCTCCAAAAGCCGCTGTGCCAGTGCCAGGCGCTGCATCAGGATCCAGTGCGACACGGTAACGCCGGTCGCCTTGCGAAAGCGGCGGGAGAAATTGCGGCGGCTCATCGCCGCGCGCTCGGCCAGAAGGTCCAGGCAGAGCGGTTCCTTCAGGTTTTCCGCCGCCCATTCCAGCGTGCTCGCCAGCCTGTCGCCGCCCTCGGCCTTCGGCAGCGGCTGCTCGATATACTGCACCTGGCCGCCGCTGCGGTGCGGCGCCACCACCATGCGGCGGGCCACCTTGTTGGCGATCTCGGCGCCGTGGTCGCGGCGTAGGAGATGCAGGCAGCAATCGATGGCCGCCGCCGTGCCGGCCGATGTCAGCATGTTCCCCTCGTCCACGTAGAGCACGTCGCGGTCCAGCCTGACGGCGGGAAACCGGGCGGCGAAATCATCGGCCCATATCCAATGAGTGGAGGCGGTGCGGCCGTCCAGAAGCCCCGCCTCCGCCAGCACGAAGGCACCGAGGCACAGGCCCACCATCCGCGCGCCCCGCGCATGCGCCGCGCAGAGGGCCTCGACCAGTTCCGGCGAAGGCGGCGTGTCGGGATCGGCCCAGGCGGGAACGATCACCGTATCCGCCTCCCGCAGCGCCGACAGATCGTTCGGCACGTCGAGCGAAAACCCCGAAAGCGTGGCGATGCTGCCTGGCCGTTCCGCGCATACCGTCAGGTCGTAGCGCGGCGCGCCGAGCCGGGCCAGATCGTCCCCGAACACCATGCAAGGCACCGACAGGTGGAACGGGCTGATCCCCTCGAACGCGACCACCGCGACGCGGTGCGCAGCTTTTTTCTGCAACATGGCCCGATCCCATCGCTTTTTGTCATTTGGGACACTTGTGAAGGGGCGCGAGGTAAACGAATTTGCCGACGATTACAAGGCGAGTAGTCCTCGGTTCGCCGTTTACGTAATATCCACTACAGCGACAAGGAAAGAGTGCTCATGAGCAACCCTACGATCAGAACCCTCGTCGGCGCCACGGCGCCGCAGAAGATCGACCGCAGGAGCACCGCGCTTCTGGTGATCGACTTCCAGAAAGAGTATTTCTCCGGCAGGATGCCGATACCCGGCGGCACGGATGCGCTTGCCAATGCCAGACGCCTCATCGCCATGGCCGATAAATCCGGCATACAGGTTTACCATGTACAGCACGTAACACCGGCCGGCGCGCCCATCTTTGCCGAAGACGGCGAGACGGTTGCCTTCCACCCCGACATCACCCCGGGCCCGGACCATAAGGTGCTGCGGAAATCCTCGGTCAGCGTCTTCCCCACTACGGATATCGACGCGCAACTGAAAGCCGAGGGCATCGAAACCCTCATCATTGCCGGCCTGATGACCCATGCCTGCGTTTCGGGCGCCGCGCGCGATGCCGTGCCGCTCGGCTATGGCGTCATCGTCGCAGCCGATGCCTGCGCAACGCGCGACCTTGACGGACCGGACGGCAAGACGGTCTCGCATGAGGCGCTGCATCAGGCTGCCCTCGCGACCCTGGCCGACACATTTGCCGATGTGCTCGGCACTGACCAAATCCTGTCGCTGCCTCACGCCTGAAACGCGGCAAGATCGATTATGAGCTTTTTCATTACCCCTGCATTTCACCCAAAGGAGTTTTAAGAAATGAAGACATTCACAAGGATCGCCCTGCCGCTTGCCGCGGTGCTGTTCGCCTCCATCGCTTCCGCACAGGATGCCGGCAAGAGCGATGCGTTCGTCTCCTACCCCGCCTCGCAGCTGAACTGGATCGAAATCCCGGACACCGGCGGCATCAAATACGCCAATGTTCGCGGCGATCTGGCTGGCAAGGGCCCCTATGAGGCCTTCGTGATTTCCCCGCCGGCAAGGACAATCCGTTCCACTACCACACCCAGTCCATCCCGACCGTGGTCCTCAAGGGCACGTTCTACGCGGTCGTCGACGGCAAGCGCACAGAATATCCGGCAGGCTCGTTCTACGATCTGCCGGGCAAGCTGAACCATTTCAGCGGCTGCGTCGCCGGCAAGGACTGCCTTCTTTTCCAGTATCAGGACGACCGTTTCGACCTCGTGCCACAGCCCGAAAAGTAGAGACAGCCTCGCCGGGCGCGGCGCTATACCGCACCCGGCGAAGGCCGTTCAGTTACGCCTGTAAAGCCACAGCACCACCGGCGCCAGCACGAGCGTAAGCAGCGCGGGCGCGGCAAGAGCCAGAAGCACCTGCCCGCTCGTCGCCTCGCCCGCCATCAGCCCGCGCAGCGCCGTCGTCATATGCGAGACCGGGTTGCGCACGACGAAGGCCTCGAGCCAGCTCGGCATGGTCTCCGGCCGCACCATGATGTTGGAAGCGAAGACCAGCGGGAAGATGAAGGTGAAGCCGATGGTCATCACCGTCATCGGCGTACGGATCAAAAGGCCGAGCACGATGAATATCCAGCCCACGCCGAACCCGATAGCGATAAGAAGCGCGAAGGACGCGACCACCCCTACGAGGCCCGCTTCCGGCCGATACCCCAGGACCAGCCCGACGCCGAGGATGATCAGCCCGGCGATGATGTGGCGCAGCACGTCGCCCACCATCAGCCCGGCGAAGGGCGCCAACGGCCAGATGGGAAGCGAGCGGAAGCGCTCGAAAAGCCCTTTCGACAGGTCCGTGGAAAGGCCCATACCCGAATAGACCGAATTGAAGACCACGGTCTGCACCAGGATGCCCGGCAGGAAGAATTGCAGATAGTCGCTCGTCGAGCCCGCCAGCGCGCCGCCGAACACGAAGGTGAACAGCAGCGTGAACATGAGCGGCGTCATGATGAGGTCGAAAAGCTGCTCCGGCACGTGCTTGAACTTCAGCACCGCGCGCCAGCCGAACACCAGCGCGTTCGAAAACGCGGAAGGCTGCGGCGGACGTGCGACGTTGGAGAGCGTCGCGGGGCTGATATTGGTCGTGCTCACTGCGCGTCCTCCTTCTCGTCCTCATCCAGCGGCTGGCCCGTCAGCGCGAAGAACACTTCGTCTAGGCTGGGCGAGCCCATGGAGAAATCGGCGAGCTCTATCCCGGCCGCGATCAGCGCCGCCAGCGCCTCGTTGGCGGCCTTGGGCGTCCCGGCCACGATGGAAAGCTGCGCGCCCTCGGGGCTGCGCTGCACGGGGCCCGCCAGCCGCGTCTCCAGGATAGCCTCGGCCTCATCCAGCCGTGCCGGGTCGGCCACCGCCACATGCAGGAAGCCGGAGCCGATCGCCGCTTTCAGCTCGCGGCTGGTCCCCTCCGCTATCTTGCGACCGTGGTCGATGACGGCGATGCGCGCGGCGAGCTGGTCCGCCTCCTCGAGATATTGCGTGGTGAGCAGTATGGTGACACCCGAATGCGCAAGCTGCCGGATCATCCGCCACACGCCCTGCCTTGCCTTCGGATCGAGCCCCGTGGTCGGCTCGTCGAGGAACAGCACTCCCGGCGTCACGATCAGCGAGGCGGCAATGTCGAGTCTCCGCCGCATGCCGCCGGAATAGGACTTGACCTGCTTCCTGGCCGCATCCGAAAGATCGAAGGCGGCAAGCAGCTCGTCGGCGCGGTCCTTCGCCCGCCTGCCGGCAAAGCCCCAGAGCCGGGCCAGCATGATCAGGTTCTCGCGTCCCGTCAGATCCTCGTCCAGCGATGCGAACTGCCCTGTCATCGCAATGGCGCCGCGCACGGCCTGCGGTGCGCCGGCCAGATCATGGTCCATGATCGTGGCCGAACCAGCGTCCGGCTTCTGCAGCGTCGCCAGAATGCGGATAAGCGTCGTCTTGCCGGCGCCGTTTGGGCCGAGAATGGCGAAGATCATGCCGCGCGGCACGTCGAGGTCGATGCCGTCCACCGCCTTCACGTCGCCGAAATGCTTGACCAGCCCGCGCACCGAAATGGCAAGCGGCGCTGCTTCTCCGGCACGGACGGGCATGCCGACCGGCGTGGCGTCATTCATTGCAGAACCCTCCGATGGTGCACCGACGTCCGTAAGACGAATTGGGCCGGTCATATCCGACAGCGCGAAGCCATACACAACTCCACAGTTGTTTTAAAGGCAGCCGATGCCCGCGGGACGAAGCCTCCTGCCACCTCCGGACGTGGGCGGCACCAAAGGCAGCCGGCTATGTTCAGCTTCTCAGCCCGGTCTCCCTCAGCAGTCCCTTGCGCTTGGCGTCGTAGTAGTAGCCGCTGGCATAGAACCGCACCGCCTGGTCCTCATTGCCGCCGGCGGTCAAATAGGCGCCGCGCAGATATTTGACGGCGTATTTGAGATTGGTTTCGGCGTCGAGCAGGCCGCTGGCCGGGCCGCGATAGCCCATCGTCTGCGCCGTGTCGTGGCGTATCTGCATGAGGCCCCAATAGATGCGGTTGCGCGCCGCCGGGTTGAAATTGCTTTCCCGTTTCACCACCCGCCGCACCAGCCGTTCGGGCACCTCGTAATAGGCGGCATAGCGCGAAATCAGCCCATCGAGCTCTGCGCTGCCTGCCTTCACGGGCGTCACCGCCGCGCCGGCTTCCAGCGCCGTCAGCGCGGCCGCCTTTGGCGGCTCCGCCGCATAGGCGCCGGCGAAGAACCCTTCCTCGCCCTCGATCTCGCTTTCCTGCTCGGCGACAAGGCTGTTCGCCGTAAGCTGCCTACCGCTGTCGGCCGCCACCGAGGCGGTTTCAGGCGCGACGCAGCCGCTTAGCGCCAGCCCGGCGGCAATCACTGAGATGGAGAAAAGGAAAATACGGATCGATGGCGAAGGCACGACTTGCCGCCTCATTGTCACGGAAACCCATCCACCCGCGCCTTCAATACATGAGCCGGCAGGGCGCTTCAATAACAATCCCGCGAGGAAAGCGTTCACACTATGTTCCGAGGCGAAACCATGCTAGTTTCGATTCCCGGAGAGAAATATGCGCTATCACGTGTTCAAAACCGCTTTCGGCTGGTGCGGGCTTGCCTGGACCGATGCTGGCGTCGCTCGAACCGTGCTGCCGTCCGCAAGCGAAAACGAGGCGCGGCGTGGCATCGCCGCCAAGGCGCCGAACGCCGCCGAAGGGACGCCTGATGCGCTGGCCGGCCCCATCGTCGCGAAAATGCAGCGTTATTTCGAGGGCGAGCGGGAAGATTTTTCGGAAATTCCACTCGATCTCGGCCAGATGCCACCCTTCAACCGGGCCATTTATACGGCCGCACGGGTGCTTCGCTACGGCGAGACGACCACCTATGGCGGGCTCGCCGCTCGGGCTGGCTTTCCCACGGCCAGCCGCGAAACCGGCGTCGCGATGGGGCGCAACCGCGTGCCGCTCATCATTCCCTGTCATCGCGTGCTGGCCGCCGGCGGCAAGCTGGGCGGTTTTTCCGCCCCCGGCGGCATTCTTGCCAAGCAAAGGATGCTCGCGCTCGAGCGCGCCCGTCCGCCCGCATCCGATCCTGCCCAGGAAAGTTTCGCTTTCTGATCCATAGACAAGCCTCTTGAACACGCAGGGCTGGCAGGCATAATCGGCTCAGGTGATTCGCTCAGTAGCTGCCAAATGGCAGGCGTTTCAAAGGGCGTTGTGCCTCGTTCAGGCATACGGTTGCGCCCTGTCTGTTTCCGCATTTCGACCCCGTCAGGTCTCCACCTGCCGCGGAATGCGAGGAGTTCTCCGGGTTGTTCCGCCGCGTTTCCGGCATGGGATATCTGCTCGCGGTCGAGCCGGCCTTGCGGCCGACCGGCAGGACAGGGGGAAAAATGCATCCGATCCGCGAAGACAGCATCAAATCGCGCCTTACGGAACATGCCGAACTGGCGCTGATCGTCGACATGCTTGCCGCCAGAGACCTAAGCGAAGACCAGATCGTCATCGAACTTTCGCGCCGCTTCTATGTCGATATGGACGCTTTAAACGCCGTATTCGACAACAGGCGGGCACTTCGAGCGCAAAAACAGGCGCCTCGGCAGCCGATACGCGCGGTGGCCTAAGGCGCCCGCAGTTCCGATAGTCGGCCTCAGCCCGGCATCATAGGCACATGGCCGGGATCGTTCTCAACCCGCTTCAGCCAGCCCGAAACGGCAGGAAACGCCGTCAGGTCGAAACCGGCTTCACCCGCGTCATGCGTATAGGCGTAGAGCGAGATGTCGGCAACGCTCATGGCCGCGCCCGCGAGGAACGGCGAGCGTTCCAGTTGCTGTTCCATGACACCCAGCGCCCGGTTTCCACCCTCCAGCGTTTCTGCAAGGCGCTCCGGCGTCGCAAGCTTCGCCCGCTCGGGATATTTCAGCAGCGCCCGCCTCACCGCCACATAGGGCTCGTGGCTATATTGCTCGAAGAACAGCCACTGACAGACAACCGCCCGTTCGTAGCGTTCCTCCGGCAGAAGCCGTGTTCCCTCCGCCAGATACAGCAGGATGGCGTTGGATTCGGCGATAAAACGGCCATCGTCGAGTTCCAGAAGCGGCACTTTTCCGTTGGCGTTCTTGGCCAGATAGTCGGGTTTGCGCGTCGTTCCATCGCGCGAGCTGGTCTCGACATGCTCATAGGGAATACCCAGCTTCGCCATGGCGAGGCGCGGCTTGTAGCAATTGCCGCTATCGGTCATCCCGTAGAGTTTCATCGTTTCGCCCTTCCGATCGCATGCCGGCTGTTTAGCCGGATGGGAGGTTCGATACGAATGAATTGTTCTGCAACGAACGTTTAACGGAGCTGACGGATCGCCTCACCGGCCTCGCTGATTGAACAGCGGCACGACGTTGCCGTCCGGCACGATGAGCCGCTCGACCGGAATGCGGCGCGTGTCGAACGCGGTGCCAGCGAAGCTGGGCATGCCGAGCAGATATCCCTGCAGATAATCGGCTCCCGTCTCCAGGGCGGCCCGCAGCTGCTGGCTCGTCTCGATGCCTTCGATCAACACCTTGCGCCCTTCGCGCTGCAAGGCATTGACCAGCAGGGCGAGAAGGCGGACGGCGGTCGCCGCGTCCGAAATGCGCCTGAACCATTCGCCGTCGAATTTAACGATCTCCGGATCGAGCGCGCGCATCCGCTCCAGCGTCGATTGCGTCATCCCGAAATCGTCGACCGCTATCGCTACGCCCAGCCGGCGCATTTCGCTGCCAAGCTCGTGCAACATCCGGCGATCCTGCGCGAAGGCGACCTTGCATACGAGCTGGCCGGGCTCCACGCCCATTCCTTCATACTGCCGCAGCGCCGCCTCGACCTGCCGCACCAGGCCGGCCACATCGCCCTCTTCGTAAGGGTCGGAGCTGAAGTAAAGGTCCAGGCCGTCGACGCCTACATTGATGTAGTTGCCGAGGTGCAACGCCCGGCAAAGGGTTTCGACGAAAGGCCGGTCCTCGTCGGGAGCCTCATCGAAAAAGGTCCGTGCGCCCACCGCCCTGCCCTCGCGAAACGGGCGCGCCTGACCGTCGATTCCGCAGGGTTCCAGCCACTCGCCATCGTTGCGCATGATAGGCTGATAGGTCGTGCGGATGTGGAACCGGCCGTAAACGCCCGTTTCGATGCCAACCTCGTCGACGAGCGTTGCATCCAGCACGCGCCGGAGACGTGAGTGGGACAAATCCATGCTCAATTCATCCGCTTTCCAAATGGGTATCTTTGCTGCTTCTGACGTGGCCGCACGGCCCGCGCCTCAAGCGGAAATTCACCAGCTTCTGGGGAAGTGCAGGCCGCCGTGGCAGGCCGGTTCGGGCCGTCGCGGCGGAACAGCTCGAACCGCGCCGGCGCCAGTTCCGGACGAGCAAGGACAAAGCCCTGCACCATGTTGACGCCGGCCGCTTCGGCAAGGTCGAGCTGCCAGCTCTCTTCCATGCCCTCGAAGACGGTCCGGATGCCCATTCCCCGAAACCGGCGGACCATCTCGAACAGGAGGTCCCGGCCAGGCTCCGTCGCCATCAGATGATTGACCCAGAGCCCGTCGAACTTCACCACGTCCGGCTTCAGTTCCAGGATGCGGCGCATGTCGGAATCCTCTGCGCCATAGTCATCCACGGCGACCTGATAGCCGAATTCCCGCAAGTGGCAGACGAAGCGCAGGAGTTCGCTTTCGGTGTGGAGCTTCTGCTCGGTGATCTCGCACATAATCCGAGACGGCTGGATGTCCGCTTCGTTGAGCACGAGCCGGATATCCTTGAGGGCGCCGTCGACCGCTCCCGCCCCGTCGAAATGGCTGGGGTCGAAATTGATGAACAGGAGCGCGGTCTCATCAAGGCACCGCGCATTGAGGAAGTGAAGGGCCCGCGCGAGCGTTTCGACATGCCCGCGGTCAGCCTCCGGCACGGCGGAGAAGAAGGCCGCAGCGCCGACCGGCGCACCGTCGCGAAAAGGGCGCAGGAGGCCTTCATAGGCCGTGGCCACTAGTCGCCCTTCCTGAAAGGCGAAAATCGGCTGAAAGGCGCTTTTCAGCGTATGGACGCCCCACACGCCAATGGCGGCGCCATCCTCATGCCGCGTAATCTGGGCCAGTCCTACGCCGCGTGACACAATACAAACCTGCAAGCGTTCCTTTGAAGCCGCAGTCTTGCATCCAACGCTTTATCCGGCGTTAATCGGAGGCCATTGGATTTATATGTTCAGCAGCACGACCCCTTGCCCGGTCTTGCGATTCCGCCCGCGATCGGACATTAACAGGCGTCGGATCGACGGTCGGTTCCCGACAAACGAAAATCCTATCAGGAGTTACCCCTGCCATGGCTTTCCTTGCCGATGCCCTTTCACGCGTGAAGCCTTCCGCCACGATTGCCGTCGCGCAGAAAGCGCGCGACCTGAAAGCGCAGGGCCGCGATGTCATCGGGCTTGGCGCCGGCGAACCGGATTTCGACACCCCGGACAACATCAAGAAGGCGGCAATCGACGCGATCAACCGCGGCGAGACCAAATATACTCCGGTCTCCGGCATCCAGCCGCTACGCGAGGCGATCGCCGCCAAGTTCAAGCGCGAGAACAATCTCGACTACGACTGGAAGCAGACCATCGTCGGCACCGGCGGCAAGCAGATCCTGTTCAACGCCTTCATGGCAACGTTGAACGCCGGAGACGAGGTGATCATCCCCGCGCCCTACTGGGTGAGCTATCCCGAGATGGTCGCGATTTGCGGCGGCACTTCGGTCTTCGCGGAAACCTCGATCGAGAACGGCTTCAGGCTGACCGCCGATGCACTTGAAAAGGCGATCACTCCGAAGACCAAATGGCTGATGATGAACTCGCCCTCCAACCCTTCCGGCGCGGCCTATACGCAGGCCGAGCTGCGGGCGCTCGCCGACGTGCTTCTCAAGCACCCGCATGTGTGGGTGCTGACTGACGACATGTATGAGCACCTGACCTATGGCGACTTCGCCTTCCGCACCATCGCGGAAGTCGAGCCCCGGCTTTATGAGCGGACGCTGACCATGAACGGCGTCTCCAAGGCCTACGCCATGACCGGCTGGCGCATCGGCTACGCGGCAGGCCCCATCGAACTCATCAAGGCCATGGATATGATCCAGGGTCAGCAGACCTCCGGCGCCTGCTCCATCGCTCAATGGGCGGCAGTCGAGGCGCTCAACGGCCCGCAGGATTTCATCGCCACCAACAAAGCGGTATTCCAGGGCCGGCGCGATCTCGTCGTCTCGATGCTCAACCAGGCGAGCGGCATCGACTGTCCGGTTCCCGAAGGCGCGTTCTATGTCTACCCCTCCTGCAAGGGAACCATCGGCAGGAAGGCGCCCTCCGGCAAGGTGATCGAGAACGACGCGGACTTCGTGACCGAACTCCTGGAGGCGGAAGGCGTCGCCGTGGTCCAGGGCTCGGCGTTCGGCCTCGGCCCCAACTTCCGCATCTCCTACGCAACGTCGGAAGCGCTCCTCGAAGAAGCCTGCAACCGCATCCAGCGCTTTACGGCCGGGCTGCGGTAGGCAGAACTCCCCGCGGCCGTCCCGGGAACGGAACCCCGGGATGGCATCCTCTCGCGGGCGGCTCCAAATGCTTGACCAAGTCAATTACATGTTTGACACTGGCAAGCAGAGGTACCGCCATGGAACACATCCAGCCGCCCGGCGATGAACAGATCGCCGCCGTCCGCGCGTTCAACCGCTTCTACACCCGCCAGGTCGGCCTTCTTGGCGAAAGCGTGCTCAAAGGCGGATTTTCGCTTACTGAGATGCGTATTCTTTACGAGCTGGCGCATCGGCAGTGCCTTACCGCCACGGAACTCGGAGGCGACCTTGGGCTCGACGCCGGGTATCTGAGCCGGATACTGAAAAAGTTTGCCAAGCAAGGCTTGCTCGAACGTCGCGCCTCGGCTGATGACGGCAGGCAATTCCTGTTGACATTGACCGGCGAAGGCCACCGGGCTTTTGCACCGCTCGATCGCGCTTCCCGGGAACAGATGGCTGACCTGCTCGCTCCCCTGCTTCCGCACGAGCGTGAGAAACTGGTCTCCGCCATGGAAACGATCCGGCGCATGCTGGAACCGGCGGCGGACCGCCAGGTGTCCTACATCCTTCGCCCCTTGCGGGTCGGCGACTTGGGCTGGATCACCCATCGCCAAGCCATCCTCTACCACCAGGAATATGGCTGGAACGAAGACTACGAGGCGCTGGCGGCACGAATCCTGAGCGAGTTCGTGGAAAACTTCGACCCACGGCATGAGGTGGCGTGGGTCGCCGAGCGCAATGGGGAGGTCGCGGGCTCCGTGTTCGTTGTACGGGACACGGCGGCGGTGGCCAAGCTCCGGCTGCTCTATGTGGAACCTGCAGCACGAGGTCTGGGCATCGGCCGCCGCCTGGTCGGGGAATGCATCGGCTTCGCACGGGCAAAAGGCTATGAGGAACTCACGCTATGGACCAATGACGTACTGGTCTCGGCGCGCCACCTCTACCAGAGCGTCGGATTCGCGCTTGTGAAGGAGGAAAAGCACCACTCCTTCGGTAAGGACCTTGTCGGGCAGACCTGGACGCTTCGATTGTGATCGCTTGAGCTAAGGCGTCTGCCCGCCGGCCCCTTGCTCTCTTCGGCCTCTCGTGTGACGATGTTTTTCAGGGGAGTATCGGGAAACGATACCCGCTGGCGCGACGGCCGCAGCAGCCTGTCCCCGAAGAGGAGCATGCGAGAGTTGCAAAGGAACCATCCAGCCCGGAAAGCAGGACCGATCGAGGGGCAGGTCCCTCGCGCGGCCTTGCGCAATGGCGAGGGACGGTTGCCTGCGAGGCGGTCAAGGTCCGCTATCGTCCGCTCCTGATCGCGGGAAAGTCCATGCCGGCCGCCGCCCCAGTGCGGGTGTGTGACAGGAGGTCGGTTTCATGGGAGAACGCGCGGGAGGAAGACAGACGGGGCCGAAATGCGTTGCCATTCTTGGCCCTTTCGCGAGTGGAAAAACCACGCTTTTCGAAGCCACCCTGGCTCGTGCCGGAGCGATAGAAAAGCACGCGCCCGGCGCGCACCAGATAGGCGACCCATCGCCCGAGGCACGGGCGCATGGGATGAGTGTCGAGGCGTGTTTTGCGACATTCGACTTCCTTGACGAAAGCCTGACGCTCGTCGATTGTCCGGGCTCCGTCGAGTTCGGCTTCGATGCCGAACCGGTTCTGACGGCGGCCGATGCGGCGGTCGTGGTGGTCGACGCCGCTGACAAGAAGTTGCCCGCGCTTCAGGTCATCCTGCAGCGGCTCGACCAGTTGGGCATTCCGCGCATGCTTTTCCTCAACAAGATGGATAAGAGCAGCGCCGGCGTGCGCGAGACGCTGAAGGAGTTGCAGACCGTCAGCTCCGTGCCGCTGCTTCTGCGCCAGATACCGCTGCGCAAGAACGGCATCGTCATAGGCTCGATCGACCTGGCGATGGAGCGGGCCTATATCTATCGGGAGCATGCGCCGAGCGAAATCCAGCCCATCCCGGACGACGACAGGGCGCGCGAGGTCGAAGCCCGCTTCTCCATGCTGGAGACTTTGGCCGATCATGACGATCAGCTCATGGAACAACTCCTTGAAGAGATCGAGCCTCCCCGCGACGCGATTTTCGACGATCTGGCGGCCGACCTGCGTGCCGGCTCCGTAACGCCCGTGCTGATCGGCGCGGCGGAGAAGGGCAATGGGGTCCTGCGTCTGCTCAAGGCGATCCGCCACGACGTGCCCGACGTGACCGAGACGCGCAAGCGGCTTGGCCTTCCTGCCGGAGGGGAAACGGTGCTGCAGGTTATGAAAACGCTGCACACCGGCCATGGCGGCAAGATCTCGGTCGCTCGCGTCCTGTCCGGCGCGATCGCCGACGGTACGGAACTTCCGGGCGCCGGCAAGGTGTCGGGCCTCTACACGCTCATGGGCAGAGAGCAGAAGAAGACGCCCAGGGCCGGTGAAGGCGATACGGTCGCCCTCGGCAAACTCGATGAGGCCCGCACCGGCGCCACGCTGACTGCGACGAAAACCGCCGCGCCGACGCTCACCTTGATCGCTGTGCCGCAGCCCGTCCACGCGGTATCGCTCCGCCCGCGCGACCGCAAGGACGAGGTCAAGCTGTCGGCCGCGCTGCAGAAATTGACGGAGGAGGATCCCTCCCTGGTCGTCGACCAGAATCAGGAGAGCGGCGAGACCATCCTGGGCGGCCAGGGCGAAATGCACCTGCGGGTGGCGCGCGAGCGGCTGGAAGGCAAGTTTCAGATCGCCGTTGACACGGACACGCCGAGCATCCCCTACCGCGAAACCATCCGCAAATCCGTGACCCAGCGCGGCCGCCATAAGAAGCAGTCCGGCGGGCACGGGCAATATGGCGACGTCGTCCTCGACATAAAGCCGCTGCCGCGCGGGACGGGCTTCGAGTTCACCGAGACGATCACCGGCGGCGTGGTGCCGAAGCAGTACATACCCTCCGTCGAGGCCGGCGTGCGCGAAGCGCTCAAGCAGGGTCCGCTCGGTTTTCCGGTCGTCGATATCGCCGTCAATCTGGCGGACGGCTCCTACCATTCTGTCGATTCGTCCGACATGGCCTTCCAACTGGCCGCCCGGCTTGCCATGAAGGAGGGGCTTCCCCAATGCCAACCGGTGCTGCTCGAACCCATTTTGAAGGTCGAGGTGGCTACCCCGTCCGAGGCCACGGCCCGGGTGACGGCAATCCTGTCGCAGAGGCGCGGCCAGATCCTCGGCTTCGACACCCGCGCCGGCTGGAACAGCTGGGACATGGTCCAGGCTATGATGCCGCAAGCCGAGACGGCCAACCTCATTATCGAGCTGCGCTCGGCCACCGCTGGCGTGGCGAGCTACGAGGCGCGTTTCGATCACATGGCGGAACTGACGGGCCGTCAGGCCGAGGAAGCGATGAACGGCAAGGGGAAAGCAGCCTGAGGCAAGCCGTAAAACCGGCAGAACGCGCAAAGTTGATCGCTTGTGATTGGCGCTATCGTCCCCACACGCTACTTTCGGCGAGAAGTCCCATGGAGGCTCTTATGCCAGTCTATCACCGTCGGCCTCGCTGGGCCATCGCCGAGGCGCAAGCCACGCCCGAGGATGTTTTCCTGAACCGCAGGAGCATCTTGCAAGGCATGGGCTTGGCAGGCCTCGCGCTCGCCACCGCGGCCGCCACAAGGCCCGCCCGCGGGCAGGATGGCGGGCTCTATCCAGCCAGCCGCAACGACGCCTACAAGATCGAGCGCGACCTGACTCCGGAAGACATCAGTTCCCGCTACAACAATTTCTACGAGTTCGGTTCCCATAAGCAGATACACAGGGCGGCCGAAGCGCTGGTGACCGACCCGTGGGATATTGAGATAGACGGCATGGTCGAAGAGCCCATGACCATCGCCTTCGATGACCTCGAGAAACGATTTCCGCTGGAGGAACGGCTCTACCGCCACCGCTGCGTCGAGGCTTGGTCCATGACGGTGCCATGGACCGGCTTTCCGCTGGGCGCCCTGGTGGACCATGCCAGACCGCTCTCCACGGCGCGCTACGTGCGCTTCGAGACCTTCAACGATCCCGCCATGGCCAGCGGGCAGAAGCAGGTCTGGTATCCCTGGCCTTATGTCGAAGGCCTCACCATGGCCGAGGCCCGCAACGACCTTGCCTTCATGGTCACCGGCGTCTACGGCAAGCCGCTCGCAAACCAGTTCGGCGCCCCGCTGCGCCTGGCTCTCCCCTGGAAATACGGCTTCAAATCCATCAAGTCGATCACCAGGATCTCCTTCACCGACCAACGCCCCAAAAGCTTCTGGGAACAGATCGCGCCAAACGAATACGGCTTCTGGGCAAACGTGAACCCCGAAGTGCCCCATCCACGCTGGAGCCAGGCCACCGAGCGCGTGCTGGGTACCAATGAAGATGTGCCGACGGTGATCTACAACGGCTACGGAGACGAGGTCGCTGCGCTCTATGAAGGCCTGGAAGGCGAAAGCCTATTTATGTAAGAAGAGGCGGCGCGCCTTCCGATCATTGCAACGCAATATTGCCGCTGGTAGCTGTGCCTCTTAGACTGGATATCGTGTCGGGAGTCGCAGCTGTGCATGTCTTTAAGCGTGTGACCTGGGTGAAGGATTTGGCGGAGGCTCTGCCGTCGATTGTGTTTATCGCCCTCTGGCGAGGCGGCGTCGGCCTGGAAGCAGCCGGATGGATAGCAGCTCTGTTGTCGGCCATGGTGCTTTTCTTGCACCAGGTCTCGCAAACGCGCTCCAACCCGCTATTTCTAGGAATCAACATTCATCTGCTACTTGTGACACCGGTGATCGTGGGAATCCACTCACTCGGCATGCACGAGGTCGGGCGGTTTCTGGAAACGAATTCCTATAATGGCGTCTTCGTCACAATCCTTGCTACGGGCGGCCTATTGACATTGTTTTCTCCCAGAGGATTTATCGGTCTAGAAAGCAGGCAATCGCACCTGCCGTATTCGCTGATTCTTCTAGCAGCCTCCGCCATAGCGGCGGCATGGAGTTTTGCATTCGCAGGGCCCGGTGTCCTCTCTGTTGCCTTACCGGCAACAGGACTTTTTATTCTGCGCCGCGTCCTCATAGCCCACGCGAAAGGCGCTTCGGGCTTGCTTGGACTGGCCGTCGCCCCCGTTGCCGGTGGCATGACAGCCGCTTGGTTATCAGACGGCAGCTAGCCCTCCCCTTCGATCCGCGACAGATAGCGCCCCAGCATTTCGTCCAGCGCCTTGCGCTCTTCTTCCGACAGCATCGCCGTCAGCCGCGCCTGGGTGGCCACGTGGTCGGTCACGGCGGCGTCGATCACCTCCCGCCCCTTCTGCGTCAGCGAAATCCTCATGCTGCGCCGATCTTCGGGATTATGCGCGCGGGCCACCAGGCCCGCCTTTTCAAGCTGGTCTATGCGATTGGTCATGGTGCCGGAGGTCACCATCGTGGCCGCCAGCAGATCGCCGGGGCTGAGCGCGTAGGGCGGCCCCGAACGCCGCAAGGTGGCGAGAACGTCGAAACTGGCCCGGTTCAGCCCATGCTTGGCAAAGGTTTCGCTCATCTCCCGCATGAGATGGCCATAGATACGGCTGATGCGGCCGATGAGGCCCATGGGAGCGACGTCGAGGTCCGGCCGCTCCCTGTTCCATTGTTTCAGAATGCCGTCGACATGATCCATGTCGCATCATCCCCAAATATTATCTTGACGTCAAGACAAATGGCATTATCTTGAGGTCAAGATAATTTCGAGGTGACGCATGTCCAGGCACACAGACCTTCTCCTGACCGCTATCGCCCCCGCCATCTGGGGCAGCACCTATCTGGTGACGACGGAGTTCCTGCCCGATGGCTATCCGCTGACGGTCGCCATGCTGCGCGCCCTGCCCGCGGGCCTGCTGCTGCTCGCCGTCATGCGGCAGCTCCCGCAAGGCGTATGGTGGGCGCGCGCCTTTGTGCTCGGTGGGCTCAACTTCACGATCTTCTGGTGGATGCTGTTCGTCACCGCCTACCGCCTGCCGGGCGGGGTGGCCGCTACAGTCGGTGCGATCCAGCCTCTGGTGGTCATTTTCCTCGCCCGGCTGCTCATCGGCGCGCCGATACGTTTCCTCGCCGTCGTCGCCGCCGTCGCCGGCATGGCAGGCGTGGCCCTGCTCATTCTCACCCCGCAGGCGGCACTTGACCCCGTGGGCATCCTCGCCGGCCTCTTCGGCGCGCTGGCGATGGCCGTAGGCACGGTGTTGAGCCGGCGCTGGCAGCCTCCTGTTTCGTCGCTCACCTTCGCCTCGTGGCAATTGACCGCCGGCGGCATCCTGCTCCTGCCCCCCGCGCTCTTTCTCGAACCGCCCCTGCCCGCCCTTACGGGCGCCAACATTGCCGGCTTCGCCTATCTCGGCCTCATCGGCGCCGCGCTCACCTATTTCCTCTGGTTCCGCGGCATATCCAGGCTGGAGCCTTCCGCGGTGGCCCCGCTCGGCTTCCTGAGTCCTCTCACCGCCGTCATCCTCGGCTGGGCGATCCTCGGCCAGCACCTGACCCCGCCTCAGCTGGCCGGCATAGCCGTCGTTCTGGCCTCCGTCTGGCTGGCCCAGGCCGCCCAGCGCCCCGCCGTATCCTCCACGCCCGTCCACCGGCAGGAACTGCCCCTGCCGGCAACCCAGAAACCAACGCCCAGTACAGGAGCCGCCTCATGACCCGCATACTCGTGCTCTACTATTCCGCCTACGGCCACATCGCTGAAATGGCTCGCGCCGTCACCGAAGGCGCGCGGGAGACCGGTGCGAGCGTCGTCCTGAAATGCATCCCGGAGTTTGAGGCGCGTGAGGCGCCTGCGGAAGGACAAGGCGACGTTCCGGTCGCAACAATCGACGAGCTCCCCGACTATGATGCGATCGTCTTCGGCACGCCCACTCGCTTCGGAAATATGGCGGCACCGATGAAAGCTTTTCTGGATCGGTTGGGAAGCCTGTGGGCGCAGGACGCCCTTGTCGGCCGCGTCGGCGGCGTTTTCACCTCCAGCGGCAGCCAGCACGGAGGTCAGGAGCACACGCTGCTTTCCATGCAGGCTTCGCTCATGCATCTGGGGATGGTCGTTGTCGGGCTGCCCTACACGTTCAAGGGCCAGACCAGAATGGACGAGATCACCGGCGGCTCGCCCTACGGCGCCACCACCATTGCAAGCGGCGGGAATGGCGGCGATCGCCGCCCAAGCACCAACGAGTTGGAGGGTGCCCGCTTTCAAGGCGCACATCTGGCGCGCATCGCCATCTCGATCCGAGGAACAGGCCCGATAGAAAAAGTTCAGCGGCAAGCCCTGCTTGCCAGGGCCGACGGTTGACACTCACCGCCACAGCTCCGAAAAAAAAGCCGGATCAAAAGATCCGGCTTTAAAAATTGGAAGTGCCTGTTAAGGCGAAACCTCCAGAGGGGAACATTCACGGGGGCAAATGGGAGGAGAACGCGCCCCGCGAATGATCAAGATATGAGCATTCGTTGCTCAAATAACAACCACCAGCTTTTGCATTCCACCCATGCACATTTGCATAGGTAAACAGGACATGTACCTTCAAAAGGTCCAGCCGCGTGACTTGGAGATCAGGAAATCGCGGAAAACCTGCAGTTTGGCCTGGTGTTTCATCGTCTCCGGATAACAGAAATAGGTATCGAAGGATGGCACCGCCGTCTCCGGCAGAAGCTGCACCAATCCGCTTTCCTTGCCTACGACGTAGTCGGGCAGCATGGCTATTCCGCCACCTCGCTGCACGGCGAGCTTGATCGACAGGATGTTGTTGATCTGCAGCGCGACGGCTCGCTTCGTGCCTTCCGGCCGGCCGGCCGTCTCCAGCCAGTTCATATCGCTGAGATGGGCGGGCACCGCTTCGCCGAAGGTCACGATCCGGTGGCGGTCGAGATCGTCGATGGAAGCCGGCTTGCCGTGGCGGTTCACGTAGCCGGGCGAGGCATAAAGATGGAAATGCACGGTGAAAAGCTTGCGCTGGATGAGGTCCGGCTGCTGCGGCTGGCGCATGCGAATGGCGCAATCGGCCTGGCGCATGGTCAGGTCCAGCTCTTCGTTGTCCAGGATGAGCTGAAGCTGTATCTCCGGATAAAGATCGCCGAACTCGGGCAGCCTTTCGGTAAGCCAGCCGGTGCCGAGGCCTACCGTGGTTGAGACCTTGAGCATGCCTGACGGCCTGTCCTTTGTTTCCGACAGGCGCACCTTCACGCTTTCCAGCTTCATCAGGACTTCGTGGGCGGCGTTGTAGAGGATCTCGCCTTGCTCGGTCAGCACCAGCCCCCGCGCATGGCGATGGAACAGGGGAACGCCGACCTCCTGCTCCAGCGCGCTCACCTGGCGCGAGATCGCCGATTGCGAAAGATGCAGCGTCTCGGCCGCATGCGTAAAGGATCCCGCGGCCGCGGCCGCATGGAACACACGTAATTTATCCCAGTCCAACGCCTTGTTCCCCTCGTAATGTTTTGGGCGTGCAACCGTTATTGTGGCTCTGGTCTTGCCAGCCTATTCCGCTGCTTCGCGGTGCGCCTCCAGTCCGGCCAGATATTTCTCCGCCTCGAGGGCGGCCATGCATCCAAGTCCTGCCGCAGTCACCGCCTGGCGATAGATGTCGTCCGTAACGTCGCCGGCGGCGAAGACGCCCGGCACATCGGTGCGCGTGGAATTGGGCTCGGTCCAAAGATAGCCATTTGGCTTCTGCTTCAGCTTACCCTCAAATAGCTCGACCGCCGGTGCATGGCCGATCGCCACAAACACGCCGTCGACGGAAAGTTCGCTCACCGCACCGGTCTTCACGTTCCGCGCGCGAATGCCGTTGACGGAAGGCGGCAGCGGCGGCTTGGCCGGCTCGCCGACGACCTCGTCCACCACCATGTCCCACAGGACCTCGACATTGTCCCTGGCCAGAAGGCGCTCCTGCAGGATGCGCTCGGCCCGGAATTCGTTCCGCCGGTGGAGAACCGTCACCTTCCTGGCGAGGTTTGCCAGGTACAGCGCCTCTTCCACCGCCGTATTGCCGCCGCCGACGACAACCACGTCCTTGCCGCGGTAGAAGAAGCCGTCGCAGGTGGCACAGGCCGAAACGCCGAACCCCATGAAGGTCTGTTCCGAGGGAATGCCCAGCCACCTCGCCTTCGCCCCGGTCGCGATCACCAGCGCGTCGCAGGTATAGACCGTGCCCGAATCGCCCGTCAGCCGGAAAGGCCGCATGGAGATATCGACGTCGACGATGATGTCGTTGACGATGTCCGTGCCGACATTCTCCGCCTGCGCGCGCATCTGCTCCATGAGCCACGGCCCCTGAACGGGGTCGGCAAAGCCCGGATAGTTCTCCACGTCGGTGGTGATCATCAACTGGCCGCCCTGCTCCAGACCGGCGACCAGCACCGGCTTCAGCATGGCACGCGCCGCGTAGATGGCCGCTGTGTAGCCGGCCGGCCCCGAGCCGATGATGAGAACGGGCGCATGGCGGCTGGTCATGGGTGTTCCTTTCGTTGATGCGGACGGCCCGCGAAGTGGTCCTGATCTAAGTATTCCATATCCCTGCGTGCAAGGCGAAGAACGGTTTTCCAACAGCTACATCGGTTGCAGGCCGGCTTTTCACCAAGAAAGCGCGCGAAAGGACAGCCATAGCGTGCCTGCGCACTTGGACTTGGCTGCGCCTTGCTGTAGTTTTATTTCACACATGCGACAGATTCGTGCGCAAACCGAGCAGAATTGGGGCAAAAGATGCCGCTGAAGGCCGACCTCGACGCCATCGACTGGAAGATCCTCCGCGAACTTCAGAAGGACGGCCGTATCACCAATGTCGAATTGTCGCGGCGCGTCGGCATCTCGGCGCCGCCCTGCCTGCGCCGCGTCAAGCGGCTGGAGGAAAGCGGCATCATCAAAGGCTACCGCGCGCTGCTCAACAGCCCTGCCCTGGGCTTCGACGTAGTGGCCTTCTGCCTTGTCGGCCTCCATCATCAATCGGAGGTGGAGCTGCGCACCTTCGCCGAGCGCTCCCGCACATGGCCCATCGTCCGCCGCGCCTGGATGGTCTCCGGCGATTCGGACTTCCTGCTGCATTGCGTAGCGACCGATCTCGGCACCTTCCAGACCTTCGTCATCGACGAACTGACCTCCGCTCCCAATGTCGACACGGTCCGCACGGCGCTCACCATCCGTCAGGTCAAGGATGAAGGACTGGTCGCCATCGAGTAGGCCCGACGACATCGACATTCATTCCTTAATGAGAGCTGTATCTATGGCACCACGGGCGCGCGCACCTCAACCATGGGAGAATCGGGTTTTCGTATTCTGGACCGGTTCGAACGAAATGAGTGAGGCGCGCAGGCGATGCCTGGAGACGCTTGTCAGCACCCAGTGCGACATCGTGGTGGTAAACAACGACAATCTCGCCCCATGGATGGCCACTACCCCGTTGCATCCGGCATATCCATTTCTCAGCCCTATTCACAGGTCGGACTATCTGCGCGCTTACTTTATGCACCATCACGGCGGCGGCTACTCCGATATCAAGCGGACGAGCCAAACCTGGCTACCAGCCTTTCGGAAACTGAAAGAATCCAGCGCGCTCGGTGTAGGGTATCCCGAACTCCGCCACGGAGTGGCAAAGATTGCGCGTTCGCGGGTTGAAGGAAGCTACTATCTACTGGAGAGGAAGTCCTCCTACCTGAGGAACTACCTCCTCTACCGAAAGCTGAAGCTTTTCCACGGTCGTCTGATCGGAAATTGCGCCTTTATATTCAAGCCAGGAACCGAGTTCACATCGCGATGGCTTGCGATAGTGGAAAGCAGGCTCGACATCTTGTTGCCGCACCTGCGCAATCATCCGGCACGCTATCCGAAGGAGCGTCAAGGCGTCGACTATGGAGACGGCCCCAGCAAATACACTGTGCCGTGGTCGCTTCTGCTCGGTGACATTCTGGCACCTTTGAGTTTTCAATATCGGACGAAAATCCTACGGGACCTTCCGATGCCTGACTTTTGCGAATACGAATAAAAACTAACAAGTTTTCCAAAACAAAGCTCTAGTTTATCCCAATGACGCAACCAAAGATATACTACATAAACCTGGATCGCTCACCCGATCGCCGGCAGTTCATGAACGACCAGTTCCATGCGTTCGGCCTTCCTGCTGAGCGCATACCTGCCGTTGACGGAGAGCATATCGACCTCGGCTCCCATCCGGAATCAGGGCTAAGCCCCGGCGAGATCGGATGCTTTCTCAGCCACCGCGCCGCATGGAAAAAACTCGTCGAATCCTCGGATCCCAATGCGATCATCTTCGAGGACGATGCGCATCTAAGCCCCGATCTGCCGAGACTGCTTGCTGACATGAGCTGGCTTCCGGCAGATGCGATGATTGTGAAGTTGGACACAAATCTGGTTCCTGTGGTTCTGGATCCGGCGCGGCACGAAGTTCGGCCCTCCCGGAGCCTCAGGAGGCTGCGCACGGCGCACATGGGGGCGAGCGGCTATATTCTCAGTCGTGATGCGGCAAACGTGCTTCTGGAAAAGTCCGAAAGGGTCCAGATGGTTGTGGACGAACTCATGTTCTCCGGCAGCGCGTTGGATCGCATCACCACCTACCAGATGATCCCCGCCCCGGTGCTTCAGCAGTTCTTCATGAAGCGGCAAGACGTTCAGTTTGAGCCAAGCCTGCTGGTGCCGGAATACAAGCGGGCGAAACTGAAGCGAAAGCGGCCACCACTTCACAGAACCATCGTGCGAGAAATTGGCAGGGCTGTGCGCAAGTTCCGGTACCGAACCATTCCACGGCTTGTATACCGCGGTCGCTTTGAAGTCGTTCCTTTCGACTGACGACACGCTTAGAAGCCTTCCAAAACGCTCTCATAAACTCGTTGATGCGCTGAGGCGACGGCATTTGGATCGAACAGGCGCTGGGCTCGAGCCGCAGCCGCGAGACCGAACTTCTTCCGCAGATCGGCGTTCTTGGTAAGCCGCAAGAGGTTTTGCGCCAATGCGACGGGATCGGCGACTTCGGACAAGAAACCGGTGTGGCCGTTTGCAATCGCCTCGCCGGCGCCGCCGGCATCCGTTGCTGCAACAGGCTTTCCGACCCATTGCGCCTCGCACAGAAAGGTGGGAAGGCCCTCGAGCCGGGACGATAGGACGGCTATGTCACAGCCCGCCACCAGGTCAGGCAGATCGTCGCGCCACCCGACGAAAAGCACGCGCTCAAGACCAAGCTCGCGGCAAAATTGATGCATTGCCGCGCGCAATGGTCCGTCCCCGGCGAGAACCAGATGGGCATCTCTCTCCTCCGCCTCAACCTGTTTCCATGCCTTGAGAAGTGTTTCATGGTCCTTCTCCTCAGCGAACGCTGCGGCGCAAAGCACGACGACGGCTTTATCCGAAATCCCGAACCGCTCTGTTGTCGGATTGGCAAAACGCTCGCGGTCGACAGCCGGTGGAATGACGGTGATCCGGCTGACGGGAACCTTCGCCCTCGCCAATGCGCCTCGGGCTGCTTGAGATACCGCGATGACCGCGTCTGCCATGCGGTACTTCCAGCCACTCTTCACCGAGAAGGCATTGTGCCTGGATACGACGAGCGGCACTTTCTGTCCGAACCGCGCTAGAAGCGCTGTCTCAAGCGCTTTGCTTGAATGAGCATGCAGAAGCACGCGCCCGTTCTGCCCCTCGATCATTCTCCGCAACCGCAACCCGGCGAGCGGATGTTGGAAACCGAACCCACTCATCGGCTCCACATGCAACGCGGTCAACCTGAGGTACAGCTCGGAATTGTCGGGAACGAGCATCCGCCCCTTCCATCCCGCGTCGAGATGCCGAACGAGCAGGGCGAGTTGACTCTCGCCCCCGCGCCAGCCTCGCTCGCCGCTTAGATGAAAAACACTGTTTTTTTCCACGATCATACCGATCGAAACGCTGCTCGAACCGCCTGGGCAAACGCCATTTCCGACGCAACGAACGCTTCGCGAGCCCTTGTACCCATCGCCTCTTTCTGCTCCGGCGACATCGCAAGAGTCACTTCAAGGGACTTTTGCAGTGCGTTCATGTCTATGTGGTAGTTGGTGCCCAAGTGCCTTGGTTCCTTCCGGTCCCAGGCGACAAGCACCCCCGTTTCCGCGCTCACATGTTCGTTCATCGGCGGCGCATCGGTGGTGACGGTCACGGCGGCGCAGGACATCGCCTCCCAGATGTAGTGGCCCCATCCTTCGGAGCGCGACGGACACAGATGAATGCCGCAGCGATTCTGCAGGTGCCTCAGCTCGCCATCATCGATATAGCCGGAAATGAGGCGGACATTCGGCGGTACGGCCGCCGGCGCATTGTCCGCCTTCTGCACAAGCACGAGTTGCGGCCATTCGGGATGCCTCCGCCACAGGGTCAGAATGTCCTCGGTGCCTTTGAGCGTACTACCGCCGGCCAGGTGAAAGAACATGTTCCAGTCCTTCTCCACCTCGGGAAGGTAGCGGTCCGGCGAGGCGAAGCCGCAATAATAGGCGGGAATCCCGAACGCGGCGAAAATCGCCTCGCCGTGCCGCGACTTGGCCCACACCCGGTCGACCAGCTTCAGGCGGCGTAGATGCCGGCGCGGAAAACGCTCCTGGTTGGGCACCAGCACGTTGGTTCCAGCGCCGCCGACCCAGGCCGGAAAGACACGCTCCATATGAAAGGCGATGTCCGCCTTCTTGCGTGCGAAAATGCGGTCCAGGAAGCCGCGCTCCTTCGGCGTCGCCGTGGCGACTTCAAGACCCGCGCCCTCCAGCGCGCGCTTGAGGATCGCGGTGTCCTGCATGAGGCCGTAGGCATTGTCCCGCGCGATGATGAGAGCCTGCCTCATTGCGCGCCCCAGAGTTCTTCATAAACTTCGCGCAGGCTTGTCGCTTCGTTTTCGAGCGCGAAGCTGCCGCGCACATGCGCCAGCCCCGCCGCCCCGTGCCGCCCGGCCATCGCCGGGTCTGCCAGATAGGGCTCGACCGCCCGCGCCAGCGCCTCGGCATCGCCCGCCGGCGTGACCGCGCCGGTCTCGCCCGGCACGATCAGTTCGGCATAGGCGCCCGCATCGCTCGCGACGGTCGCAGTGGACGACGCCATGGCCTCCAGCGGCGTCAGCCCAAACCCTTCATTGCGGGAGGGCGCCACACACAGGCTTATCCGCCGGTACCACGGCTTCACATCCGGCACCTCGCCGAGAAAGAGGATGCGTTCGCCAAGAGCCGCCTCTTCGACCTTCCGTCGAAGCCCATCGGCAAAGGCACGGTTTTCTGCCGTCACCCGCCCGAGGATCACCGCCGTCCACTCGGGATAGCGCGGCAGCAGTTCCGTCATGACCTCGACGAAAAGATCCGTACCCTTCTGATGGCGGATCCGCCCGAAGCAGCCGATGCCGTATTTCCCCGGAAGTCCGGTCGCCTGCCACCGATCTGCCGGGCCGGACGGCGGGTGAAAGCGTGCGGTGTCGATGCCGTGCATCACCACGCGGTGCGGTACCCCGAGATAGGAGCCGGAGCGGGTGCTTGTCGCCACGACCCGGTCCATCCGGCGGATCAGCCAGCGCGTGAACGGCTTGTGGCGGCGCTGCGCGGCCGAGGTGAAGACAAGCCGCACGGGCGCCCGCAGCACATGGCGAAGCAACACGCCCGCCACCATTTCGGTGTTGCGGCGCGCATGCCATATGCGGAAGGGCTTGCCTTGCGGCCGGCGCAGCAGCCCCGGCGCCTGCCACCATGCAAGCCGAGGCAGCGTCTCCGGCAGTCCCGGCCCCAGCGTCGCGATGCGGAGCGATTGCGCCTGCAGCGGAACGAGTTGAACGATGGTGCTGGTCACGCCGGAAAGCCGGCGCTTGAAGTTGGGGGCGACAACCTCGACCTGGCGCACGGCCGGACGGGAGGGCCCCCCGCCCTTCGGCTCATGCGCCTTCATGGTCTTGCTCAGCCGTACCGGACCTGAACGACCTCATAGCCGCGCGCGCCCCCGGGAGCGTTGACCTCGACGGAATCGCCGACGCCCTTGCCGATCAGCGCGCGCGCGATGGGCGAGGAGATCGAGATGCGGCCCTTCTTCACATCGGCTTCCTGGTCGCCGACGATCTGATACGTCTTTTCTTCTTCCGTATCCTCGTCGACAAGGACCACCGTCGCACCGAACTTCACCGTATCGCCCGACAGCTTCGTGACGTCGATCACCTCGGCGCGCGCGATCAGGTCCTCCAACTCGCCGATGCGCCCTTCGTTCAGGCTCTGGGCTTCCTTGGCCGCGTGATACTCGGCGTTCTCCGAAAGATCGCCATGAGCGCGCGCTTCCGCGATTGCCTCGATGATGCGCGGCCGCTCTTCCTGCTGGCGCCAGCGCAGTTCCTCCTTCAGCGAAGCATATCCGCCCTGGGTCATCGGGACCTTATTCATCTCATTCACCTTCCCAAAGCAGAAGATTGCATGCCCCCGGCCGCAATAATGCCAGGGCCGGCAACCGTTCCAAGGGTACAAAAAGAAAACGGTCCGCCAGCCTCAGGCTACGGAACCGTCTCGTACGAGTCTGCCGAATATAGCAATCCCGCAACAATTTTCACCACCTTTTTTTGGCACGGTCCCGCCGCTTGAAAAGGCGTGCGGCAAAAAGCCGGCAAACGGAATCGCTTCATACGGGCCACGATATGGGTGGCCGTTCGCCGCGCTCTTGGCGCCGCGCAGCCAAGCCCCTATGTGCATTTGGGCGGGCCTCCTGCAGGAACGGAGACACGAGATGCAGAAAACTTTCCTCGCCGCGGCCGCATTCCTTGCGGCCGCGTCCACCGGCGCAAGCGCTCAATTGTTCGAGGCAGGCGGCTTGACCCTTAGGGCCCAGGTGCTGGCCGAGGGCCTGGACCATCCCTGGGGCCTCGACTTCCTCCCGGATGGCGCCGCTCTGGTGACGGAACGTTCCGGCAGGTTGCGGCTTTTCACCGATGGCAGTCTTTCAGCGCCGCTGGCCGGCGTTCCGGAGGTCGCGAATTTCGGCCAGGGTGGTTTGCTGGATGTCCGTGTCTCCCCCGATTTCGAGACGAACAGCACCATCTTTCTCTCCTATTCGCAGCCCGGTTCGGGCGGCGCCGGCACAGCCATCGCCCGCGCAGAGCTGGTACGAGAAGGTGAAACGCCCACCCTCAAAGCCGCCCAGACCATCTTCTCGATGAGCCGCAAGACTGGAGCTGGCCAACACTTCGGCTCGCGCATCGTCTTCGCGCCCGACGGCACGCTGTTCTTCACCATCGGCGAACGCGGCGAGCCGGACCGTGCGCAGGATCCCGGCGACCACGCCGGTTCCGTCCTGCGCATACTGCCGGACGGCGGCGTGCCGGAGGACAATCCCTTTGCCGATCAGGAAGGCGCGGCGCCCGAGATCTGGTCCGTCGGGCATCGCAATCCGCAGGGCGCCGTCTGGGATCCCGTTACCGACGCCCTATGGATCGTCGAGCATGGCGCGCGTGGCGGCGACGAGGTCAACCGCCCCGAGGCCGGCCGAAACTACGGCTGGCCCGTCATCTCCTATGGCCGGCACTATTCGGGCATGAAAATCGGCAGGGGCACGCAGGCGCCGGGCTACGAGCAGCCCGAATATTACTGGGACCCCTCCATCGCCCCCTCCGGCATGGCCGTCTACACAGGCTCCATGTTCCCTGAGTGGCAGGGCGATTTTCTCCTAGGCGCGCTACGCTCCCAGCTTGTCGCCCGCCTCGACCGGGACGGCGAAGGCAACATTGCCGGCGAGGAACACCTGTTCGAGGGAGCCTTCGGCCGCATTCGCGACGTCGATGTGGCGCCCGATGGTTCGGTCTGGTTGCTGACCGATGAGGATAACGGCCAGATCATCCGCATCTCGCGCGCCGATTGAGTCCTGCAGGCACCAAGGCTTCGACGCAGATCGGCAGCCGGCTCCTGCTTCTCCCGTCTGCGCAACAGCCGCCTCTGGCCTAGCAGGCATGGGGCGGCTGCCGGCTTGCACGTCGGCGCTGGCCTGCTAAAGCAACGGCCCGAGAACAGACCATAGCCACAACGGCCCCGACCGCGCCTGCCCCCACGAAGCTGGCGCTGCAAGCTGCCGTTCATCCATGTGAGAAATCATGACCCGCACCCAGGCCAACCTCCTGCTGCTAACCGCCGGCGCAATGTGGGGCATGGGTTTCGTGGCCCAGTCCACAGCGATGGACGCGATCGGACCGCTCCTCTTCATCGGCCTGCGCTTCGCCATCGCGGGCCTGTCGATGCTGCCTTTCGCCTTGCGTGAAAGCCGCCGGGCAAGCGAGCCGCTTGCCGGCCATCAGTGGCGGGCCTTCCTCATGATCGGGGTTCTGCTGTTTGGCGGCATGACCGCCCAGCAGGTGGGCCTGCTGACCACGACTGTCACCAATTCCGGGTTCCTCACCGGCCTCTACGTGGTGATGGTGCCCTTTTTCGGCGTTATCCTCTTCCGCCAGTGGCCGCATCGCATCGTCTGGCCGGCGGCGCTCTGCGCGCTTCTGGGCATCTGGCTGCTTTCCGGCGGCGGCGCCGTGGCGCTTCACGTGGGCGATTGGCTCACCATCCTTTGCGCTGCACTTTGGGCTCTCCAGGTGATCTTCATCCAGCGCAGCGCCACCGGGACGGGCCGTCCGGTGACATTGGCCGTCACGCAATTCGCCGTCACCGCCGTGATCGCGCTGGCCTTGGCCTTTGTCTTCGAGCCCGTCGATATCGCCGCCATCAGATCGGCCGCGCCCGAGATCGTCTATGCCGGCATCTTCTCCGGCGGCATCGCCTTCACCTTGCAGGTGATAGGCCAGCGCTACACGACCGCCTCCCAGGCCGCCATCTTCCTGTCGACCGAAGCCGTCTTCGCGGCACTGTTTGCCGCCATCTTCCTCTCCGAACGCCTTCCGGCTGCCGGACTCATCGGCTGCGTTTTGATCTTCTCGGCCATACTCCTGGTCGAGATCGTCCCTGCCCTGCGCAGGCAGCGCCAGCCGGCCGTCTAGATCGAGCGGCTGGCAGCAGCACCGTTTTCGGCTATGATGCCGGCAGTGAGAGGGCAGGCCGGCGATGAAGACAGTGCAGGAAAAGAACTGGGATCTTTCGATAGGCGCCGACACCGTGCGCATGCTCGCCGCCAAGGCGCGCGCCTTCTCGGCTGCCGTGAACGAAGACTACGACAGCGGCCACGAACACGAGATCGAATTCACCGACCAGGCCATCGATGCCCACAGCCATGACGGCCTGCAGGAAGAAGAAGAGGAAAATCTGACCGAGGAGGAATTCCGCGAGCTTATCGCCGACCTCAATGTCGACGAGGCATCGGAACTTCTCGCCATCGCCTGGATCGGCCGCGGCGACTACGACTGCCGGGAATGGAACGAAGCGGTCGCCGGCGCGCGGCAGCGGGTCAACAAGCGGCTGGCCGGCTACCTCCTGAGCATGCCGATGCTGAGCGACTGGCTGGAAGAAGGTCTTGAGGAACTCGGCGCTTGACAGTTCCCCAACGGTCAGCGTGTCCTGCGGCAATCCGGGATTGAACATCGCTGCGCCCCAATGCCGGCTGTCGCCGCTCCTGCCGCTTGTTGTTCTTGCTGCTCTCGCCGGGCATGCGCAGGCCGGGAACGTCGTGCTTCCCGACGAAGCTCCGATACCGCTGCTCCGCGAACAGGCAGCCCCACTCGGCGAAAGGGCCGTGCCCCCGGTCGAAACGTCGCCGCCCGTCCTCGCCGCCGGCGAAATCGCCTGCCGCAGCGATCTCGCGCGCCTTGGCGTTTCCTTCGCGGACATGCCGGCGGTCGAGGCTGAAGGCGGCTGCAGGCTGCCGCACCCGATCCGCGTCACCACCCTTGGCGCGGCAATATCGCTGCGTCCCGCCGCGATCATCAACTGCAACACGGCGCGTGCCGCCGCGCAGCTTGTCCAGCAGGCGGGCCGCAAGGCCGCAGAAGCCCACCTCAAATCGCCGATCGAAGCAGTGAACCACGCTTCCGCCTATGTCTGCCGGGTGCGCCGGGGTACGGTACACCTGTCCCAGCACGCGTTCGGAAACGCATTGGACATTGCGAGCCTGACGCTCGCCGACGGCAAGCATGTCGCCGTTCGTGAATATGAGGACGCCGAAAGTCCGGAGGCGCTGTTTCTCGACGCGTTCCGCACGGCCGCCTGCGGTCTGTTCACCACCGTCCTCGGCCCCGGCGCCGACGCCGATCACGCCGATCATCTCCATCTGGACATGAAACGGCGGCGCGGCGGCGCCTACTGCCGCTAGGTGTCTGATCCCGAAAAGTGGACGACCGTCGGAAAAGACCATGCTCCAGCTGGGCGACGGGTCAGGATGACGATGCAAGGAAGCCTCGTCGCTGCCAACGAGCACATTTGCGCCACAGCTCTTAACCGCCGCGCACAGCTTTCCTTTACCCTTGTCCGGCAGAATTGCTCCGTTCCGGCACCCTTGCGGCATGGTTCTGGCGAGGATGGGCGGAAGATGCGGGTGTTGTCTGTCAGGGGGAAGTACAGCGTGTTACGGTTGAGGGGGATCCCGCGAAGGCTCATGCCTGCCGCTCGGCACGCCCGAAAGATCTTCATGTTCTCCGGCCTCTTGCTGATCTCTTCCTGCTCGGTGGATACGGTGATGCGCCCCGATGTCGATGTGGGCATGCACACCGCCACAGTCGGCGGCGGAGGGCTGCAGAACCTGGTGCCTTCAAACCCCATGATGATGAGCTATCCGCGCATCAGGCTTCCGCAAAGCCCCTCGGCTGTCATGCCCGCCGACGAGGTTTCCTGCCGCAGGCAGCTCAAGCGCCTCGGCGTGACGTTCCGCAACCTTGCGCCCATCGACGACGGCGGCGCCTGCCGTATCGACCATCCGGTGGAGGTCAGCGGCCTATCCGGCGGCATCGACATGAAACCCGCCGCCACGCTCACCTGTGACATGGCGCTGACCGTCGCCCGCTGGACCAAGAACGAACTCGCGCCCGCCGCCCGCATGCGCTATCTGTCGGGCATCGGCACCATACACCAGGGCTCGAGCTATTCCTGCCGCCGCATCCGCGGCACGAGCGTTGCCTCGGAGCATTCGAAGGGCAACGCCCTCGACATCATGAGAATCACCTTGAAGAACGGCAACGACATCGACGTCCGCCGCCCCGGCTTCTTCGCCTTCCGGCAGAAGAGCCTGCTCAACAAGGTGCGCGCCCAGGGATGCGACTACTTCACGACCGTTCTGGGCCCTGGCTACGACGCCGACCACAAGGACCACTTCCACTTCGACATCAAGGACCGCCGCAACGGCTATCGCGCCTGCAGATAAGGCCTCATCCATGCGCAACTGCCGCCGATTGCGCCGGATCTTCATTTGCCTGCAGGGCTGGCCGCTCGGGTTCCGGTTGCGGGCTTGGCATTGCCCGAAAAGCGTTTCCGGTTTCCCCTCCCTTGCGATAAACAGCAGACATGCTTGCTGTCGAACTGATCATCCTTTTCGTCCTCATCCTCTTCAATGGCTTCATGGCCATGTCGGAGCTGGCGGTCGTCTCCGCCCGCCCCGCCCGGCTGAAAGCCAGGCGCGACAAGGGCGAGCGTGGCGCGGCGCGCGCCCTCGCCCTGTCGTCCGATCCCGGACGCTTTCTTTCGACCGTCCAGATCGGCATCACCCTTGTCGGCATCCTTTCCGGCGCATTTTCGGGCGCGACGCTGGGCGTGCGGCTGTCGGACACGCTGGCTGCGCTGGGCGTGCCGCCATCGGTTGCAAGTCCGGCCGGCATAGGCATCGTCGTGGCGCTCATCACCTATGTCTCGCTTATCATCGGCGAGTTGGTGCCCAAGCAGATCGCGCTCAAGAACGCCGATGGCATCGCCGTCAAGGTCGCGCCGGTCATGGTCTGGATTGCGCGCATCGCGATGCCGCTCGTCTGGCTGCTCGACATCTCGGGGCGCACGGTGCTGGCGCTGCTGGGGCAGAGCTCCCAGCCTGCCAGCTACGTCACGGACGAGGAGATCCGCACACTGATCGCCGAGGCCGAGCACGCCGGCACGATCGAGAGCGGTGAACGGCGCATGATCACGGGCGTCATGCGCCTTGCCGACCGCAAGGCGCGTGCGATCATGACTCCACGCGGCGAGGTCGACTGGGTAGACCTGACGGCCGACGAAGAAGCCATCGTCGATGTGCTTCGCCGCACCGATCATTCACTCCTGCCGGCAGGCAAGGGCTCGATGAATGCGTTAACGGGGGTGATCAGGATCCGCGACATCTCCATTGCCGATATTAGGGGAAAGGCCCTCGGCATCGCCGACCGGGTCCATCCTGCCCCCTTGGTGCATGACAACACGCCGGCCCTCGACGTGCTGACGCTCCTGCGCGAAGCAGAAGTGCCCATGGTCCTTGTGCACGACGAGTTCGGCACTTTCGAGGGCGTCGTCACGCCGGCCGACATATTGGAGGCCATCGCCGGTGTCTTCCGCGCGGATGCGGAAGAAGGAGAACTCGACATAATCCAGCGCGATGACGGCTCTTGGCTGCTCCCCGGCATGATGCCTGCCGACGAAATGGCCGATCATCTCGGCATCAGCCTCCCGCCCGACAGAAGCTATTCAACATTGGCGGGTTTTCTCCTGACGCATTTCCAGGAACTGCCGAAAACCGGCAGCAAGGCCGTTATCCAAGATTGGCGTTTCGAAATCGTGGATATGGACGGTCGGCGTATCGACCAGGTGATCGCGTCCCGGCTCGAGCCGGCAGAAGTTCGCTGAAGCAATTCCAGGACAAGTGGAAGCCGGTTTTGCGTCCGGAATTGCTTGAAAGAGCCTATACCTCCGGCGGCACCGGCATCGGCTTGCCGGTGGCATCGAGCGCCACCATGATGAAATCGGCGTGGGTCACCATCTCCATCTCTTGGGAAAGATAGCGCTGCGACCAGGCCTCCACCTTGAGCTTTATCGAGGTCCGCCCCACGCTGTCGACCCGCGTATAGACGCACAGCGTATCGCCGATCTTCACCGGTTTGGCGAAAGCCATCTCCTTGACGGCGGCGGTGACGACGCGCCCCCGCGCGCGCTCGGCTGCCCGGATGCCGCTCGCAAGGTCCATCTGCGCCATGACCCAGCCGCCGAAAATATCGCCCGCGGCATTGGCATCGCCCGGCATGGCCTGCGTGCGCAGCGTCAAGTCGCCGTCGGGTTTGGCGGTAGGTTCCAGCATGTGCGGCCTCGCATCGATATCGGGCTCATCCGGCATCCACCACCATCGCCCAAGTCAGCATCGGTTTACATAAATCACACGGTTTCAACGATTTACACAGAAAACCGGAATCATCGCCGGATCCGGTTGAATCATTCTGTGAAGATCAGGGTGCGGACGGTTTTCTCCAGCAGTGCCGCTCCACCCGGCCTCCACCCTAGGCTTTGAAGCCTTTCGGTTTCCATTGCGTTAACCGATGCCTTGTCGGCCGCCATCGGCAAGGGATGCGGACAGTCCGTAAGCCTCTGCACAATTGACAGCAGGTCGTGGCGATCGACCACCAGATCGGAAACATTGAAGATCTTCCCTTCAACGTCACCGGCTTCCAAAACCAGCCGCACCGCGGCAGCAACATCGTCGCCATGAACTTCGGTCCCCACGCGCGGCGATAGCGGCTTGCCGTCAAGGTAATCGCGAAACAGCCCCGCCCACTTATGTGTCTTTCCGACGCCGGCGGGACCATAGACTCCGGTGATGCGCAAGCTCACCCCGCCGATTGCTCTCAGCCGCGTTTCCGTCTCAAGCTTAATCTCGCCATAGAGCGTGTCCGGCCGCGCCGGATCGGTCTCGGCCAGCCTGACGCCGGCCGGCCGGGGGCCATAGACGGCGCGGCTGGAAAGAAAGGCGGTGCGCGCCACCCCTGCCGCGCGCGCCGCATCGAACAGCGCCAGGCTGCCTTCCAGATTGCGCCGCCGGAAACCAGCAGGGTCATCCCCCTCGCCACCCCGGTATTTGCCGGGCTCATGGTCGAAGGCGCCGTGAACCAGGAAATCGGCGCCGGCAAATGCGCTGCGGTCGAGCGCCGAAGGCTCCAGATCAAGCGGGACGAATGCGACGGCACGCGAGAAAAACCCCTCCACCGGCGGCCGGCGCCCCATCACCGTGACCTCATGACCCGCCTGCAAGAGGGCTTCCACGATGAAACGGCCGACATAGCCGGTTCCTCCGGTGACGATGCTGCACGGCGCAGCCATCAGGAACCTGTCGGATTGGCCAGCGCGTCGACGTCGGGCACACCCTCGCCCGCGTGGTAGGCGTGCCACAGATCGATCAGCGGCTGGAGCTCGGTCCGCTTCGGACGATCCTTTTCCCAGGGCTTTTCGTACTGGTAGTGCACCACCGACACAGATTTCCAATCCCAAAGCTCGGGCAGGTTGAACCATACATATTGCAGCATGTTGAAGAAGACCGGCAGGCCGTGCCATGCGGGAAAGAATGCCTGAAGGAAGGTCTGGTCGGTACGCCGCCAGAAGGCATCCGGCGCATCGAGCATGGCAAGCATCGCCTGGAAAGTGGCCGCCGACGGGCTGGCGACGAACACGCCGGAATTGAGCCGGTGGAAATCGGCGAGGCTCTCATAGACATTGGGCGCGGCGGAGAATTCCGGGTAGCCGAACAGCCGGTCGATATTGCGGATGACGATGGCGTCGGCATCGATGAACACCACCCGCTCATACTCCGTCATCTGCCACAGGCGAAGCTTGGCGAAATTGTCGAGCGGCGTGTGGAAGGCCGGCTTGTTGCCCTTTGTGAAGGGCGCGTCGGCGTGCAGCTTTGCCCGCTGGTGACGCTCGTTGAACGCGTTGGAGGTAGGCAGGAGGTCGGCCCTTCGCAGTTGCGCACCGAGCGCCGCCAAGGGTTCGAGCGCCCTTTCCGCCACGCCCCCGGTATGCATCACGACGATATCCGCCGCCGTTCCCGAAAGCCTCAGCGAGCGCACCAGCGCCAACGCGCCCGTGGCATAATCGGCGTTGGTGACGAGGGTGGCGTAGGCCTGGCGTGAACTCATCCTGCGCATTCCTAATTCAGATGGGGCCTAATTCAGATGGGGCCTAATTCAGATACGGAAGCAGCCCCACGGAAATCTGCGGCAGATATGTGATGACCATCAGACAGGCAAGACACACCGCGACGAAAGGAATGAGCTTGGGCACGACCTTCTGGAGCGGCAGATTGGCCACTTGGCAGGCGGCGAACAGATTGACGCCCAGCGGCGGCGTAATCATGCCGAGCGCCAGATTGACCACCATGATAAGCCCGAAATGAATAAGATCGACCCCGAACAGGACGGCTACCGGGGCCAGTATGGGCGCGAGCACGATGATCGCCGCCGACGTCTCGATGAACATCCCCACCACGAATAAGAACAGATTGACCGCGATTAGGAAGGCGACCTTGCTTTCCACATGGCCGGCGATCCACTCGCCGACTGCCGCCGGCACGCCGGCCCGCGTTACCAGAAACGAGAACAGGCCGGCGGCCGCGATGATGAACATGATGATGGTCGACGAGATGACCGACCGGTGCAGCACCTGAAGCAGGTCGTTCCAGCCGATCGTGCGGTAGATGAAGACGCCGAGCAGCAGCGCATAGAACACCGCGACCACTGACGCCTCCGTAGGGGTGAAGATGCCGCGATAGATCCCGCCGACGATGATCACCGGCATGAGAAGCGCCAGAAAAGCCTGACGCAGCGCCGTAAAAAAACTCAGGCGGTCCACATGGTCGTTCGCGCCCCAGCCCTTGGTCCGGCAGTAGAGATACACGAACAGCATCAGCGCGCCCGCGATCAGCACGCCCGGACCGATGCCGGCCACGAAGAGTGAACCGATCGAAACCTCGGCGCTGATGCCGTATAGGATCAGCGGGATCGACGGCGGTATGATCACGCCGAGTTCGGCGGACGTCGCCTGCAGCGCGGCGGCGAAGCTCGTGGGATAGCCATGGCGGGTCATCGCCGGGATGAGAATGGCGCCGATGGCGAAGGTGGTGGCCACCGACGAGCCGGAGACCGACGCGAAGATCATGCAGGTGAGCACGCACGAACAGGCAAGCCCGCCCTGCACCCCACCGACAAGCGTCTTGGCGAACTCGACGAGCCGCGCCGAGATGCCTGCCTGTTCCATCAGATTGCCGGCCAGGATGAAAAAGGGCACGGCCATCAGCGGAAACGAATCGATGGAGGTCATCAGCTTCTGCGCGGCCACCAGCAGCGGCAGCGGCGTGAAGAAGGCGATGCCGCCGATGGAGGCTGCGGCAATGGCGATGGCGATCGGCACGCCGAGCGCGAACAAGGCCACCATGGCGAACATCATGAATGTCGACATGGCTAAACTTCCACCTCGATGTTGCTTTCCTCGGGCGCGCTGCCGACAAGTTCCTCAGCCAGCCGCGCGATCACGGCAACGACGGAAAGCGCCGCGCCCACGGGAACGGCGGCATAAACCAGCGCAATGGAAATCCGGGCTCCCGTGAAGGGATCGGTCAACCCCGCCAGGCTCTGTGAGCTGGTGCGCATGGTCATCAGCCAGCCATAGCGGATCATCACGTAGAGAACCGCAAGCGTGATGGCCGCAATGGCCAGCGACAGCGCCTTGCGCAGCAGAGCCGGCGCCATGTCGAGCACCAGATCGATGGAGATGAGCGCGCCGCGTCGCAGCACCGCGACCAGGCCCAGATACACCATCCAGATCATCAGCGAGCGCGCCGTCACCTCGGACCACTGCGATGGCCGCTCCAGGACGAAGCGGGTGACGACCTGATAGAATGTGACACAGGACATCAGTGCCAGAAGCGCCATGGCGAGCCCCAGCGACGCCTTCACGATCAGCCGGTCTATGAAACGCAATACGCCAACCATCGGCTCCCCCAAGCGGCGCCGGGCCCAGCGGGCCCAGTGCCGGATTCGGATCCCGAGGGATCAGTAATCGTGGTTGATGATGGCGTCGAGGCGGTCCTTGCCGAACCGCTCCGAGTACTTGGCCATCAGCGGCTCCAGCGCCGTTTCGAATGCGGCGCGGTCGACCTCCTCGACCACTTCCATGCCCTGCTCCTTGAGGATTGCCACGCCGTTATCGGCATCCTCGCGCACCTTCTTGCGCATCGCGGCGGCGGCAATCCGTGCCGATTCCGTGAAAGCCGCCTTCTCGTCATCGCTGAGACCGTCCCACACAACGGGCGAAAGGATGATGAGGGCCGGCGAATAGACGTGGTTGGTCAGCGAGATGTGCTTCTGCACCTCGGAGAACTTCGCCGACAGGATGACGCCGATGGGGTTTTCCTGGCCGTCGACGGTGCCCTGCTGGAGCGCGGTGAAGAGCTCGGGGAACGCCATCGGCGTGGGCAGGATGCCGAACTCGCTGAAGGCTTCCATATGCACCGGGTTCTCCATGGTGCGGATCTTCAGCCCTTCGGCGTCGGCCGGCGTTTTGACGGCGCGCTTGGAATTGGTGAGGTTGCGGAAGCCGTTCTCGCCCCAGGCCAGGGCGATCAGCCCCTGCTCGGGAAACTTGTCGAGGATTTCCTGGCCGATCGGTCCATCGAGCACGGCATGGGCATGCTCGTAGTTCTTGAACAGGAACGGGATGTCGGTGATCAGGGTCTCCGGCACGAAATTGCCGACCGGGCCGGTGGAGGTGATGACCACGTCGACCGTGCCGATCTGCGCGCCCTCGACCATCTCACGTTCGCCGCCCAGCGCATTGGCCGGGTACTGCTCGATCGTGTACTTGCCGCCCGTGCGCTTTTCGAGCTCCTCGCCGAAAACGGTGGCGGCGACCCCGTAATGGGACGTTTCGGAAAGCGAATAGCCGACCTTGAGCTCCGCTGCCTGCGCGGCGGCGGCGACCAGTGCCGAGGTGGCGGCTGCGCCGGCGAATGCCAGCGCCTTTGACATGAATGACATGAAGTCCTCCCGGAAATGGAACGCGCCGCCGGCGGATGGCCGACGGCGCTCCTGTTTGAGTCCGTCAGGACGAAACTGTCAACCTCGGGAACGGCATTTTCCGCTGCGTCAGGAAACGCTCTTGAGCCGCTTGCCCTCCGGATCGCGTTCGATGGTCGAGGCGATGTCCTTGGTCCAGGCGGAGACGGAGGGAATGCGGCTGCGGTCGACGCGGTAGGAATATTTCCTTGCAACGTCCACCACCTCGGCAAGCAGTCCCTCTGCGAGCGTCGTCGGGTTGAGGCCGAGTTCCAGGAATTGCTCGTTCCTGACCACGAGGTCGTTTTCCGGCGCTTCCTTGCGCGGATTGGGAAGATAGGCGACCCGGCCGCCGGTCATGCCCGCCACCAGCTCGGCCAGGTCGCGCACCCGGTGCGTCTCGGTCATCTGGTTGAATATCTTGACCTTCTCGCCCCGCTGCGGCGCGGTCTTCAGCGCCAGCTCGATGCAGCGCACCGAATCCTGGATATGGATGAACGCGCGCGTCTGCCCGCCGGTCCCGTGCACGGTGAGCGGATAGCCGATGGCCGCCTGGATGAGGAAGCGGTTGAGCACCGTGCCGTAGTCGCCGTCATAGTCGAAACGGTTGATGAGCTGGTCGTGCAGCCGCGTCTCCCGCGTATGGGTGCCCCAGACGATGCCCTGATGCAGATCGGTGATGCGCAGGCCGTCATTCTTGGCATAGAACTGGAACAGGAGCTGATCCAGGCATTTGGTCATGTGGTAGATGGAGCCCGGATTGGCCGGATAGAGGATTTCCTGCGTCGCCGTCTCGCCCGACAGCGTCTCCACGCCCACCGGCAGATACCCTTCGGGAATGGCTGCGCCGACCGAGGAATAGCCGTAGACGCCCATGGTGCCCAGATGCACCAGATGCGCGTCGAGGCCGATCTCCACCATCGCATTGAGCAGGTTGTGCGTGGCATTGACGTTGTTGTTGACGGTGTAGTTCTTGTGCCGGTCGCTCTTCATCGAATAGGGCGCGGCGCGCTGCTCGGCGAAGTGGACGATGGCGTCCGGCCGGTGCTCGGCGAGCCAGGCCTTGAGGACGTCGTAGTCGCGGGCAAGGTCGATGAGGTGGAAACGGATGCGGCGCCCCGTCTCCTTGTGCCAGATGCGGGTGCGCTCCTGGATGGAATCCATCGGCGTCAGCGACTGCACGCCGAGCTCCGTATCGATCCACCGCCGCGACAGATTGTCGACGATGTGCACCTCGTGCCCTTCGGCGGAAAGATGCAGAGAAGTCGGCCAGCCGACGAAACCGTCTCCGCCCAGTACAGCAATCTTCATTTAGCGAATCCCTTCCAGCAAGACAGCCAACTGCTTATCCGGCATTTGTGACAACAATTCTATGCCGGGCCGATCCTGTTGAGAAGCGGCGGTATCGGGGAAGGTTCCCGCCGTCAACGGAGAAGAGGCCGGCGCCCGTGAGGGCACCGGCCGGCGGTGGCTGCGTTGGGAGGGAAAGGACGGGGTCGGGACGCAGCCAGCGCGTTCAGGACCTCCTTTCGTTACAGGCGGCAGTAATGGCGGTATCCGTCGTAGCCCAGATAGGTGTCGCTGTAGGGATCGTAGGACCGGTAGCGGGCGGCGCATCGGGCCACATGCGCGTTCCAGCCATAGCCGCCGCCCACATGATGGTGGCCGGGGTGGCCGTGGTGGCGGTGGGCGGACCCGACGATCAGGCCGCCGACGATGAGCCCGCCGACCCCGGCGATGGCGGCGGCTTCGGCCGGCGACAGGCCGCCCGCCCGGCTTTCCTGCACCGCGCCGCCGAGGGCGGTGGCGGCAATGGCTGCGGCCAGCAGGCCGGCGGTGATCTTGCTCTTGAAGTTCATGGCGTTTCTCCTTCGGTTTCAGGCATTCGATGACCGTCTGTCGGCCCGGCCGCGAGAAAGGTTCATCCGCTTCGCCATTATTTTTGAAGATTCTTCTTGACGGCCCCTCGCCGCGAATCAAAGCTTCATCGGGCGGCCACATTTGAAAGGCATAATGCAATCCGCTCGGTGGGAGAGGCAGGTTGCCAAGGGCTGCGTGTCGAAGGAAGGAGGCCCCCATGGCCAGGTCTGGAACGAAGAAGCGTACCGTTCTCAAGGCTATGCGCATCGAGAACGGCATTTACGACGAGCGGGACCTCACGGAACTCGCCGGGGCCGTCGATGCGGTCTGCGCCGAACTCGGCATCGAGCGCACCGACGTGGTTGCCCGCGAGCGCGTGGCGGGACGCATGATGCGCTCCTGGGCCGCCGGACGGCGCACGCCGCTCGGCCTCGTGCAGGCGGGCCTCGACGGCACGCCGTGACGTGCAGGACGGGCGCCGCCCCGCAAACCCGGTTGTTTTCGCGCCGGTCCCTTTCGGCCCGGTCCCTTTCGGCCCTGTCATTTCGCCCCGGCCATGCCGGCCGGGCGGGGGAGGCAGCACGGCTCTCATAGCTCCAGGGACGGCCTGAACCCGCCGAAGATCATCCGCTCGCCGCCCGACACATCCTTCCACCCATCGACCGACGCGGGCGCTGCGCCGCGTCATCGCAGCCAGGCGCCGGCGGGCCGGTCTCCATAGCCGAGCATCGCCGCCAGCACGTGATGGCGCTCCGTCTCGCAGCTCCAGGCCAGCGCGAGGGCGAGCCAGGCGGCTTCCAGGCGGGCGAGATCGGCCGCGCTCCATAGCGGCACGCAGGCCTCGCAATCGCCGCCGATCCCGCCCCGGCAATCGCCGGTGCGCCGGCAACGCCGGTCGGGGCAGCGCGACGGCAGGTCCATGTCGCCGGCAAGCACGCGGAACATCACATTCATCTGCGCGCGCGGCCATGGCGGCGGCGCGAACAGGTCGTCCGGCGACTTCACGGGCGATGGCTCGGTCTCGAGCGCCTCCCCGAGCCTTTTCACCATTTCGCGCAGCCGCGGGTCGATCTTGTCCATCTCGTTCTCCTTTGGTTGAAGCTGGTTTCGTTGAAATCGGGCGGATGCCGCCAAGGGGCCATGCGGGGGCGCACTTCATCGCCGCCACGCCCGCTTTCGCGTCTGGCCATTGATCCCTTCGACAGGGGTGGGAAGCGGGGCGCGTTGTCCGTGCCTCTCTGTGTAGTTTATGTGGCGCGATCAACGCGCCCCGCCGGCCGCTGTCCTGCATGACCGGTCAAGGAAGGTTCCCATTGCCCTTTTGGGGCGCCCAGGCTCGTCACTGAGACGCCTGGACCGAACCTCCCGCGGCTTCTCCGCGCCCTGCGTCCTTCGACACGCTCAGGACACAGGACTCCGGCCTGCTGCAGGCCCTCACATGCCTCCGGTACCGACCCGGAGGGGGAGGCTGCCGCCGCCCTCCCTGATCCCCGGTCCGGACCCGGTTCCCGCAAGGGCGATGGGGAGCATGATAAGGCAGGCCGGGCGGGTGGGGATAAACCGGCGGGAAGAAAATCGGAAAGGCGTGGCAGGACAAGGGCTTGGCCGGAACGGGGGGCGTTTTCCGTCCACGGGGCGGGTGGCTTTATGGGAATACCGGTGGCCGCCGCTGCCGTTCCGGCATGGATCCTCGGGTCAAGCCCGAGGATGACGAATGGCAGGAGGGATGGCGGCAAAACGCGGACGCCGGCGATTGGCAAGCCCCTCTCCTTCTCGTCATGCTCGGGCTTGACCCGAGGATCCATGCCGGAACGGTGCGGACGCGCGCGGCGGTATCCGCCAGCCCTTATGGACGCGAGCGGATCGCCGTGCCAAAATCGGGCCCGCGCATCAGCCGCCCGCCCGGAAAGGGATTTCCCGATGAGCGACACCGGAACGAAACGGCGCGTGAAGACCCGGCCCAAGGTCGAGCGCCCGCGCCTGCACAAGGTCATTCTGATCAATGACGATTTCACGCCGCGCGACTTTGTCGTGACGGTGCTGAAGGGGGAGTTCCGGCTCTCCGAGGACCAGGCCTACCGCGTCATGATCACCGCCCACCGGCGCGGCGCGTGCGTGGTGGCGGTGTTTCCGAAGGACGTGGCGGAGACCAAGGCGACGCGGGCAACGGATGCCGGGCGGTCGCAGGGGTATCCGCTCAGGTTTGAGACGGAGCCGGAGGAGTGAGGGGGCGGCGGGCCTTGAAGGTCCTTGCATGCGTCTGGGGACGACCATCGCAGAGATGGACAGTTGATTGAAAAGGGATAACCCTCAACTGCTGGCGGTTGCATATTCGACAAACCAGTATGCCGTGGTAGGCTTCCCTTGGGTTAAGGGAGGGTTTGAGCGGTTTCTCTCCACAGGCCTTCCAGCGCTGGCCGCCTTCATTGGGCTGATCTCGATCTATCTGCAGCACATGTCGATTGAACTGCAAAAAGAAGGTTTGGAATTACAAAAGCAGAGCTTAGACCTACAGCGGCAAGACAGCAGCGCATCCGGCGATTTTTACCGAGATGCACTCAGATTGCTAGACGACCAAAAAAATCCCGTTCATCACAGGACCAGAGTCGTGTTCACTATAAGGGTAACCGCGCAACTGAGACAAAGCCCGGCAAGAAACCGGTGACGATCAAAAGCGCATCGAAACGCCGCGTTGAGGTCAACAAGAAGCGCCGAGATGCGCTCAGGGATCGGCGGCGCATGTTCCCGAGACGCAACCACCGCAAGCCCTCATCATAGCTTATTTGTCGAAGCTCTCAGGCTCATCTGACGGTGCTTTTGCCCCGTTCTCCATGATCTAGTCAAAGACTTCCTCGGACTGGTTTGTTTCCAGTACGCGGACTGCTTTGCGGAACTTATCTGCTTGACTCCTAGACCTTTCCGAGATTCCCATCGCTAATGCCTTGTCAATTCTTTGCCTATGTCGATGAAGCCGGGGATGAAGGTTTCGGAAAGCTGCGAAATCCTGGGACCACAGGACAGTCACGCTGGCTTGGCCTTGGTGCGGTCATCGTTACGAGTGAAAACGACCGTCTTATGCCGTCATGGCGCGATGAAATTATATCCCTGTTTCCTCAAAAGAAGAACCGCCGCGATCTGCACTTCAAGCATCTAAACCACAATCAGAGAGTTGCAGCATGCAATCTCTTGCGCGGGAAGCCATTGGGCATCTGTGTGGTTGCTTCGAACAAGGAGACGATCCTTGATAGTGAGGAAATATCGGTCTTTAAGCGGAAGCAGCATTTGTATAATTATCTCGTTCGCTTCCTGCTTGAGCGCCTCACAGCGGCTTGCGCGGAAAAGGCGCGCATTAATCGGAACGGACCGGCCAGCCTATTCGCAACGTTCTCTCGCCGCGCCGGGACCGACTATCAGAACATGCGCGAGTATTTCGAATTGATGCGAGACGGACGCGAGGTGATCCGTCCGGTGCGTTCGATAAACTGGGATATTTTTAATCCGGCCAATATTCGCGTGGAGAACCACGCCGTGCGTGCCGGTCTCCAGATTGCCGACGTCGCTACAAGCGCAACGTGCTGCGGATTGGAGCCCAACGAATTTGGGCACGTCGAACCACGCTATGCGCTGTCGATGAGAGATCGTTACCTAAAACACCGAAGCGCCATTTTGAACTGCGGCTTGACACTCATTCCACCATTAAACCGCTGCCCTCTCAACGACGAGCAACGATTGTTCATTCAAAACCTGATAAGAAGATGACAGGCCCCCGGCCCCCTGGTGCACATCGCAAAGGATGCTGCTGCCTATTGGCAACTCGGGGTAGCTCCGGCGCTTGCCTGCCACTGATAATATGGCATAGGCACAGTCTCTTTTCAAGGGAAAGTTGGAAAAAGATATTGTGTTTCAAAGCCTTACCTAACCCGTTGAACGGAATCACATTTTTCCGCTCATTCTTTCTATAGCGGATGCTGCAACTGAACAGGCTTACGGCAGTGGTCATCCTGGACTTCATGTCTGCGGTAGGTGAGTCGGCGCTCTTTGAAGGCCACCAGCATCCTAGCCGGGCGGCAAATCGCTTTCTCTCCCGCAAGGCGAGAGATAAGGCGCTGCGGCCTGCCGGGAATGACGGTGCGTCGGTTGGGCGGGTTCGCTATGCTGCTGGCGCTGAAAACGGCTGGGATGGCGGGCATGAGATGGGTCGAGGTGAATGACCGGATGCAGCGGGGCTACCGCTATGTTCTGAGCGCGCCGGCCGGCTGCGATTTCCACGAGGGGTTCCGGCCCGAGCTGACGCCGGCGGAGATGCTGGCGCTCGGCGTTTTCTGCGGCAAATACATGACGGACTGCCGGGACGAGTTTCCCGCCGAATGGTTCGAGAACGCCAGGCTCTCGGCGCGGCGGGACTGCCGGCTCAACTTCTTCGGCGTCGATGCCAGCCAGAAGCTGAGCGTGTGGCGGGAGAAGGGCTGGATCCACCCGGACGATCCGCGCGGCTGGTTCCAGTGGTACTGCCGCTATTTCCTCGGCCGGCGCATGCAAGGCGAGGACGAGCGGCAGATCGGGCGGTGGAAGGCCATGAAGCGGCATATGGCGCAGCTTCGCCGCAATTGCGAGCCGGAGGACTGGCAATGCCGGCCGCGCCAGCGCCAGGCGCTGCTGCAGTGGGCCTATGACAGCCGAAGCTTCTGAGCGCCGCGCGGAGCCGCCGGTTCAGCGCCCCGGCCTGCCCGTCTTCTTCGACCGCCGGCCGCGCTGGCGCTCGTCCTCGGGGTTCTCATAGGAGCCGGTGCCGACCTTGCCGCGGCGGACAGGTTTGGCGTCGTCGGAGGAGTCGCGCCCCTTCGCACCCCCCTCTGCCCTGCCGGAGCCCGGCGCTCCGCTATGGCTCCGCGCGTTCGTCGCTGGAAAAGCCGAATCGTCGGCTTTTCCTCGGCCTTCGACCGACCGCTTCTCACCCCCCTCAAGGGGGGAGATTGGCCGCTTCGAGGGCGGGGTCTTGCCCACCGGTTTTTCCGTACGGCCGACGGTCATCTCGTCGAGATCGTTCTTGCGGAACAGCGACTTTTCCCTGCCGGCGGGCACGGCGTGGGCGCCCGAGGTGCCCATGGCGTCGAGATGGGGCTTGGCGAAGAGGCCGGAGGTGCCCTGCCCCTTCGTGCCCTGCCCCTTCGCACCCCCCTCTGCCCTGCCGGGCATCTCCCCCTCAAGGGGGGAGATCGGACGGCCGCCTGAACCCTGCCCCGGCCGGCCGCCGGGCTTACCCTTTTTGGCCGCCTCACGGCGGCTTTTCCGGGTGTTTTCCACGCCGACGTCGCGGGCCAGCGGGTCGTCCATGATGGCGAGCTCGGTTTCCTTGAGGCGCTTGATCTCGTCGCGCAGGCGGGCGGCTTCCTCGAAGTCGAGATCGGCGGCGGCGTCGCGCATCGCCTTTTCGAGATGTTCGAGATGGGCGGCCAGGTTGTTGCCGACGAGGTTGTTGAGGTCGCCGCCCCTGGGGCCGGCGATGTCGGCGCGCACATGGTCGCGCTCGTAGACGGAGCCGAGGATGTCGCCGATATTCTTCTTGATGCTCTCCGGCGTGATGCCGTTGGCGGTGTTGTAGGCGAGCTGCTTTTCGCGGCGGCGGTCTGTCTCTTCCATGGCGCGGGCCATGGAGCCGGTGATGCGGTCGGCATAGAGGATGACCTTGCCGTCGATATTGCGCGCGGCGCGGCCGATGGTCTGGACCAGCGAGGTCTCCGAGCGCAGGAAGCCTTCCTTGTCGGCGTCGAGAATGGCGACGAGGCCGCATTCGGGAATGTCGAGGCCCTCGCGCAGAAGGTTGATGCCGATCAGCACGTCGAAGGCGCCGAGGCGCAGATCGCGGATGATCTCGATCCGCTCGAGGGTGTCGATGTCCGAGTGCATGTAGCGCACGCGCACGCCCTGCTCGTGCAGATATTCCGTCAGGTCCTCCGCCATGCGCTTGGTGAGCACGGTGACGAGGGTGCGGTAGCCGGCCTTGGCGGTGGCGCGGATCTCGCCGAGGACATCGTCCACCTGCGCCTTGGCGGGGCGCACCTCGACCGGGGGATCGATGAGGCCGGTGGGGCGGATGACCTGCTCGGCGAAGACGCCGCCCGACTGCCCCATCTCCCATGAGCCGGGGGTGGCCGAGACGCAGATGGTGGCGGGGCGCATGGCGTCCCACTCCTCGAAGCGCAGGGGGCGGTTGTCCATGCAGGACGGCAGGCGGAAGCCGTATTCGGCCAGCGTCGCCTTGCGGCGGAAGTCGCCGCGATACATGGCGCCGATCTGCGGGATGGTGACGTGGCTCTCGTCGACGAAGACGAGCGCGTTGTCGGGGATATATTCGAACAGGGTCGGCGGCGGCTCGCCGGGGGCGCGGCCGGTCAGGTACCGCGAATAGTTCTCAATGCCGGCGCAGGAGCCGGTGGCCTCCAGCATTTCGAGGTCGAAGCGGGTGCGCTGTTCGAGGCGCTGGGCTTCCAGGAGGCGGCCGGCTTTTTCGAGCTCGGCGAGGCGGTGCTTGAGCTCCTCCTTGATCTGCCTGGTGGCCTGGTTGAGCGTCGGGCGCGGGGTGACGTAGTGCGAGTTGGCGTAGATCTTCACCGATTTGAGGTCGTCGGTCTTCTTGCCGGTCAGCGGGTCGAACTCGGTGATGCTTTCGATCTCGTCGCCGAAGAGAGAGATGCGCCAGGCGCGGTCTTCAAGGTGCGCCGGGAAGATCTCGATCGTGTCGCCGCGCACGCGGAAGGAGCCGCGCACGAAATTGACGTCCTGGCGCTTGTATTGCTGGGCGACGAGGTCGGCCAGGAGCTGGCGCTGGTCGAGCCGGTCGCCGATCTCCATCTGGAAGGTCATCGCCGTGTAGGTCTCGACCGAGCCGATACCGTAGATGCAGGAGACCGAGGCGACGATGATGACGTCGTCGCGCTCGAGCAGCGAGCGCGTGGCCGAATGGCGCATGCGGTCGATCTGCTCGTTTATCGAGGATTCTTTTTCGATGTAAGTGTCGGAGCGCGGGACATAGGCCTCCGGCTGGTAATAATCGTAATAGGAGACGAAATACTCGACCGCATTGTCCGGGAAGAACGACTTGAACTCGCCATAGAGCTGGGCGGCCAGCGTCTTGTTGGGGGCGAGGACGATGGCCGGGCGCTGGGTCTCCTCGATCACCTTGGCCATGGTGAAGGTCTTGCCCGAGCCGGTGACGCCGAGAAGGACCTGCGTGCGCTCCTCCTCGTTGGCGCCGGCGACGAGCTCGGCGATCGCCGTCGGCTGGTCGCCGGCCGGCTTGAACTCCGTCGACATCCTCAGCGGGATGCCGCCCTCGGATTTGTCGGGGCGCGGCGGGCGATGGGGCACCCAGGTGCTGACCACATTGGGATCGCCGCCCTCGATCAGCCGCGAGAGCGCGGCCACCGTGGCGGTGACGCCGCCCGACGCCAGGCCCTCGGCTTCTTCCAGCGAGACATCGAGCCCGGCCACCGGGTTGAGGCCGGCGGCGGCGCGCTCCCGGGCCGAGGCGGCGCCGCCCATGGACGTGCCGCGCGCCGTCTTCGACGCCTCGGCCGAGCGCGGCGGGATCTTCGATTTCTTCGGCTTGGCAGGCTCTTGGGCGGGCTCCCGCGCCTCGCGCGAAACCTGCTCCGCCCAGTCGGCGACCGAACCGGACAGGGGCTCGCCCGTCAGCTCGGGCTGGGGGGCTTCGGCGAAGCCGCCATTGTTCTTTCGCGAGGAATTGGCCATCGGCGGAATATGGAACCTCGCGCGCCTGATGGGAAGGGGGGGCGGAGGCAGGAAGTTGCGCCCGGCGCGCTCTGCTGACAGGAGGCTGTCAGGAAGGCGCCGTCAATCCCGGGCGCTGGCCACCGCCCTGGGACGCAGGAAATGCGTCAGCCTGGCCGCGGCGGGGCCGGCGCCGGCCCATCCGGCAGGAAGCTCGAAGCGGGCGAGCGCGGCGGTCGGGAACTTGGCGCGCATCGCCGTCAGCGCTTCTGCGTCGGAGCCCGGCCCGGCCAGCCCGCGCGCCAGCTCCTCCATGCCGGGATTGTGGCCGACCAGCATGAGGCGCGAGGTCTTCGCCGGGACGGCGCGGACGACGGCGAGCATCCGGTCGGCCGAGGCCATGTAGAGCGCCTCGTCGTATTGCGGGCGCGGCGCCGCCCCGTCCAGTTCCGCCGCGACCCGGCGCCAGGTCTGGCGCGTGCGCAGCGCCGCCGACACGACGGCATGATCGGGCAGCCAACCGCGCGCGGCGATCTCCGCGCCCATGCGCGATGCCGCCTTGCGCCCGCGCGGCGCCAGCGGCCGGTCGAAATCGTCAAGCGAAGGATCGTCCCAGCTCGACTTGCCGTGCCGCATCAGGATCAGTTCGCGCAATCCCGCCTCCTTCATCACTCTCCGCCGTTAGCACATAGGGGCCGGCTGGGTAAACGCATGTTATTACCCGGGTGATATTGACTCATCTTTTACCCGGATATAAATGCGCTGGCCAATGGAGTGCGATCAATGGATGTGGAAACAGCCGGCTTTACGGCCTTCGACGGCGAGCGCTGTGTTGCGCAAGGGGCCAAGCGCGATGTCGCGCTGAAGCTGAAACGCGACGGCAGAACCGAGAACGTGCTGATATTCGACGACGCCACGGGACGTCAGGTCGATTTCGACCTGACGGGAAGCGAAGCGGAGATGCTCGCCCGGCTCGACCTGCCGGAAGCGGCGCCCCCTGCCCGCATGGCCTCGCCGGTGCGCGGTCCGGGCCGGCCGAAACTCGGCGTCGTTGCCCGTGAAGTGACGCTGCTGCCCCGCCACTGGGACTGGCTCGCCGGTCAGCCGGGCGGCGCATCGGCCGCGTTGCGCAGGCTGGTGGACGCGGCCCGCGCGGCCAATGGCGACCGCGACCGTGCGCGCAAGGCCGCCGCGGCGGCCGACCGCTTCATGCTGGCGATGCTGGGCGACAAGCCGGGTTACGAGGAGGCAGCGCGTGCGCTGTATGCGGGCGACGGCGCGGCTTTCGGCAAACGGATCGCCGAATGGCCGGGCGATCTGCGGGCCTATGTGCAAAGGCTGGCCGAACCGGCTTTCGCCCGTTAGAGCGCCGTGCGTCCCTTTTGGACACACGGCGCTCCAACAGTTTGAATCTACGCATCGTGCTTTCCGAAAATCGATTCCGATTTTCGGGCCGATGCTGTAGCTCTCAACGCAGCACCTGCGCCAGTATGTCGAAAACGAGCCTGATGCGCTTGCTGGTGTGGAGCTCGCGGTGGGTGGTGAGCCAGACCGGCACGGGAAACGGTTGGAAATCCGGCAGCACGCATTCCACGCCCGGCAGCATCCGGCTCGTCTCGCGCGTCATGACGCCGACGCCGAGACCGTGCTTCACCAGCTCGCACATGGCGATGCCATTGTCGGTGACGACCTTGAACTGGCTGCGGTCGATCGGCAGGCCCATGCCGTTGAGGACGGAGCGAACCCGGTCCACGGGCGCGAAGCCGACAAAGGGGAACTCCCGCAAATCGTCGACCGTGGACGGGCGGCCCAGCCGGTCCAGCAGGCTGGCGGCGGCATAAAGATGGGCGGTCGTCTCCCCCAACAGGCGCGCCACCAGGTCTCCCTCCTGCGGGCGGACATGGCGAATGGCGATGTCCGCCTCGCGCCTTCGCAAATCCTGAATCTGATTGGAGACCACCAGGTCGATCTCGATCCCGGGCGCCTCCTCGGCAATGCGCTTGATGGCCTCGGGCAGCCGAAAGGCCGACATGACATCCGTCGCGGTGATGCTCACGCGCCCGCTGACGGCCTGCGAACGGCCGGAGGCGGCAAGCGAGATCTGCAGCGCGGCATCGCCCATCGCGCGAAAATGGTCGAGCAGGTCCAGCCCCGGCTCGGTAAGCCTCAATGTGCGGCCAACGCGCTGAAAGAGCAGGACGCCGAGACCGGATTCGAGCGCGGCCACCTGCCGGCTCAGCGTGGGCTGGGTGAGCCCCAGGGCACGCGCCGCAGCCGAAAAGGAGCCCGCTTCCGCCGTCGCCAGAAAGGCGCGGGCCTGATTCCAATCGAAGGAGATGTTCTGCCAGTTCATGCAAATTCGTATGAAGCTAATGCCGATTTCGGCAGTTTATATCGAAAGTTTGCATAGCTACAATCAGCGGACGAGCAATGTGGCAGCGGCCGATGGCCAGGGCGAGGCAATGATGATGACGAATACGGATGCGGCTTTCTGGGACCGGACCGCCAGGCGCTACGCCAAAAGGCCGGTCAAGGACCAGGCCGCCTACGAAACGACGCTCGAGCGGACCCGCTCCTACCTTTCCAGCGAGGACCGGGTCCTGGAACTGGGCTGCGGCACGGGGACGACGGCGCTGCTGCTTTCGAACGCGGCGCGCCGCATCACGGCCACCGACATTTCCGAGGCCATGCTGGCCATCGGCAGGGAGAAGGCCGCCCGGCAGAATGTGGGCAATGTGGATTTCGAACGGGCCACGCCCTTCGACGCGCCATTCGCAGAAGCGTCCTTCGACGCGGCGCTGGCTTTCAACCTGCTGCACCTGATCGGGGACGTACCGACGGCTGTGGAGCGGATCGGCAGGCTGGTGAGGCCGGGCGGCCATTTCATCTCCAAGACGCCCTGCCTCGCCGGGCAGGGCTTTGCGATCCGCGCGCTGATCGGCTTTCTCCAACGCATCGGGAAGGCACCCTATGTGAATTTTCTTTCCACGGAGGGGCTGGAGCGGACGATCGCTGCTGCAGGTTTCGAGATAATCGAGACGGGAGATTTTCCCCGTAAGCCGCCGGCCCATTTCATCGTCGCCAGGAAAATCTGAAGGAGCCGCAAAGCACCGGCACCGCCCCGGCCTGCACGGCTGGTCTGCGAATGGAGGGCAATTGCCACGCCGGGAACAGCTGCAACTATGCGGCGCTCCTGACAGGATGCTGGCAGCAGGCACGGCTTAGAACGGGCTCAACGTCCTGAATCGGAGAGAAAATGAGCCAGTCTTCGCCGTCCACGCCCTTCACAGAAGTTCTTTCTCCGCCCTTCCAACCGATCGTCGAGCTTCGCCGCTATCGTTTGCATCCGGACCGGAGAGAAGATCTCATCGACCTGTTCGAGCGGGAGTTCATTGAATCCCAGGAGGCCTGCGGCATGTCCGTGCTCGGTCATTTCCGCGACCTCGACCGGCCGGACGATTTCGTCTGGCTCAGGGGCTTTGCCGGTACGGAGAAGCGCGCCGAGGCGCTTGCGGCCTTCTATGACGGCCCCGTCTGGGCTGCACACAAGGATGCTGCCAATGCGACGATGGAATCTTCCGACGACGTCCACTTGCTGCACCCCTGCGGCACCGGTCCCGGCTTCGATTTCGCCGGCACCGTCCGTCCCAAGCCCCTGCTTGTCGAGGCGGGCGCAGCCCCCATGGGCAGTTTTGCCACGCTGGACGTGCCGAACAACTATCCGCGCCTGCCCGTGCGCACCGACAAGGCGTTTATCTGGATAAACCGATTCGAGGATGCCGGGCGGCACGAAGCGTTTCGGAGCGCGTTGTCGCGCTCCGGCTTCTGGAATCTTTTAGGCGCGACCCGAGCGAAAGGCGCATCCGCCATCGAGGCTATGGAACTTCGGCTGGAGCCCGCCACTCGGTCGCTTCTGCGTTAGGGTCAGGACGTGTTGCCAGCGACAACTGCAGAGCCAGGCACAGGCAGCGAACCCGCCTACCCTACCCGCCGAAGCACGATGCCATCACAGGCCGAACGAAACGTCCCGTGATGGCATCGTACTAGCTTGTGCAATGCTCTTTTTCATGCGATATAAATAGTGCGCTCGGGTGGTTGCAGACCCGGAGACTGGAAGCGTTTGATTTGGACGACCCCTTTCCCCGACTTGTTAAGCTCTCGACGACGGCGAAGCTGTGCACGTTGCGCAGACGCCTGCTCTCCAACGGGAAAAGGAGTTTCCCATGGCCCAGACCGGCACCGTAAAATTCTTCAACGCCACCAAAGGCTTTGGCTTCATCACGCCCGATGACGGCGCGAAGGACGTTTTCGTCCACATTTCCGCAGTCGAGGGTTCGGGCATGCGCACGCTCGTCGACGGCCAGAAGGTTTCCTTCGACGTCGAGCCCGACCGCATGGGCAAAGGCCCGAAGGCCGTGAACCTTTCCGCCGCCTGAACCAGGCAGCAATCGAATTTCAAGGGCGCGGCAGGCAACTGCGGCGCCCTTTTTCTTTGGGGGGTCTTCTCTGGGGCGCCGGCATGAAGATCAGGCAATCGCATGTGCCGCGCCTTCCCCACTTGGTCCCGCCGCTGCGGGGCAGATGCCCGCCCTGTTCGGCAAAGGCCGAGGGATGTGGAAGTCTCCGGCGCGGCGGGCGCTCCATCGGCCGGTCGCGAAACAGCCCCTTACGAAACGGCCGGTCACGAAACTTTCGCTTGCCCTTTTCTGAAAATGAGGGAAAATTCCTGCCGTTCGGGCATTTGCCGGCCCGGAGACTGGAATAGCATGCCCCCGGTATACGACATACAAGGCAGCCGGATGTCGCGCGACCAAGGAAATCCGCCGAGGATCCGAGCGTGAAGCTGACTGTTTCTTCTCCCCCAGTAAACGACCCAGACATGAAGAGCCGTGGCCTGACCGGGCCGAGGCTCGCAGCGCTACAGATCGACGGGAGAAAAGGATCCTTCCCATGCCGCAAACCGGTACCGTGAAATTCTTCAACCATGCCAAGGGCTTCGGCTTCATCACTCCGGATGACGGCCAAAAGGACGTGTTCGTCCACATTTCGGCCGTCCAGGAATCCGGGCTCACAGGCCTCGAGGACGGTCAGAAGGTGACATTCGAGACCGAGCCGGACAAGCGCGGCAAGGGCCCGAAAGCGGTCAACCTGCAGGTCGCCTGAACCCGTTCCGGGTCGACAGCCAAGGGAACGCCGGCCTCGCGCCGGCGTTCTGCGTTTCCGGCGCGCTCATTTATGCCGTGTTTACCATTCAGCTACCGTTCAGCCAGGGCGCTGTAGGTTCCCACGACATCGCGCAGGATCACAAGCGCGCGACAGGAGACAATTGCCATGACCACCATTTTCAGGAATTCCGTTCTCGCCGCCGCCGTCGCGGCCACCGCACTTTCGGCCGTTCCCGCCCAAGCGGGCGACGGCTGGCACGGACACCGGCATGACCGCCGCATCCATGTCCAGCGGGACAGGAGCGGCGACGCGCTGGTCGCCGGCATTGCGGGCCTCGCCGTCGGTGCCATCGTGGGCGGCATGCTGGCGCAGCCGGCAAGGCCGCAGCGAACCTATATCGACCCGCCCTACGACCCCTATGCGCGCCCGGCCTACCGGGCCTATGAGGAGCCGCAATACCGCTACCGCACCTATGACTACTATCCCGCGGCGCCGGCCCGCCGGTCGGTGAACGTGTCGGCGCGGTTCGAGCCGTGGAGCCGCGAGTGGTTCCGGGCCTGCAGCGCGAAATACCGCAGCTTCAACCCGAGCACCGGGACCTTCACGACCTATGGCGGCGAGAAGAGGTTCTGCCAGCCCTGACCGGGGCTGACGCATCGGCCGGAAAATCGGAATCGGTTTTCGGAAAGCCCGTGGATTAAAGTGTCGAGCGACCCTGCGTAGCGTCCGAATGGACGCACGGCGCTCTATACCAGGAACGGATTGCTTCGGCGCTCGTCGCCGAAGCGGCCTCCCGGCCCGTGGCCGCAGAGGAACCCGACATCGTCGCCCAGCGGCAGCAGCTTTTCCTTGATCGAGCGGATCAGCGCGGCGTGGTCGCCGCCCGGCAGATCGGTGCGGCCGACGGAACCGCTGAACAGGACGTCGCCGACATGGGCGAAGCGCGCGGCCGCATTGTAGAAGACCACATGGCCGGGCGCATGGCCGGGGCAATGGAAGACCTCGAAGTCGTGCCCGGCGAAGGCGACGGTGTCGCCCTCAGCGAGATACCGGTCCGGCGTGACGTTGCGCACGGGCTCGGCCAGCCCGAACATCCTTGCCTGCGCTTCCAGGTTCGACAGCAGCTCCCGGTCGGCCTCGTGCGGGCCGATCAGGTCCACCCCCAGCGCCTCCTTCAGATCCATCGCGCCGCCGGCATGGTCGATATGGCCATGCGTCAGCCAGATCGCCTCGATGGTGGCGCCCGTCCCGACGATGGCCGCGCGGATGCGGTCGACCTCGCCGCCCGGATCCACCACCACCCCGCGCATCTGCTCGGCATCGAAGAGGATGGTGCAATTCTGCTGGAAAGGGGTGACGGGGACGATGGCGGCTTTGAGCGTGGTCATGGCGGCGGTCCGGGGTTGGGCGGATAAGGGAACAAGGCAGTAAGGCAAGAGGCCTGCGGCATGTCTTCCCCTACTGCCCTAATACAGAACGGGCGGCAATGCCGCCCGTTCGCAACTCTCGAAGGCTGGCGTCAGGTCTTTTTCATCGCGCCCATGGCCGCGCCGACGATGGCGGTCAAAATGCCGCCGCCGGCGACGCCGCCGACAGCATCGCCCAGCAACCCGCCGAGCGCTCCCGCATCGCCGCCAAGACCGGAAAGCAGCGCGCCACCGCCGATCCCGCCGATGATGCCGCTCAGGATCTTGACGCCGTGGCTCATCGCCGCCTGCTTGACGACCGCACCGACGGCCTCGCCGCCGATGATGCCTGTCACCGCCTGAACAATGATTGGAAGAAGTGCTTCCATGTCTGCTCCCTCACGCAAACGCCGACCTTGCTGGCCGGCATGTACATGAAACCGCGAATACAACCAAAGTCAAATAAGGTTGATTTCATCGCGGCAGGGTTGCGCTGGCGGCAGCGGCGTCATTCCGCCGCCATGCGCTGGCGCGGCCGCACTTCCTCGGCATAGTCGTTCATCAAAAGCCGTGTGATTTCACCCACTTGGAACGAATAGGGACCGATCTCCGATACCGGCGTCACCTCGGCAGCCGTGCCGCACAGGAAGCACTGTTCGAAGCCTTCCAGCTCATCGGGCATAATGACCCGCTCGACCACTTCAAGGCCCCGCCGGCGCGCCAGATCGATCACGGTGCGGCGGGTGATTCCATCCAGGAAGCAATCCGGCACCGGCGTGTGCAGCACGCCGTCCTTGACGAAGAAGATGTTGGCGCCGGTGGCTTCGGCGACCTGGCCGCGCCAGTCGAGCATCATGGCGTCCGTGTAGCCCTTGGCCTCCGCCGCATGCTTGGAAAGCGTGCAGATCATGTAGAGGCCGGCCGCCTTCGACTTCGACGGGGCGGTGCGCGGATCGGGCCGGCAATATTCGGCGATGTCGAGCCGGATGCCCTTCAGGCGCTGCTCCGGATCGAAATAGCTCGGCCACTCCCAGATGGCGATGGCCAGGTTGATGCGGTTCTTCTGGGCCGACACGCCCATCATCTCGCTGCCGCGCCAGGCGATGGGGCGCACATAGGCGTCCTCCAGACGCTGCTTGACCAGGAGCTCGTTGCAGGCCGCGTCGATCTCCTCGACCGAATAGGGAATGGTGAAGCCAAGGATGCGCGCCGATTCATGCAGCCGCTCCGTATGCTCCCTCAGCTTAAAGATCTGCCCGCCATAGGCGCGCTCGCCCTCGAACACGGCGCTGGCATAATGCAAGCCGTGGGTGAGCACATGGATCCTGGCGTCCGCCCATTTAACGAATTCGCCATTGAACCAGATATAACCATCCAGCTGGTCGAAAGGAACCGATGCCATCCTAGCCTCTCCCGCATGCGCCTTCTGCTGAACCGAAAGGAGCGCGATCCGAAAACAATATGCCGGAACATTGCAAGGCGAAGCAAATCAAGCTTGCAGGAAGTTCCGAAAAAACGACCTCTGGACGTCTTTTTGTTCGCCATTGGCCGAAAACCTTGTCAAAAATTATCAAGCGGCCGTAATTATGTCAATATGGCTGACATAATTTTGGTCGAGCCAACGAGGACATGCCGATCCATGAAGCAAAGCGCGCCGAAACGGGCCAATTCATCGCCGGGCGAAGACATCGATTTCCCGCTGATCGAACTGCTGTTCTTCGCCTATCGGGACTTCATCTCCGATCCCGATGCGATACTGGACAGCTATGGTTTCGGCCGGGCGCACCACCGGGTGCTGCACTTCGTCAACCGCCGCCCCGGCCTGACCGTGGCCGAGCTGCTGGACGTGCTGCGGATCACCAAGCAGAGCCTTGCCCGTGTGCTCAAGCAGCTCGTCGACTCCGGTTATGTCGTACAGGTGCAGGGGCCGCGCGACCGGCGCCAGAGAGAACTTTATCCGACGAAGAAGGGGCAGGCGCTGGCAACGGCGCTGGCCCTGCCACAGTCCCGCCGCATCCGTGCTGCAATTGAGGAAGCGGGGCTGGAAGACCGCGCTGCGCTCGAACGGTTCCTGCGGGCCATGGTGAACCCGGAACTGCGGGTTCAGCTGGACCAACCGTCCAGCGGCGGCGTTCCTTCGGGCGAGGGAGATTCGGACAGATGACCGCGATACGGACCAACGAGAACGGCCTAGCCGCAGCGCCAGTCGTGCCGCCGGACGATGCGCCGCATCTGCTGGTGGTGGACGACGACACGCGCATCCGCACGCTGCTCAACCGGTTCCTCCGCGAGCAGGGCTTCCGGGTGACGGTGGCGGGCAACGCCGCCGAGGCGCGGCGCAAGCTCGACGGCCTCGACTTCGACCTTCTGATCCTCGACGTGATGATGCCGGGCGAGGACGGCGTGACCCTGACGCGCGGACTGCGCGAGCAAAAGAACGTGCCGATCCTCATGCTGACCGCCCTGTCGGAAACCGACAGCCGCGTGACCGGGCTGGAAGCCGGCGCCGACGACTATCTGCCGAAGCCCTTCGACCCGCGCGAACTGGTTCTGCGCGTCAACAACATCCTGCGCCGCGGCGGCCCGCAGATGCAGCCCAAGCTGGAGCAGGTCGTGTTCGGGCCGTATACGTTCCAGATACCCAGGCGCGAGCTGAAACGCGGCGGCCACACCATCAAGCTGACGGACCGCGAGCGCGAGATCATGGTCACCTTCGCCGAACGCGCCGGCGAGACCATCCCCCGCCACGAACTGGTGGGCGAGGAATCGGAAGTGGGCGAACGGACCATCGACGTCCAGATAAACCGGCTGCGCCGCAAGATCGAACAGGATCCCTCCAATCCCATCTGGCTGCAGACCGTGCGCGGCATCGGCTATAAGCTGAGCGTGGAACAATAGGCCCCGGCCGCGCGCCCGATTCCGGTTTCCGCGACGATTGTTATAGTGTCCTCCTTCGGGATGCGTTACAGCGCGTGCTTCCCCCGGGTGCCATCCCCCGGGGGGCGCCGGCCGCCGATGCACGGAAGGAAGGAATGGCGAGATACGAACTGCCCTTTGCGGGCCATCACGGACCGCTGGCGCGCGCCGCAAGGCTCCGGCACGCCCTGACCCGGCCGTGGCGGCGGTTCTGGCGGGCGGTTTCGCGGTTTCTGCCCAAGCGCCTTTATGCTCGCTCGCTCATCATCGTGATCGCGCCGATGATCCTTCTGCAATCGGTCGTCGCCTTCGTGTTCATGGAGCGGCACTGGCAGACGGTCACCCAGCGCCTGTCCCAGGCCGTCACCCGCGACATCGCCGCCGTGATCGATCTCATCGAGACCTATCCGACCGAGGAAGATTACGCCAACATCATCCGCATCGCGCAGGAGCGGCTGTCGCTGCGGGTCAGCATCGAGCCGCCCGATCCCCTGCCCGCGCCGGGGCCGAAGCCGTTTTTCTCCATTCTCGACCAGACGCTGAGCGAGGAGATAACCCGTCAGATCAACCGGCCCTTCTGGCTGGACACGGTGGGCGATTCCAACATCGTCGAAATCCGCATCCAACTTGCGGACAAGGTGCTGCGCGTCTTTGCGCGGCGCAGCCAGGCCTATGCGTCCAACACGCATATCTTCCTCTTGTGGATGGTGGGCACCTCGCTGGTGCTGCTGACCATCGCCGTCGCTTTCCTGCGCAACCAGATCAAGCCGATCCTGCAGCTTGCCGAGGCGGCCGAGAGTTTCGGCAAGGGGCGCCCGACGCCGAGCGGCTTCCGCCCGCGCGGCGCCGAGGAGGTGCGCCGCGCCGGCAGCGCCTTCCTGCAGATGCGCGAGCGCATCGAGCGCCAGATCGAGCAGCGCACGGCGATGCTGACCGGCGTCAGCCACGATCTGCGCACCATCCTCACCCGCTTCAAGCTGCAGCTCGCCCTGGCCACCACCAAGGCCGACATGAAGGCGCTCGACCAGGACATCGAGGACATGCGCTCGATGCTGGAGGGCTATCTGGCCTTCGCCCGCGGCGAGGCCTCCGAGGATCCCGGAACCTTCGACCTGCAGAGCTGCTTCGAAAGGCTGGAGGAGCAGGCAAAGCTGCATGAATGCCAATTCGAAGGCAGGCTCGAGGGCTCCCCGGAAATCACCGTCCGCCCCAACGCCTTCGCCCGGCTGCTGAACAATGTCGTCGGGAATGCCTTTCGCTATGCATCGAGCGTCAAGGTCGATGCCCGGCACGGCGCAGGGATGCTGACCGTGACCGTCGACGACAACGGCCCCGGCATACCGGAGGAGATGCGCGAGGATGTCTTCAAGCCCTTCGTAAGGCTCGACACGGCGCGCAACCAGGACGAAAGCGGCACCGGCCTCGGCCTTTCCATCGCCCGAGACATCGCCCGCAGCCACGGCGGGGACGTGGTGCTGGAGGACAGCCCGCGGGGCGGCTTGAGGGTGGTGGTGCGCGTCCCGGCGTGACGGACGGCCGGACGAAAGGGAAAGCGGGAGGTATGGGCGATGCTGGAAGCGACCTGCCATTGCGGCAGCATAAAGATCCGGGTCGAGACGGAGCCCCGATGGCTCACCATTTGCAATTGCTCGCTCTGCCGGCGGCTCGGAACTCTTTGGGCCTACTATCATCCAAGCCAGGTATCTTTCGTGGAGGGTGCCGGAAGGACCGTCGCCTACGCCCAAGGCGATCGCACCCTCGAGATCCACCATTGCGCCACCTGCGGCTGCACCACCCATTGGGAGAGCGTGGAGAAGCGCAATGCGCAGCGGATGGCGATCAACGCGCGGCTGATCGATCCAGGAAAGATCAGGGAAATCCCGCTACGACATTTCGACGGAGCCGAGAGTTTCACCTATCTCGACTGACGGTCTCCTTCACCGTCCACGCGTTCGGGCCGATTGATCGAGGGCGGTGACCTGGCGGCATCATTGGTCGCTCAATCAGTGCGGCCTTGCGCACCTTCCGCGCGGTATCGCTCGATCCAAGCGCGGCTGGTCTCGTCAGCCAATTTCGCGACGCCTGGGGATATCTCTCTTGCAGCTGCCGCATCCAATCCAAGCCGGTTTAATATACCGGCCACGGTGCCTTTTGGATCGTCGGAAAGCACGTCGTAGCCAACGAGAACCGGGTCTATGCGTTCCCGTTCGAACCAGCGAACCCACTCTTCGTCATGCGCCGTCAACTCTGCCACGTTCCTCGCGATCTCGCCGGCATTGTAGCTGGGCGGCCGCGGCGGCGCTGTCCGCTCCAGCTCCGATCCGTCCGACGCAAGATGCCAAAGGCCGGTCTGGCTGGCCTTAATGAGGGAAACCGCCTGTGCGACCTTATCGCTGCGCGTCAGGTGGATGTAGAGCGTACGACCGAAGGCCATTTCAAACCGTTCAGCATCGTTGGCCAGCCCCGGACAAAGGATGTCCAACTGCTCCATGAGAAAATCAAAGCTTTTTCTCATCAATCGCAGACCGAACACGCCCGTTCCTGCCGAACCTCGCTCGCGCGTGGCCTTCACTACTGCCTGCAAAAACTCTTCCTGGGTGGCGGAGGCTCCCCTCGGCAGATCGAATTTGCTTGCCCATGACGAAACCGAAGGCCGATGGAAGTAGGAGTTCGGTTCCCCGGCAACTCCCGTTTGCGACAACAGCTTGCAAAGAAGTGTGCTGCCGCTTCGGCTGGTCGTGCAGATTATATAGGACCGATAACTATCCACGACCGCTTCTCGTACCGTCTTCAGGAAGGCGCACCCAATACCGCAAATTGCGACAGTGATCTGACGACACCCGGGGACATTCTGGACCCGGTCAGCTCGTTTATAGCGTCAATCGCCAACGCCAACAACGGCTCGGAACGACCAGCTAATGGAGTCCTCTGCCGTTCAGTTCCGCATGCCCGACGTCTGCTTCTGGCATCATGCATTCAGATCGGCACAGACAGTCCAATCTTGACTTGATCCACCACGACGTTGGTATGAAAACGGCGGATGTTCGGATTTTCGGTGAATATTCTCCGCGAGAACATTTCGTAGCTGGCCATATCCTTGGCCATAACAATCAGTATGAAATCAGTATGTCCGGTGACATAATAGCATTGCTGCACCTCTTCCAACCTGGCCATCGACCGCCGGAACTCGTCAAGAAGATCTATCCGCTCCCTTTCCAGTTCGACTTCGACGATGAATGTCATTGCGGCATCCGTGCGCTTTGCGTTTACAACCGCAATCTCTTTCTCAATCACACCTGATCCACGCAAGGTCTGGAGGCGGCGCTGCGCTGAGGACCGGGAAATACCTGCTTTCTCCCCTAATTCCTCCGCAGATAATCTCGCGTTCTGCTGCAATTCGCGCAGGATCACGCGGTCAGTCTCATCAAGCATTTAGCAAACTGCCCCACATTCCATGAGATTTCAGGCAAATTACCTGCATTATTGCATAAATGAAAGCAAAATGCTGACTGCGTGTGGATAAAATAGGTTTGAAATTCGTCAAGCGAGAGCGGCACAATGACCTTCCCGAAAATTTCCCAATCATACACCGATCCTCATCGCTATCCGGAAGGCGTTGCGTTCCTGGACGCCCAGTACCTGAAGATGAGAGATGCCAAAGTCTCGGTGCTCGATTGGGGGTTCCTGCACTCCGATGCGACCTACGATACTGTTCACGTCTGGGATGGTGCGTTCTTCAGGCTGGATCTTCATCTGAACCGCTTCTTTGAAGGGCTTGCGAAGCTGCGCATGACGATCCCTTTCGATCGGGATGAAGTAACGGAGATTCTCAAGAACTGTGTCGCTCTATCAGGGCACCGAAAGGCCTATGTTGAAATGATCTGCACGCGCGGCGGATCGCCCAGTTTTAGCCGTGACCCGCGAGAGGCGACCAACCGCTTTATGGCTTTTGCGGTTCCATACGCTTCCGTCGCGAATGCCGATCAAATGAAACGCGGCCTCGATGTTGCGATCAGTGATGTGCAGCGCATACCGCCGAAATCCGTGGACCCGTCGATCAAGAACTATCATTGGCTGGACCTCGTCCGTGGCCTCTACGATGCCTACGACAAGGGTGCAGAAACGGCGCTTATTCTGGATACCAATGGCAATATCGCCGAAGGGCCGGGGTTCAATGTCTTTGTCGTCAGCGAAGGTGCGCTGATTACGCCGGACTTTGGCGTGCTGCCCGGCATCACACGTCGGACCGTTTTCGATCTGTGCGACAGACTGGACATAGGTGTGTCCGTTGGCGCCGTCTCGACGGATGCGCTAACGGGGGCGGATGAAGTGTTCGTGACTTCGACCGCCGGCGGGATCATGCCGGTTCGTTCAGTTGATGCTGTCCAAATAGGCAGTGGAGAGCCTGGCCCTGTCACCACGCAGATCAAAGAACTTTATTGGAAGATGCACTATCACCCGGAATGGACCACGCCAGTCGCATATCCCGAAGGTATTTGAAGTCTTGCTGAACTCATCCGCGCAGGCGGCACGCGAGCCCGTGTAAAACCAAAGCGACTGGCTGCGGGTTGATGACCGAACAGGTGAAAACCCGCACTGCTCGACTGCCTTGACCCAAAGCATCGAGCCTATCCGACTTCGATTTGATTTCCGAGCCGACCACGCGGGTCGGGGAAGGACATCACACCGGGGCCCTTCGCTCAGTTGGCGATCAGCGTTGCGAGCGTGCTGCCGATTTCGGCTATGGCGGCGTTGCGCGCATCCATGGGTGCTCGGGTCCGGGTGATGTAGATGGCGGCGACGACGGGCTGGCGCCCGGGCGGCCGGATCACCGCGACGATGCCGCGCGAGCCGTGTCCGCCTGCTCCCGTCCTGTCGGCGATGCCCCAGCTTTCCGGCAGGCCCGCGCGCAGCAGCGGCCCGCCCACCTGGTTGCCGGCCAGCCAGCTTTCGAGCTGCCCGCGCGAGCCGGGCGAAAGAGCGGTCCCGAGCACCAGCTTGCGCAGGCTCTCCATGATGGCGTTCGGGCTCGTGGTGTCGCGCGGGTCGCCCGGGATCGCCTCGTTGAGCGCCGGCTCCCATCGGTCGAGGCGGGTCGCCTCGTCGCCGATCGAACGCATGAAGCGGGTGAAGCCTTGCGGCCCGCCGATGCTATCCAGCACCAGATTGGCCGCCGTATTGTCGCTCATCGCCGTGGCGGCTTGGCACAGTTCGCCAACGGTCATTCCCTCGCCCGCCGCGCGCAGTTCCGTGACCGGCGAATAGGTGACGAGATCGCTCTTGTGAAAGACCATGCGCCTGTTCAGCTCTTCCTCGCCCCGGTCGACCCGCGCCAGAACCGCGGCGCAGGCGAAAGCCTTGAAGGTGCTGTTGAGGGGAAAGCGCTCGTCGGCGCGGTGGCTCCACCTCGTTCCCGTTTCCGTGTCCAGCACGGCCGCGCCGAGCCGCGCGCCCAGCCGCGCCTCGATCTCCACGAACTTGCGCGACAGGGCGTCGTCCGCACCGGACTGCGCCCGGGCGGGGTGGATGATCGAAAAAGCCCCGGCCGCCATGAACGCGCCGGCAGAAAGCGCAAAGCCGCGCCGCGAAACAATCAGATGCATGAAAAAAGCTCCAGAACCGTCAGCGGATCGATAGACGAAGCCCCGCCAGCGCTGGGTAAGTTCGATCTGTGACGAGTGTAAGGCGCAGCTTCTCCCCGCGTCGTGCCGCCATCAACTTTGGGGGACCATGATGGCTCTCAACCTGCGTCGATAGCGCTGGGCACCTACCTCGTCATCCCGGTCGACCGCAGGGAGAGCCCGATGACGAGGCTGGGACTCGTTCCCTAGAGCGCCACGAAAGCGCTTGGAGTCGATGACGGCGGGTGCGTTCGAGCCGTTTGGTTTCAGCGCACTACGGCATCGGCCCGAAAATCGGGATCGATTCCCGGAAAGCACGATGCGTAGATCCAAACTGTCGGAGTCCTTTGTGCTTCCGAAAGGGCGCACGGCGCTCTAATGCAGCCGGCTGCCGTCGGGCACGTTCTTGTCCGGCACCGCCAGCACGACGTCGCCGGACGCGTCGGCAAAGCCGAGCGTCAGCACTTCGGACATGAACCTGCCGATCTGGCGCGGCGGGAAATTCACCACCGCCATCACCTGACGGCCGACGAGCTCTTCGGGCGTGTAGTGGACCGTGATCTGGGCCGAGGATTTCTTCACGCCGATTTCGGGACCGAAATCGATCCTGAGCTTGATCGCCGGCTTGCGCGCCTCGGGAAAGGGCTCGGCCTCCACGACCGTGCCCGCCCTTATGTCCACCTTGAGGAAATCGTCGAAGCCGATGTCCGGCGCCTTTTCCGATGACATGGGTTCTCCGGGCTTCCTCAGGCGGTGCCGTAGGTCTCGAACAGCACGGCGTTCAGCGCCTGCTGCGCGCTGGTGTTCGACCAGATGACGTATTGGAAGGCCTGATAGTAGCACTCGCAGGCTTCCAGCGCGCTGTTGAGCATGACCTCGACCTGCTGGCCGGTCGGCTCCACCCCGCCCGCCAGCACCAGCGACTGGCGGAACATGATGACGTCCTCGCGCTCCCAGAAGTCAAAATGGCCGAACAGCATCTGCTCGTTGATCAGCGAGATGAGGCGCATGACCTCCAGCGCCCGCTTTTCCGGTACTTTCAGATCGAAGGCGCAGGCGACATGCAGCGCCTCGAACTCCTCCATCCACGAAAAGGAGACGTGGTAGTCGGTCCATGTGCCGGCCACCGCGATGGCGATCTCGTCGTCGCCATTGCGCTCGAAGCTCCAATCGTTGGAATGGGCGACATGTTCGATGACATCGACCGGATGGGCCTCACGCGCCATGTCGAGTTCAAGAAGGCTCATAAATCTGCTTTCCCGTTTATCTGTGCGAGCGCCATGGGGCCCCGCGATGTGGCACATGCGGTTCAAGGCATACGCAACCAAAATTCCGACACACTGAGCGGAGCGACAATGAACGCGAGAACATAGCAACGAGCCCACCCCAGCCCGGCTGCCGACCCTGTTCCGAATCATGCAGCAAATTCAGTGTATTGATGCGCCGACGCGAGACCAGCCCTTTTTTGACGGGAAAGCTTTCAGCATGTGGATAGTCGATTTTGTGGAAGATTCAGACGAACGCCTAAGCGACTCTCCAACCTGCATTTTTTGCGGTTGCACACAGGGTAAAGAAAGTCTGAATTATTTTTTGGAAGAAGGCTTCGGGGAAGCTTTTCCACCGCCCGCCGGAGCGTTTTCGCCGGCGCCGAGCTTTGCTTCGAGCGCTTCGATTCGAGCGGCGAGCGCGGCATTTTCCTCGCGCGCCTTGATCGCCATCTCGCGCACCGCCTCGAACTCCTCGCGCTGGACGATCTCCATGGAGTTGAGCACGCGCTCGGCCTGAGACCGGAACGCCGTCTCCATCTCGCGCCGCACGCCCTGGGCGGCGCCGGCGGCATCGGTCATCAGCTTCGCAAACTCGTCGAGGATGCGGTTCGGTCCGTTTGTCATCTTGCTTCCTCACCGATTGTCGGGGCCGGGTCCGGCCAGGTCGATAGGAGATGAGGTAGGGCTCCGACGGGCCGAATGCAAGCGCTTTGGGATCGCCGTGCCGGCCGGGCACAGCCCGCCCTCCTTTCTCTGGAACAGGCACGGCAAGGCCGGGCTTGACCACGACATGTTGCTCGCGCATAGGCTCCACACGCCGGAAACGAGGAGGCTCCTTTGAGCGACTATCTTCTTCTTCCCGTGGCCGCTCTGCCCTTTCCGCAGATCGATCCCGTGATTTTTCAGGTCGGACCGCTCGCCGTGCACTGGTACGGCCTCGGCTATGTGGTCGGCATCCTGTTTGGCTGGTGGTACGCCAAGCGGCTCGTGGCCAACAACCGGCTGTGGGCCCATGAGACATCGCCGATGAAGCCGGAAGACCTCGACGACTTCGTCATCTGGGCAGCGCTCGGCATCGTGCTCGGCGGCAGGCTCGGCTACGTCCTGTTCTACGATCTGGCGCGCTATATCCAGAACCCGCTCGACATCTTCGCCATATGGCAGGGCGGCATGTCGTTCCATGGCGGCATGCTGGGCACGATCGTCGCGATGGTCGTCTTCGCCCGCTCCCGCGGCATCAATCCGTGGAGCATGCTCGACACGATCGCGGCGGCGGCCCCGGTCGGGCTCGGGCTCGTCCGCCTCGCCAATTTCATCAATTCGGAATTGTGGGGCCGGCCGACCGACATGCCCTGGGGCTTCGTCTTTCCCGATGGCGGGCCGCTGCCGCGCCACCCGAGCCAGCTCTACGAGGCGGCGCTGGAAGGGCTCGTCCTGTTCCTCGTGCTGCGCCTTCTCACCCACCGGGCGCTGAAGCTGAAGACGCCGCGCTTCGTCGGCGGCGCGTTCATCTGCGGCTATGGCCTGTCGCGGATCTTCGTGGAATTCTTCCGCGAGCCCGACGCCCATATCGGCTATCTTCTGGGCGGCTGGCTGACCATGGGCATGGTGCTTTCGCTGCCGATGGTGCTGATCGGCGCCTGGGCCATGGCCAGCGCAAGGGAGCCGGCCAAGCGCGCGGCCGCATGACGACGCCGCTCGAAAAGAAGATCGTCCGCCTGATCGGGGCCGCCGGCCCGATGAGCGTGGCCGACTACATGGCGCATTGCCTGTTCGACCCCGAGCACGGCTATTACACGACGCGCGAGCCCTTCGGCGCCGAGGGCGATTTCACCACCGCCCCGGAGATAAGCCAGATGTTCGGCGAGCTTGTCGCCGTCTGGCTCTACGGCGCCTGGAAGGCGGCGGGAGCGCCGCAGGGCCCGGTGCTGGCCGAGATCGGCCCAGGCCGGGGCACGCTGATGACGGACATGATCCGCACCCTCGTCCGGCTCGACGCGGACTTTGCCGCGGACGCCCGTTTCGCCATGGTCGAGGCCAGCCCGCGCCTGACGGCGGTGCAGCGAAAGACGCTGGAGGGCGCCCCGGCGGCGCCCGAATGGTTCTCCCGCATCGAGGACCTTCCGCCAGGGCCGCTCTTCATCGTGGGGAACGAGCTGTTCGATGCCATACCGATCCGCCAGGCGGTCAAGACCGAGGAGGGCTGGCGCGAGCGGGTGATCGGGCTCGACGAGACAGGAGCGCTGCGCTTCATGGCGGGCGCGGGCGCCATCGACGCGGCCCTGCTGCCCCCCGATGCCGGACAGGCGCCTGCCGGCGCGATCGCGGAACTGGCGCCCGCCAGGAGCGCGCTCATGGAAACGGTCTGCGAGCGCATCCGCCGCGGCGGCGGGGCCGGGCTTTTCATCGACTACGGCTATCTCCGACCATCGCTCGGCGACACGCTGCAGGCCGTCCGGCGGCATGAATATGCGCCTGTGCTGGCAGCGGCGGGGGAAGCCGATCTGACCGCCCATGTCGATTTCGCCGCCCTTGCGGCGGTGGCGCGTGGGCGCGGGTTGAACGTGTCGATCCTCACGCAGGGCCAATTCCTGCTGGGCCTCGGCCTGCTGGAGCGCGCCGGCAGGCTGGGCGCCGGCCGCAGCGCCGGCGACCAGGAGGCGATCCGCGATGCGGTCGAAAGGCTGGCCGGGCCGGAGCAGATGGGAAGCCTTTTCAAGGCGATGGCCGTGCTGCCTTCCACAACTACCGCTCCGCCCTTCCCGCCGTCGGATTGACTTGCGCCCCACCCTGCCCCACGATCCGGCCCGCATGGAGCATGGATGAAGGCGGCGTATGCTGAACGATACGAGGCTGGAGCCGATCCGGTCCCCACTTCTGGAGGAGGCGGCTTCGGAAGGCATAGCGCACGGGTTCTTCACCCGCGCCGGCGGCGTCTCCAAGGGCCTCTACGGGGGCCTCAATGTCGGGCTCGGCTCGGGCGACGCGCGCGCGGCGGTGGAGGAGAACAGGCGGCGCGTGGCGCATAGGCTGGGCGTGGCCGAGGATGCGCTTGTGACCCTTCACCAGTGCCATTCGGCCGATGTCGTCGAGGTAAAAGAACCCTTCGCCGGTGCCCGGCCCCAGGCCGACGCCATGGTGACCGACAGGCCGGGCCTGGCGCTCGGCGTGCTGGCGGCCGATTGCGGGCCGGTGCTTTTCGCCGATCGCCAGGCAAGGGTGATCGCCGCCGCCCATGCCGGCTGGCAGGGCGCCTTGTCGGGCATCATGGAAGCGACCATCGAGGCAATGGAACGCCTGGGCGCGCGCCGGCAGACGATCTGTGCGGCGCTCGGCCCCTCGATAAGCCGGGACAATTACGAGGTCGGCCCGGAATTCGTGGCGCGCTTCGTTGAGGCCGATCCCTCGAACGAGGTCTATTTTCGCGCTCCTTCCGGTGGGGCGCCGAGAGAGGGACATGCGTTTTTCGATCTCAACCTTTATACCGTCGACCGGCTGACTCGCGCCGGCGTGCGGGCGCACATGCTGGGCCTGTGCACCTATGCCGACGAGGAACGCTTCTTTTCATACCGCCGCGCCACCCATCGCGGCGAAACCGATTATGGACGCCAGATTTCGGCGATTGTCCTGGAGAACGACTGATGGCGCTTCATTTCGACCGCGCGGAATTCGACGCAAGGCGTGACCGGCTGGTCATCGAGATGGCGGAGCGCAAGCTCGACGCCCTGCTCCTGTTCGCGCAGGAGAGCATGTACTGGCTGACAGGCTACGACACGTTCGGCTTCTGCTTCTTCCAGAGCCTGATCGTGAAGGCCGACGGCTCCATGGTGCTCCTGACGCGCTCGGCCGACCTGCGCCAGGCGCGCCACACATCCATCATCGAGAACATCGTTCTGTGGAGCGACCGGCACGGGGCAAACCCGGCGGTCGATCTGCGCAATCTGTTGAACGATCTGGACCTTTTGGGCGCCCGCATCGGCGTGGAATACGACACGCACGGCCTGACAGCCCGCAACGGGCGCCTGCTGGACGAGCAACTGCAGACCTTCGGCAAGATCGAGGACGCTTCGGACCTTGTCTCCGGGCTCAGGCTCCTGAAGAGCGAGGCCGAGATCGTGAAGGTCAAGCGCGCCGCGAAGCTGGCGGACGAGGCCCTGGACGCGGCGCTGCCCCTGATCAAGCAGGGCGGCGACGAGGCGGCGATACTGGCTGCCATGCAGGGCGCGGTGCTGGCGGGCGGCGGCGACTACCCCGCAAACGAGTTCATCATCGGCTCCGGCGACGACGCGCTTTTGTGCCGCTACAAGGCCGGCCGGCGCAAGCTGACCAAGAACGACCAGCTGACGCTCGAATGGGCCGGCGTCTACCACCATTACCATGCCGCTATGATGCATACGGTGCTGACGGGCAGGGTGTCGAAGCGCCATCAGGAGCTTTTCGACGCCGGCCGCGAGGCGCTGCTGGCCTGCGAAAAGGCGATGAGGCCGGGCAACACTTTCGGCGACGTCTTCGATGCGCACGCGCGGGTCATGGAGGCGACCGGGCTGACCAAGCACCGGCTCAATGCCTGCGGCTATTCGCTGGGGGCGCGCTTTTCGCCATCGTGGATGGACCCGCCGATGTTCTATTCGGGCAATCCGGAGCCGATCGCGCCGAGCATGACACTCTTTACCCACATGATTATCATGGATTCCGAAACGAACAGCGCCATGTGCCTCGGCCGCACATATCTGACCACCGAGGCCGAGCCCCTGCCCCTGTCGCGGCACGGGCTGGAACTGATCGTCAAATAGTCGAGGGACGAGGAGCCTGTCCCGGGGGGCGGCATATTGGGAGTACACGGATGAAACGCATCGCTGCTTTGCTTGTGCTCTGCATCGTATCGGCGGCCGTCGCGGGATGCACGGCGACCGATGCGCTCGACCCGGCCGGGCGGCCCCAGGCGGGGCTGCAGGGCGGCGGCCTGCCGGCGCCGGATGGCGGCCAGGCAAGCTCCGATCCCGCCATGCAGACCGCGCTTGCAGCCACGGAGGAGGAAAACCCGCTGGCCACGGCCCCGGCTGCGATCAACACCAGCGCCCGCGTGCAGTTCGCCCCCGTGATCGGCGCCACCCCCGAAGCGGCCCAGCCGCTGTCGAGCCAGCTTTCGGCCCGCGCGGCCCAGCGCGGCATCGCCATCACCCAATCCGGCGCAACCCACCTCATGAAAGGCTACTTCTCGGCGATCGCCGACGGCAGCCAGACGACGGTCATCTATGTCTGGGACCTGCTCGACCCGTCGGGCAAGCGCCTGCACCGCATCCAGGGCCAGCAGAAGGCCCCCGGCAGCACCGGCGACGGCTGGTCGTCGGTCGACGGCGCCACCATGCAGGCCATCGCCAACCGGACCATCGACGAACTGGCGGCATGGCTGTCGCAGAACGGGTAGGCGGCGGCAACGCCCATCCCCACGAAGCGGGACAACCAGTGGCGCAGGGATTGCAACCCCTGGTAACGCTTTGCGCAAGCAGCCTTGGATAGCCGCGCTTTTTTGCCCCTGCGCGCTTGCATTAGCCGGCCACACCGCTAAAAGCCCGATCAGTACTTGAAGCCGCTGGGCCGGGGACACTCCATGAAGCTCTTTTCGGGCAATTCAAACAGGGTGCTGGCGGAATCCGTCACCCGATATCTCAATCTTTCCCTCGGCAAGGCGATGGTCCGGCGGTTCGCCGATCAGGAGATTTTCGTCGAGATCCAGGAGAATGTGCGCGGCGAGGACGTTTTCGTCCTTCAGTCCACATCCTATCCGGCCAACGATCACCTGATGGAACTGCTCATCATGATCGACGCCTTCCGCCGTTCCTCGGCGCGGCGCATCACCGCGGTCCTGCCCTATTTCGGCTATGCAAGGCAGGATCGGCGCACCTCCGGGCGCACGCCGATTTCAGCCAAGCTGGTGGCCAATCTGATCACCCGCGCCGGCGCCGACCGCGTTCTGACGCTGGACCTGCATGCCGGGCAGATCCAGGGCTTCTTCGACATCCCAACCGACAATCTGTTTGCCGTGCCGGTCATGGCCCGCGACGTGAAGGCGCACTACAACCTGTCCAACGTCATGGTGGTTTCGCCCGATGTGGGCGGCGTGGTGCGGGCCCGCTCGCTTGCCAAGCGCATCGATGCCCCGCTCGCCATCGTCGACAAGCGCCGCGACCGCCCGGGCGAATCCGAGGTCATGAACGTGATCGGCGACGTGCACGGCCGGGACTGCCTTCTGATCGACGATATCGTCGACAGCGGTGGCACCCTGTGCAACGCCGCCGAAGCGCTGTTGAACAACGGCGCCACCAGCGTCACCGCCTATATCACCCACGGCGTCCTTTCCGGCGGCGCGGTGGCGCGCATCGCCAACTCCAAGCTGAAGGAACTGGTCATCACCGATTCCATCCAGCCGACCTCGGCGGTCGAAGCCGGCCGCAATGTGCGGGTGATCACCATCGCCGACCTTATCGGCGAGGCCATCTCGAGGACGGCGACCGAAGAATCGGTATCGAGCCTGTTCAACTGATTTGCCGACGCCGCTTCACGGCCGGATCGCCACGATGGCGGCATAATTCTCCGTCACTGGACATGGATAGCCGGCCGCATGGCCGCCCGTGCCATTTGAGGACGAAGAGATTTCCATGTTGCGCCTGCTTGCCCTGATGGCGGTTGTAACGGCCGCAATCCCCATCCATGCCGCGGATGCGGATCCCGAATACAACCGCGCCTGGCGGCAGAAGAAATGCGCTCTTTATGACGGCTTTCAGCGGGAGGCGGCGGCCCGGCTCAATGGCGGGGGCCTTGGAACGGCTTTCCTGGAAGCGCAGGAAGCCTTCATACGGTCGGGCTGCACGGAGCGGGTGAAAATCTGCCCGGCATCGCCGCAGGAGCTGGACTTCGCCAACATCGTTTCGCTGCAAATGATGAATGCCGGCGCGACGGGTTCCTTCCTGCCCTTCGAATGCCGCAACGGGTAGCGCAACAGCGGCCGGAGGCGACGTAGCCGCCGACCGCTGCGGTGAACGCGGTTCCGCAGTTGCGGACAACTTGCAACTTGAGTATCAGGCCGCCGCGCGCTTCTCGGCCAAGACCCAATCGGTCAGATTGTCGATGAAGCCCCTGAGGAAGGCTTCCGTTTCGGGATCGGTAATGTTGTTCCGGTCGTCGATCAGGCCTGGCTTCATGTGAAGATAGACTTCCGGCCGCCCCATCAAAACGGTGCCGAGACCCACCATGATCGAGCGCAGATGTATCTGCGCGGCGGCAGTGCCGATCACGCCGGGGCTGGCGCCCACGATGGCGGCGGGCTTGGCTACCCAGGAATTCTTGCCATAGGGCCGCGAAGCCCAGTCAATCGCGTTCTTGAGCAGCGGCGGGACGGAGCGGTTGTACTCCGGCGTGACCAGAAGCACACCGTCGGCCGCCTCGATCCGAGACTTCATGCTCCGGGCCGTCTCGGGAAACGGGTCCATGTGGTCGTCATTGTACATGGGCAGCACCGACAGATCGAGATAGTCGAAGGCGAGCCGGCCGGCCGCCAGCTTCTCGAGGGCGCGCGCGAACTTTAGATTGACGGACTCCTTGCGGTTGGAGCCGACGAGAACAGCAATCTTCTTCATGTGGGTTCCTTTCCCTGCCGGGCTCAATTTCCCGGTGGTATCCATTGGTGACCACGCCTATATCTTTCCGTTGTGCGGTGCGAACAAGAAGGCACTTTTATGAAACCACGTCGCGGACACATCTCGGACAGCTGCCGGCCGATCAGCGAGGTGCTCTCGCTCATCGGCAATAAATGGACCTCGCTCATCATCACCCGTCTCACGGAAGGCCCGCTCCGCTTCAACGAATTGAAGCGGAGCGTGCACGGCATATCCCAGAAGGTGCTGACGTCTTCGCTGCGCGCGCTCGAGCGCGACGGCTTCATCGAGCGGACGGAGTATCCGACCGTCCCGCCCAGCGTGGACTACCGCCTCACCCCGTTCGGCCGCGACCTGGCCGAACCGGTGATGGCGCTGACGCGCTTCGCGCTCAAGAACCGAGACCGCATGGACGTGGCCCGGGCCGCCTATGACGAACGGCACGGCATGCCGACGCCCGGCGCGCCGCCGAAGCGCAAGCCGCAGCCCTTGCGGCTCAACTGACCGGAGGCCGGCCGGGCGCCGCCGCGGCCTTGCGTGCGGCCCGCGCATCGGCTATAGACCCGCCGTCCGCGTAGACACCCTTGGAGGCAACGCGGATGGAAGTTCCATTCCCGGATGACGAGCGGTGGCCGCCATGGCGGCCTGCGGCTGGCTGTCGGGGATGGCTTTCACGCTTTCGCGGACGGCCTGGCCGTCTTCGTCGGCGCTCCGACAACATGAAAGGAAAGCCTGATGAGCCATCAGTCCTATGAACTGAAGGCCGAGGCGCGCGAACGGGTCGGTAAGGGGTCCGCCCGGGCAATTCGGCGCAACGGTATGGTTCCCGCCGTCATTTACGGCGAAAAAGAAGCCCCCCTGACGATCGCCCTTCCCTACAAGGATGTGACGAAGAAGATCCATGGAGGCGGCTTCATGACGACGATCGCCACCATCGACGTCGACGGCAAGAAGATCCAGGTCCTGCCGAAGGATTACCAGCTCGATCCGGTGCGTGACTTCACGATGCATATCGACTTCCTGCGCATCGGCAAGAACACCATCGTGACCGTGAACGTGCCGGTGCACTTCACCAACGAGGAAGCCAGCCCCGGCCTCAAGCGCGGCGGCGTGCTGAACATCGTCCGTCACGAGGTGGAGTTCGTCTGCCCCGCCACGTCCATTCCCGAGTTCATCGAGGTTGATCTGACCGGCCTGGACCTCGGCGATTCCGTGCACATTTCGGCGATCAAGCTGCCGGAAGGCGTGGAGCCGACCATCACCGACCGCGACTTCACCATCGCCACCGTGGCCGCTCCCGCCGGACTGAAGTCCGAGGGCGCCGAGGAGGAAGAAGCGGAAGAAGCCGAGGAAGAGGAAGGCGGGGAGGAATAGTCCTCCACCCCCGGAGGCAGCTCAATGCTTCTCATTGCAGGGCTCGGAAATCCGGGCCGGCAATACGAAAACCACCGGCACAATGTCGGTTTCATGGCGGCGGATGCGATACACCGCCGCCATTCCTTTTCGCCGTGGTCCAGGAAGTTTTCCGCCCTCGTGGCCGACGGCACGCTGGACGGAGAAAAGGTGCTGCTGATCAAGCCGCAGACCTTCATGAACCTGTCCGGCCAGGCCATCGGCGAAGCCCTGCGCTTCTATAAGCTGACCACGGCCGATCTGATCGTCTTTTACGACGAGCTGGATCTGGCGCCGGGGAAGCTGCGCATCAAGACGGGCGGCGGCGCCGGCGGTCACAACGGCATCAAATCCATCGATGCCCATTGCGGCAAAGACTATCGGCGTGTGCGCATCGGCATCGGCCATCCGGGCGACAAGGCGCGCGTGACCAGCCATGTGCTGGGCGACTTCGCCAAATCGGATCACGACTGGCTGGACCCGCTGCTGGAGGCCATCGCCGACAATGCCGGCCTGCTGGCAAAGGGCGACGACAACGGCTTCATGAACAAGGCGAGCCTTGCCGTGAAGGGCAAGGACGAGCCGTCCGCGCCGCGCGCCAAGGGCCAGAGCCATATCCGGCAGGCGCGGCCGGCAAAGATCGCACCGCGGGTCCCCGAGGACGGACCCATGGCGGCCATGCTCAAGAAGATCCTCGGCAAGAAGGACTAGATATGGGTTTCAAATGCGGCATTGTCGGCCTGCCCAATGTCGGCAAATCGACGCTGTTCAACGCGCTCACCAGGACGGCGGCCGCGCAGGCCGCCAACTATCCTTTTTGCACCATCGAACCGAATACCGGCGAGGTGGCCGTACCCGACGAGCGCCTGAAGAAGATCGCGGAAATCGCCGGCTCCAAGGAGATCGTGCCCACCCGCATCTCTTTCGTCGATATCGCCGGCCTGGTGCGCGGGGCGTCGAAGGGCGAAGGGCTGGGCAACCAGTTCCTCGCCAACATCCGCGAGGTGGACGCCATCGTCCATGTGCTGCGCTGCTTCGAGGACGACGACATCACCCATGTGGAGGGGCGCATCGACCCGGTGGCCGACGCGGAGACCGTGGAAACCGAGCTGATGCTTGCCGACCTTGAAAGCCTCGAGCGGCGCACCACGCAGATGCGCAAGCGCGCCACCGGCAAGGACAAGGAAGCCGCCACCCTTCTGCCGATGATGGAAGAGGCGCTGGCGCTGCTGCAGGAAGGCAAGCCGGCGCGCCTGCTTCTGGAGGGCATCGCCGCCGAGGACCTCAAGATCCTGCGCAGCCTCAACCTTTTGACGTCGAAGCCGGTGCTCTATGTCTGCAACGTCGCCGAGGAGGATGCGGCAAAGGGCAATGCCCATAGCCGTGCCGTCGAGGAGATGGCAGCCGCGCAGGGGGCGGCGACCGTCGTGATTTCCGCGGCCATCGAGGCGGAAGTCTCGCAGCTCGGCGACGCCGAGGCCTATGAGTATCTGGAAGCCATGGGCCTCGAAGAGCCGGGGCTCGACCGCCTGATCCGGGCCGGTTACAAGCTGCTGGACCTCATCACCTTCTTCACCGCGGGACCCAAGGAAACCCGTGCGTGGACGGTGGCCAAGGGCGCAAAGGCGCCGCAGGCCGCCGGCGTCATCCACACGGATTTCGAGCGCGGCTTCATCAGGGCGCAGACGATCGCCTATGACGACTTCATCTCGCTCGGCGGCGAGGTTGCCGCGCGCGAGGCCGGCAAGGCGCGCGACGAGGGCAAGGAATATGTCGTCAGCGACGGCGACGTGATGCTGTTCAAGTTCAACACCTGACCCATCGGCCCGTGCGCGCTTGACGTCGCGTGCCGGGTGCGGGCATCAGTCCTTGTCGAACCGGGGGATCGTCATGCTCAAGGCCTATATGCTGGACAATGGACGCCTGAAGGACGCGGACGGCATCGGGCCGCACGGCGCGGCTGTCGTCTGGGTGGACCTCCTGACGCCCACGGACGAAGAGGAAAAGGCCGTCGAGGCGTGGCTGGGAGCGGAAATCCCGACCAGAGATGAAATGGAGGAGATCGAGATCTCCAGCCGCCTCTATGCCGAGGACGGCGCCAACTTTATGACCGCCAACCTGCCGGCCAACGCCGATGGCGACCGGCCGGACATGGCGCCGGTGACCTTCGTCCTTTCCGCCGGCAAGCTGGCCACCGTCCGCTATCACAGCCCGCGCGCGTTCCAGGCCTTCGCGCAGCGCGCCGAGAAGGCTGCGCTCGGCTGCCAGAACGGGGAATCGATCCTGATCGCATTGCTCGAAGTGATCGTCGACCGGGAAGCCGATATCCTGGAGCGGGCCGGCCGGGAGATCATGGATATCGCGCAGGGCATCTTCCACCCCACGGAGAGGCAGGTCACCAAGCGCGACCGCAGCTTTCACATCATCCTGCGCAAGATCGGCCGCAAGGAAGAGCTCCTCTCCAACATGCAGGACAGCCTCTTGTCCCTGGAGCGGTTGTGCGGCTTCCTGAGCACCATCATCGGCAAGAACGACCGCGACGCGCGCGCCCGCCTGAAAACGCTGCAGCGGGACGTGGCGTCGATTTCGGACCATGCCGCCACGCTGGCCCAGAAGATCAACTTCCTGCTCGACGCCACGCTGGGCATGATCAGCATCGAGCAGAACGCCATCATCAAGATATTCTCGGTGGTCGCCGTGATCTTCCTTCCGCCGACCCTGGTGGCATCGATATACGGCATGAATTTCGAGAAGATGCCCGAGCTTTCCTGGAGCTTCGGCTATCCGCTGGCGCTGGTCATCATGGTCGCCTCGGCCATCCTGCCCTTCTTCTACTTCAAGCGGCGCGGCTGGCTCTGAACGAAGCGCCACGCGCCATGGAGAGGCGCGGCCGGTGTCGGCACGGGCGGAAAGGCCATCCCGTCATGCCCCGGAAGAATCTGTGACTCTTTCGCACATGCAGCATTTATCGGGCGCGCCCGTCTTGGCACTGTCATGGCCAGCCTTTATTTTCGTGCCGTTATCAAGGCGCCTCCCTCCCAAGAGACGTCATTTCCTTAAAGCCATTCGATCCGGTGCGGCATGAGATGCCGCGCTGCGGTCGGTTATTGATATGAGGAGCTTGCCGATGCTCAACCGCAAAGTACCGGACGTAACGTTCCGCACCCGCGTGCGCGACGAATCCATAGAGGGACCGAACCCCTTCCGCTGGGAAGACAGGACCACCGCAGACTATTTCGGCGGCAAGCGGGTCGTTCTGTTCTCCCTGCCCGGCGCCTTCACGCCCACCTGCTCCACCTACCAGCTTCCCGATTTCGAGAAGCTGTTCGACGAGTTCAAGGCGGAAGGGATCGACGAGATCTACTGCATCTCGGTCAACGATGCCTTCGTCATGAATGCCTGGGCCAAGCAGCAGGGGATCGAACGCATCAAGCTCATTCCCGACGGCTCGGGCGAGTTCACCCGGAAGATGGGCATGCTGGTGGCGAAGGACAATCTGGGCTTCGGCATGCGCTCCTGGCGCTACGCCGCCGTCGTCGACGACGGCTTCGTCGAGCAGTGGTTCGAGGAGGAAGGCTTCTCCGACAATTGCGATGCGGACCCCTACGGCGTGTCCTCGCCGCAGAACATCCTGCAGAACCTGCGCAGGCCGGAATCGGCGGCAGCGTAAGCGACCGCACCGCACAAGCGCATCCAGGGCCCCGGCGGCTGCGTGCCGGGGCTTTTTTATTGCGGCTCGATATGCGACGAGAACATCGTGCCGAGGGCAGAAGGAAGCCGCGATGGACGGAAAGCTGTGGGCCTATGAGGATTTCGTGGAGGGCGCCGTGATCGAGCTCGCCACCAAGACCGTCTCCAAGGAGGAGATCGTCGAGTTTGCGTCCGAGTTCGACGCCCAGCCGATGCACCTGGATGAGGAAGCGGGGACGGCCAGCATACTGGGCGGATTGTCGGCCTCCGGCTGGCACACCAGCGCCATGTTCATGCGCATGATGTGCGACGGTTTCCTGCTCAGATCCACCTCGCAGGGGTCCCCCGGCATAACCGAGCTGAAGTGGAGGAAGCCCGTTCTGGCCGGCGATACGCTGACCGGCCACTCCAAGGTGCTGTCGAAGCGGGAACTGAAGTCCCGTCCCGGCATCGGTCTCGTGACGTTCCGCCATTCGGTCTCCAACCAGCGGGGCGAGACGGTGCTGGAGATGGAGAACCCGATCATGTTCGCCCTTCGCAGGGCTACAGCATCGGCCCGAAAATCGGAATCGATTTTCGGAAAGCACGATGCGTAGATTCAAGATGCTAGAGCGTCCTTCGTGCGTCCGAATGGACGCACGGCGCTCTATTGCAAAAGAGACGGCCGCATGAGCATCGACGCTTTTCTCAGGCTAGGCGAGACCGTCACGCTGGGCGCCCACACCTTCTCCGCCGAGGAGATCAAGGCCTTCGCGCGCAAATACGATCCCCAGCCATTCCACATCGACGAGGAGGCCGCCGAGGCGAGTGTCTTCGGCGCGCTGTGCGCCTCCGGATGGCACACCGGCGCCATGTGGATGCGATACAATCTGCAAAGCCTGGAACGGGAGCCGCCGCCTGCCTGGAGCGGCGAAGGCCCCGCGCCGGAATTCGGCCCCTCCCCGGGCCTCTCCGCCATGAAATGGCCAAGGCCCGTCTATGCGGGCGACACGGTCACCTTCACGCGCAAGGCCGTCTCCCACAGGCCGCTTGCTTCCCGGCCCGGCTGGCGGCTCGTCAAGCTGGAAGGCGGCGCGAGGAATCAGGACGGCGCCGCCGTCCTGACTTTCGACAATGCGGTTCTGCTCAAGGCCGCGATTTAGAACTTCACCGACAGGCTGAGCCTTACGGCGTGCTGGGTCGCGCGCTCGCGGAAGGAGCCGGAATAGCCGACCGAGGCGGTGAAGCCGCGTTCGGGCTGTTCGAAGGTGAGCTTTGCGCCGACGCCGAAGACATCGCGCCCCAAAGCCGCCGTCCGTGCCTCCATTTCGCGGCCGAGCAGCGCCGTCCTGACGGCGTAATCGCTGGAGCCGAGAACGCGGGCATAGGACAGGTCGAGTTCGGGCGCCACCATCCAGGCCCCGCGCGTGAACGGCCGCGAAAACCGCACGCCCGGCCCCACCTGCGCCGACGAGACCGTGCCGGAGAGGAGGTCGTAGCCCAGCACTTCAAGCCCGCTCTCCGATGTCGCGCCGTAGGATTGCACAGCGCCGGTGAACCGGCCGAACACCGCCATGCCGGCAAGGCCGAGATCGAAATTGCGGCCGGCCTCCGCATCGGCGAACACGCCCCACACATCGGAGGACGAGCGCGCCTCGGGCCCGCCGAGGGCGAGCACCGTGCCGGCAAGGCCAGGGATGGTGCGCCGCTCATGCTCCTGGCGGAAATAGCTGACGCCGGCAGCCCCCTTCGCATACCATGCGCCGCCGGCCCAATCGCCATAGCCGAAGCCGTGGAAACCGTTGGCCGTGGCCGTGTTGACGGTGCTCTTCTCGCTGGTCGCGCCATTGGTATAGGCAAGGCCGAGACCGGCGGTCAGCCAGCCGCGCTCGATCAGGTCGAGGCCGGCGGCAAGGGTCCGGCTGCGGGCCTTGGTCTGCGGCAGGCCGCCCGCATCGGTATCGGCATCGATACCGGCGAAGACAAGGTCGCCGGCAGCCCAAAGACGGCGCAGCCGCTGCGAGCGGGCGACGGGGCCCGAGGGAAGCCGCGCGACCTGCTCCATGGAAAGCCGCCTGCTGAAGGCCGCGCCCGCAAAGATGGAACGGCCATAGGGCGCGATCGTTTCGACCACATTGCCCAGATCGAGCCGGCCCCAGCCGAAGGTGGCGTCCACGCCGGGTTCGCCAATGTCGACCGCCGTGTGCAGGATGAGCTTGCGTAGGTCGCCCATGTCCGCGTCGGGGAAGATTTCGCGGGCGATAGCGAGGCCGCCCGTCACATGCGGCGCAGCGAATGAGGTGCCTGCTGCGGTCATATAGCCCCCAGAAGCTACCGAGGACACGCCTTCAGGATCACCGATATCCCCCTCACCACCTGGAGCCGCCAGACACCAGGCGGTGGCGACGCCGCACTTGCTGGAATAGGAAGCCAGGCCGCCGGAATGAGCTAGCGCGACGACCGCCAGCGACGTATCCTCCAATTCGGGGTAATAGTACGGCAAACGAGCCATCGCTTCCGCATTGTCGGCAGCTTCGTTACCCGCCGCCCAAACGGTAACGACGCCGACCCGAGCAGCTTCCCTTACGGCCGAAATAGCATCGGGAAATTGCGTCTCCAGATAGGCGCGGTCGGCCACGCCACCAGGCGCGTCGCTTTCGTCCACCCCAAGCGATGCGTTCACGATTTCCCCACCGCGAGACGCGAAATAGGTGAATGCGAAATAGGTTTGGACATTAAAAGTATCGGGGCCGATGTCGCCCGCCAGCGGCACCAAAGAAGCGCCGTAAGCGATGCCTTGCGTCCCTTGACCATCCCGGTTCGCCGCAATGATGCCCGAAACAAAGGTGCCGTGCCCCTCTTCATCACCGCTGACGGGAATCGGCTTTCCGGCAAGCAAGGAGGCTTCTATATCGAGGGAATCTGGGCCTACCCGCCCCGAGAATTCCGGGTGCGTGATGTCCAGCCCGGAATCGAATACGCCAACCCGAACACCCTTCCCCGTAAACCCCGCCTGATGCGCCTTCTTTGCGTTTACGGCCGACAGACCCCAATTGAAATCGGCCTCGGGATCACCGGTGCTGCCGCGCAGGGGCTCGGCGAAAGCGGGCGGCGTCTGTAATATCGATCCAAGGATGAGGACCAGGGCGCTGGCCCGCCCCACCGGCGATGCGTAATCTTTCCCGAGCATAGTTCCATCCGTTCACGCCCCGTCGCTGCTGCGTTATCACAGAATACAGTAAACGAATAGAAACCTACGTGTACAGTGAGGGACTCCGGAGCTTGTCAACAACAAGGCGAGAATGGCTATCGCCTGCCACCTTGATCAATCCCCCTCGTAGGAGATGAGCGTGTTGACCTCGACGCCAAGCGCTTCCAGCTTGGCGCGCCCGCCGAGGTCCGGCAGGTCGATGACGAAGCAGGCGGCGACGATCTCGGCGCCCATCTGGCGCAGGAGCTTGACCGCGGCCTCGGCGGTGCCGCCGGTAGCGATCAGATCGTCGACGAGGATGACCTTGTCGCCGGCGTTCACCGCATCACGGTGCATCTCGATCTCGTCGAGACCGTATTCGAGGCTGTAGGCCACGCGCACGGTCTCGTGCGGCAGCTTGCCCTTCTTGCGGATCGGGATGAAGCCGGAGGAGAGCTGATGCGCCATCGCGCCGCCGAGGATGAAGCCCCGCGCCTCGATGCCGGCGACCTTTTCGATCTTCAAGCCCGCATAGGGATGAACCAGCTCGTCAACCGAGCGCCTGAAGGCCCGTGCATTGCCGAGGAGCGTGGTGATGTCGCGAAACTGGATACCGGGCCTGGGATAGTCCGGTATGGTCCTGATGGACGCGCGCAGCGCCTCTTCCAGCGATTGCTTCATGTTGCCCCGATCCTGCCTGTCCCCATTGTTGTGCCGTGTCGGCGCGCAAAAGAAAAGGGCGCCGTCCGCGCCCTTTTGAAGAAATCGGATGCGCCGAACTCAGTGCGCGACGTCGGCCCAGATCTTGCGCTTGGTCAGATAGACGAGACCGCCGAACAAGAGCAGGAACACCATGACGGTGAAGCCGGTGGCCTTGCGGGCCACCAGGTGCGGCTCGGCCGCCCACATGAGGAACGCCGATATGTCGCGCGCGTACTGATCGACGGTTTCCGGGGCGCCGTCGTCATAGGTGACGATCCCGTCGGAGAGCGGCGGCGCCATGGCCAGCGCCGCGCCGTTGATGAAATAGGGGTTGTAATAGGTCCCTTCCGGCACTTCGTGACCGTGCGGATCCTCGCCATAGCCGGTCAAGAGCGCATAGAGGTAGTCCACCCCGCCCTCGGCATATTGGGTGAAGATGTCGAAGACGAAGGTGGGGAAGCCGCGCTCGACGGCCCGCGCCTTGGCGATCAGCGAGAAATCGGGCGGCACGGCGCCGTTGTTGGAGGCCGCGGCCTGCTGCGGGTTCGCGAAAGGCGCCGGGAAATAATCAGACGGCGTGGCCGGACGCATGAACATGTCGCCGGCTTCGTCGGGTCCGTCCTCGACCTCGTACTCGGCGGCGATCGCCCGCACCTGCGCGTCCGAATAGCCAAGATCGGCCAGGTTGCGGAATGCGACCATGTCGAGCGAATGGCAGGAGGCGCAGACCTCCCGGTAGACCTTGAAGCCGCGCTGGAGCTGGCCCGTGTCATAGGTGCCGAACGGCCCTTCGAACGACCAGTCCTGCTCGACCGGCTTCTTGATGGGGTATTCCGCGGCGTCGGCGGAGGCGACGACGGCCAGGCCCAGTCCGAGCGCCGCAAATCCATGGAGGAAAAGCTTCATTTTCAACATTCCTTTGCGCATGCGCTCGTTCGTCACTCCGCCGGCTGAGGCGTGGAGGCCGCACCGGCCTTGTTCTTCTCAAGCACGGCTTCCGTGATCGAGTTGGGCAGACGCCGCGGCGTCTCGATGAGGCCGAGCACCGGCATGACGACCAGGAAGAAGGCGAAGTAGTACAGCGTCGCGACCTGAGCCATCGCCACATAGATGCCCTCCGCCGGGCGCGAGCCCAGCCAGCCGAGGAAGATGGCGTCGACCACGAAGAGCCAGAAGAACAGCTTGTACCAGGGACGGTAGACCGCCGAACGGACCTTCGACGTATCGAGCCACGGCACCACGAACAGCACGGCGATCGCCCCGAACATGGCGAGCACGCCGCCTAGCTTGGAATCGATGGGGCCGATGTTGAAGGTGATGGCGCGCAGGATCGCGTAGAAGGGCAGGAAGTACCACTCCGGCACGATATGGGCCGGCGTGTTGAGCGGGTCCGCCTCGATGTAGTTGTCCGCATGGCCCAGATAGTTCGGGATGTAGAAGACGAAATAGGCGAACAGGATGAGGAACAGCACCATGGCGAAGCCGTCCTTGACGGTCGCATAAGGCGTGAAGCGAACCGTGTCCGTCTTCGACTTGACCTCGATGCCGGTCGGGTTGGTCTGGCCGGTCACGTGCAGCGCCCACACATGCAGCACGACCACGCCGGCGATCATGAAGGGCAGCAGGTAGTGCAGCGAGAAGAAGCGGTTGAGCGTGGGATTGTCGACCGCGAAGCCGCCGAGCAGCAGCTCCTGGATCCAGGTGCCGACCAGCGGGATGGCGGTGAAGAAGCCGGTGATCACAGTCGCGCCCCAGAAGCTCATCTGCCCCCAGGGAAGCACATAGCCCATGAAGGCGGTCGCCATCATGAGGAGGTAGATGATGCAGCCGAGGATCCACAGGAGCTCGCGCGGCGCCTTGTAGGAACCGTAATAGAGCCCGCGGAAGATGTGGATATAGACGGCGACGAAGAACATGGAGGCGCCGTTGGCGTGCAGATAGCGCAGCAGCCAGCCGGAATTGACGTCGCGCATGATCTTCTCGACCGAGAGGAACGCGATCTCCGTATTGGCCGCATAATGCATGGCCAGCACGACGCCTGTCAGGATCTGCGCCACCAGCATGAGGGTCAGGATGCCGCCGAACGTATAGGCGTAGTTGAGATTCCGCGGCACCGGATAGGCAACGAAGGAATCGTAGATCAGGCGCGGCAAGGGAAGGCGCGCATCCATCCAGCGTCCAAGACCGCTTTGTGGATTGTAGGTAGAGTGTCCACCGCTCATTGACTATGCTCCCTGCCCTAGCCGATTTCGATCATGGTATCGGAGATGAATTCAAGCGTCGGCACGGGCAGATTCTCCGGCGCCGGGCCTTTGCGGATGCGGCCGGCCGTATCGTAGTGCGAGCCGTGGCAGGGGCAGAACCAGCCGCCGAAATCGCCGGCCTGGCCAAGCGGCACGCAGCCCAGATGCGTGCACACGCCGACCATGATCAGCCAGTTTTCAAGACCCTCCCCTGCCGAGCGGGCGATGTCCGTCGCCGGCGCGTCGCCCGCCAGATTGGCGTTGCGCGCAATCGGATCCTTGAGCTCGTCGAGCGGGACCTGTCTGGCCGCTTCGATCTCGGCCTCGGTGCGGTTCCGGATGAAGACCGGCTTGCCGCGCCACTTGACGGTCAAGGACATGCCCGGCTCGACGCCCGAGACGTCGACCTGAACGGAGGCCTGGGCGCGCGTGGACGCATCGGGGCGCATCTGGTCGATGAACGGCCAGGCGACACCTGCCGCACCGACCACGCCGGCCATGCCTGTGGCAACGTAGAGGAAATCGCGACGATTGGGTTCGGTCGAATCGGTTGCGCTCACGGGACTGGGGTCCTTTCACCTTGTACCTGTGGGCCGGGAACTTATCTTCATAGGCATTGCGGCCCATCGGATTCGGCGCGACGGACCGGTCCTTTCCCCCGGCAATTCGCGATGGTTTCTATGCTCCGAGCATGAACTTGTCCAGACGCCGAAGGCCCGGCAGGGCACATTGTCGCGGGCAAATTGCCACGTTTAAACCACTTATCCCACCCCGCCGGCCGCACGCGGCCGCCCGAGCCGGCCGACCATGGCCAATCCATCGCGGATATTGAGGCCCATGAGCATCAGATTCGCGCCGCCGGCTAAGAACTCGACGCCCTGAACGGCCGCGAAGACCGCGTCGAACTCGCCCGCTCCGGCCTTCACCGCCAGGAAGATCGCCGACGGGACCAGGATCAGGAGCCCGTTGGCCGCGACGACGCGCATGCGCGCCAGCTTTGTTGCGGCCCGCCCCCGCGGCCGCGGCCCGGCCATGAGAAAACCCGTGAAACCCGTCGCCATGAGCGCGGGTACAAGGATCGTCAGCCCCCAGCCCACCGTCGTCTTTACCGACGCGACCGCCTGCCGCGTCCCGCCGAGCTCGACGGCGGCCGATGCAACAAGGAAGGCTGCAATGATGGCGAAGGCCAATATGCCGGCAAAGGCATGCAGGCGCGGGATCAGGCGTTTCCTGTTCATGATCGGAACTCCAGCTTGCTTCCTTGTGGGCGATATGAAATACATAGCATGCAATTCAATTATATAGCAAGCTATACAATGTCCCTCGACCGCCAGGAATCCGCCGGCTATCTGACCAATTGGGCGGCGCGCCTGTTTGCCCGCGCCATCGACAGGCGGCTGAAGCCGCTGGGGCTTTCCTCGGGCTATCTGCCCGTCTTCTTTGCCCTTGCCGGCGGCAAGGCGCTGACCCAGAAGCAACTGGCCAAGGCAGCGTCGATCGAACAGCCCACCATGGCCGCGACGCTTTCGCGGATGGAGCGCGACGGCCTGGTCGAGCGCGCGCCCGACCCCAAGGACAAGCGCGCCAGCCTGATAAGCCTCACCCCGTCGGCCCGCGACAAGATCGAGGAGGTCGTCGCGGCAACCCGCGCGGTCAACGGCGACGCGCTGTCGGACCTGTCGCCCGACGAGACGGAGGCCTATTTCGCGGCTTTGAAGAAGATCATCGCCTCGCTGGAGCGGGTCGCCGGCGAGAGGGGATGACGGCGGGCAGCCGGGGCGTCGGCGACTGCCCCGCCGTCAGCAGCTGCCGAGGCGCGCCAGCACCTTGCGCGGAATGCCCATGTCATGGATGACCGCATCGTGGCGCTTGAGCCCGCAGAGTTCGCGCTGGATGAAATAAGCATAGACGGCATCCGCCGCCGCCTTCAAAAGCGCCGGATCGGCTTCATCCGGGGCCTGGGCGTGCAGCCGCGCGAGCGCCCGTTCAGCCCGCCGGCCCGCCTCGCCGAGCGCGACGGCCATCTCCTCCGCCAGCTCGTAATCGAGCGTCGCAATGCCGGTTCTCGTGAGGCTGCTTTTGCGATCGCCAGACATTCCAACCTCGCCGCCCTGGCAGCCGGGCATACGGCCGCGCCCGTCCAGATAATGCATCGCGCCCAGCGCGCAAGAGGATCCGCGGCCGCCGCCCCTGAAATAGGGTTACAAGCCTACCCTTTTGATCAAGTCGGGAATTGCGGCCATACCCAAAATTGCAGCGGTGACATGATTGCAGTTGAACACCGCACCGCAATGGCGCCATCCTGGCATGCCGTTTGTTCGATTGCCGGAAATTCCCATGACCACGCTCGAACTGCTTGCCTTTACCATCGTGGCTGCACTGCTGGTGGTGTCGCCCGGCCCCAACGGCGTGCTGATCGCCAAGACCGTGCCGACTTCCGGCAAGGCGGCGGGTTTCGCCAACATTGCCGGCTTCTTCGCCGCCTTCTATGTGCACGGCGCGCTGTCGATTCTCGGCATATCGATCATCCTGGTGCAATCGGCCGAGGCCTTCTTCATCGTGAAGATGCTGGGTGCCGCATATCTTTGCTATATCGGCGCCAAGGCGTTGTGGCAGGCATGGCGCGGCGTGGTCGCCCCTGTCGCCACGGCCCCTGCCAGACGGAGGCGAACGCTGGCGCGGGCCGTCGGCGAAGGCTTCCTCACCAACGCACTCAACCCGAAGGTCTCCATGTTCTACCTGGCCGCCTTCCCGCAGTTCATGCCGGCAAACGCGGAAGCCGCCGCCTGGGCCTTCGCCCTGGTGGTGATCCACTCCCTCCTGAACGTGATCTGGTTCTCGGCCCTCGTGTTCCTTTTCGCCTCCTTGCGGACGCTAGGTGGCAAGCCGTGGATGCAGCGCTGGCTGAAAGCGGTCACCGGCGCCGTGTTCGTCGGATTTGGACTGAAGCTGGCGACGTTGAGGCCCTAGCCCCAGATCAGTTCACCGTTCACAGAAACGCTGAACTGATCCAACGCGCTCCTACGGCCACTTCACCACGGGCGGCATGCTGGACAGGATGGAATCGACATTGCCGCCCGTCTTCAGGCCGAAGATCGTGCCGCGATCGTAGAGCAGGTTGAACTCCACGTAGCGTCCGCGGCGGATCAGCTGCTCCTCGCGGTCCGCCTCGGTCCAGTTGGTGTTGAAGTTCTTGCGGACCAGATGCTGATAGACGACGAGGAAGGCGCGGCCGACATCCTGGGTGAAGGCGAAATCGGCGTCCCAGCCGCCCTTTTCCTCCGGCGTCTTGAGCCAGTCGTAAAAGATCCCGCCGACCCCGCGCGGCTCGTGCCGGTGCGGCAGGTAGAAGTACTCGTCGCACCAGTTCTTGAACCTGCCGTAGTCGGCGACGCCGGCATGCTTGTCGCAGACGAACTGCATCGCCTTGTGGAAGGCCACCGTGTCGGCGTCCTCCTGGGTGCGGCGACGGTCGAGCACCGGCGTTAGATCGGCGCCGCCGCCGAACCATTGGCGGGTGGTGATCACCATGCGCGTGTTCATGTGGACGGCCGGCACATGCGGGTTCTGCGGATGGGCGATCAGCGAGATGCCGGACGCCCAGAAGCGCGGGTCCTCCTCGGCTCCCGGTATCTGCTTGCGGAAGTCCGGCGAGAACTCGCCATGGACGGTGGAGGTGTGCACGCCGACCTTTTCGAACACGCGGCCATGCATCACCGACATGACGCCGCCGCCGCCCTTGCCCTCTTCGCGCTGCCACGGGGTCCGCTCGAAACGGCCGGGAGCGCGGGTGGACAGCGGCCCCGTCAGTTCGTCCTCGAGCCTTTCCAGGGCCATGCAGGTGCGGTCGCGCAGCGTCTCGAACCAGTGCCTGGCGGCGTTTTTCTTGTCGTCGATATTGTCGGGGATGCCGACGGGCAGGTCCGAATGTTCCATGGCTTCCTCCCGCGCCATGGCGAAAGAACGCGGGGCGCTGCAGCACAAATGACTCGCAATTTTCACCGGCGAGACCTAATCTTCCTGGCAGTCGGGTCAAGGAGTTCTTTTGTGCGCGTACCCGCAAAACCGCCGCTAGAGGGGCTCAAGCGCACCCTCGACAAGCAGCGCGCCAACGGTCACCGGATGCCGCGCGACGGCTTCCTGCGCGAAAGCTTTTCGCTGCCGCGGGACCAGGCCCGCGCCAAGGCGCGAGAATGGCTGGAGCGTTGGCCGAAGCAGGCCTACTGGACGGAAATCGAGAGCTGGTGCGAGCGCCCCGGCGACGTGATCGAATTCACCATGCGCCGGCTGCCGACCGCCGACTGAGCGCGCGGCAGCGCCGCCTGCGCAGCCCTCCCCGCCGGGGGCGATGCCGGAAACTTGAGGCGCATTTTACTGGAAGCACCACGACCTGCGTGCATTACTGCCGCCGCTGGGCCCGATTAGGTCCGGCGTCGCGACTCCTTTTGAACAACATCGAGGATTTGATACATGTCAATTGCCCGCATCTCCTGTGCCGCGCTCGCCCTTGCAGCAAGCATGTCCACCGCATCTGCCGAAATGCTGCCCACGGCGCCGTACCTGCCCCTTGACAAGGCGGTTCAGGCCGCCAATGCGGCCGTCATGGCCTGCAAGGAGAAAGGCTTCGCCGTCAGCGCCGCGGTCGTGGCCCGCAGCGGCTCCACCTCAGCGCTGTTGCGCGGCGACGGCGCCGGACCCCACACGACGGGTTCGGCGACGGGCAAGGCCTTCACCTCCGCGAGCCTTGGCCGCCCGTCCGCCCAGCTTGCTACCGTCATAGCCGATAACCCGCAGATGGCGGGCCTGCGCGACATGGATCCGCGTCTCGTGATCCTCGGCGGCGGCCTGCCCGTCAGGATCGACGGCGCGCTGGTGGCCGGCATCGGCGTCGGCGGCGCCCCGTCCGCGGCGGTCGACGCCGAATGCGCCGTGGCCGGGCTTGCGGCGATCGGCGCCGAGATTCCGGAATAACAAATGCCCGGCGCCCCGGCCCGTCCGGGGCGCCTCCGCTTCAGCCGACCTGCCGCGTGGCCTCGCCGACCGCCATCGCCGCCGACATGGCCAGGTTGAGGCTGCGCGCTTCCTTGCGTATCGGGATGACCAGCCGATGATCGGCCGCCTGATGCACCCATTCGGGAGCGCCGGACGATTCCCTGCCGAAGAGAAGGATGTCGCCCGGCCTGAACGCGAAAGCCGTATAGGGCACGCAGGCCCTGGTCGTGAACAGGACCAGCCTGCGCTCCTCTTTCCTGCGCCATTCGTCGTATGCCTCCCACGAGGGATGGCGTTGGAGGCTGCATATTTCGAGATAGTCCATGCCGGCCCGTTTAAGGGCCTTGTCGGAGGTTTCGAAGCCCGCCGGCTCGATCAGGTCGACCTGCAGGCCCTTGCACGCCGCCAGCCGGAGGATGGCGCCGGTATTGCCGGCGATGTCCGGTTGAAAGAGCGCGATCCGAAACCCTGTCCCGTTCATGATGCAATCAACTGTATCCAGGGCGCAACACCTACACCAAATGCGTGCTCACCGAATCAACCGGTGGCTGGTCAACAACGCGCGGGCCGCTTATAAGTTCATCCGGATCGACGCAAACCGCCGGAGGCAGAAATGGACCACATGATTTTCGTTGCCCCATTCTGCGCACGTCCCTGGGCAGGGGCCGGCCAGAAGGCCTGACGGCGGTTTCGCGACCAAGCTTACCCTGAAAACATTCAGCGCTCGCAAGCGAATCCGCCGGAAACCCTTTCCGGAACACCCAATGGATTCGTCTCATGCGAAAATCGATCAGGACAGGCGCTGACGCGCCCAAAACCGAACGCTCCGCCCTTCCCGCCGCAACGCCGCAATCTCCTGCCACCACACTGTCAGGAGCTTTTGCGGCCGCGCTTGGCGCGGGGAAACAAAAGGAGCATCCCTTCGACGGACAAAAGAGCGGCCGCAAGACCGCGCTCCGGCAGATGGCCGGCAAGGGCGGCTCGAAGCCCTTGAAGGACATGCCGCGCGGCGCGCCGGCCGCGCCGCGCAAGGGCCACAGATAACCGAAGAAAAAGGCGCCGGCACGCGTGCCGGCGCCGCTTCGAGGACGAATTGATGTTTGAATGGTTTGAACGACGACTGAACCCCTTCCCCGGTGACGAGCCGGAGGAGCCGCCGCGCACATTCCTCGCCTTCTGCCTGCACTTCACCAAGGGTGCATGGCCGTTCATCGGATTGTCGGCGGTGCTGATGATGATCATCGCCCTTGCCGAAGTTTGGATGTTCTCCTTCCTGGGCAACATCGTCGACTGGCTGGCGGCCAGGGACCGGGCGACCTTTCTGGAGGAAGAGGGCCTGAAACTTGCGGGCATGGCAGTGATCGTCGCGGTTGTCCTGCCGGCCACCGTCTATCTCTACGGCCTCATCACGCACCAGGTGCTGATGGGCAACTATCCCATGCGCATCCGCTGGCAGGTGCATCGCTACCTGCTCAAGCAGTCGATGAGCTTCTACCAGGAAGAATTCGCCGGACGCATCGCCACCAAGCTCATGCAGACCGCGCTCGCCGTGCGCGAATGCGTGATCAAGCTGGTCGACGTGATGAACTACGTGACGGTCTATTTCGCCGGCATGCTGTTCCTTGCCGCCTCGGCCGATTGGAAGCTGGCCGCTCCCCTGCTGGTCTGGCTCGCGGGCTACGTCCTGTTGATGCGGCACTATATTCCGCTGCTTGGAAAAGTGGCGGAGAAACAGGCCGACGCACGCTCGATCATGACGGGCCGCATCGTCGACAGCTACACCAACATCCAGACGGTCAAGCTGTTCTCCCATGCCCGCCGCGAGGCGAGTTTCGCGCGCGAGGGCATGAACGGGTTCCTCGGCACCGTCTATCGGCAGTTCCGGCTGATCACCGGCCTCTACGGCATGCTCTACCTGCTCAATGCGTTGTGCCTGGTGGCGGTCGGCGCGCTGTCGATCCAGCTATGGCTTGCCGAAGCCGTTACCGTGGGCTCCGTCGCGGTGGTGCTCGGCCTCGTGCTGAGGCTGTGGGGCATGTCGCAGTGGATCATGTGGGAACTGACAGCGCTGTTCGAAAATGTCGGCACGGTGCAGGACGGCATAGCCTCCATCTCGCTTCCCCGCGTGGTCGACGACAAGCCCGGCGCCGGGGAACTGCAGGTGCCCCGGGGCGAGATCGTCTTCGACCGGATCGGCTTCCACTACGGCAAGGCCGGCGGCGTCATCGACAATCTGTCGCTCGCCATCCGGCCCGGCGAGAAGGTCGGCCTCGTCGGCCGCTCGGGCGCCGGCAAGTCGACGCTCGTGAACCTTCTCCTGCGGTTTCACGACCTGCAGGACGGCCGCATCCTGATCGACGGCACCGACATCGCCGACGTCCGGCAGGAGAGCCTGCGCGAGCAGATCGGTGTGGTGACGCAGGACACCTCGCTCCTGCACCGCTCGCTGCGCGACAACATCGTCTATGGCAGGCCCGACGCCACCGAAGAACAGGTGATCGAGGCCGCCCGCCGCGCCGAGGCACTGGAATTCATCGAGGGGCTTACCGACATTAAGGGGCGCAAAGGGTTCGATGCCCATGTGGGCGAGCGCGGCGTCAAGCTTTCGGGCGGGCAGCGCCAGCGCATCGCGATTGCCCGCGTGATGCTGAAGGACGCGCCCATTCTCATCCTGGACGAGGCGACATCGGCGCTCGATTCGGAAGCCGAAGCCGCCATCCAGCAGAACCTGTACCGGCTCATGGAAGGAAAGACCGTGATCGCCATCGCCCACCGCCTCTCGACCATCGCGGCCATGGACCGGCTTATCGTGATGGACAAGGGCAGCATCGTGGAAGAAGGCAGCCATGAAACGCTGATTGCCGCCGGAGGCATCTATGCCGGCCTGTGGCAGCGGCAATCGGGCGGGTTCCTGCATGTCGAGCAGGCGGAGGCTGCCGAATGAGCACGCGGGACGACACGCCGCAGGGCCTGAGCGAACGCGCGTGGCGGCGCGCCGAGGGGGTGATCGACCCCTTCGGCGATACCGACCGGGAAGTGCTGCCTTCTTCCGCCCGCGACTTCATCTGGTTCTTCGCCAGTCAGGCGAAATGGCCGTTCATCCTGCTGCTGCTGGCGGGCGGCCTGATGGGATTTGTCGATGCCGCACTCTATTGGGCGCTCGGCTGGCTGATCGACGCGCTCGACAATTCGACGCCCGCGACGCTGCTCCAGGACCATTGGCCGATGCTGGCCGGGTTCGCCTTTCTGGTGCTTTTCGGCCGCGCGGCGATCATGATCGTCAATACGGTGCTGGAAGAACAGGTCATCGCGCCGTCCTTCTACCAGCGTGTGCGCTGGCAGTCCTTCCGCCGGGTGATGGACCAGACCTACGAATTCTACCAGAACGATTTTGCCGGCCGCATCGCCACCAAGATCATGCAGGGTGGCGAAGCGACCGGCGATTTCATCGTGTCCTCGCTCCAGACCATGTGGAGCTTCCTGACCTTCCTGGTGCTGGCCGGCACCATCCTGACCGTGCTCGACCCGATGATGGGCGTGGTGCTGGCCGTGTGGTTCGCCGCCTTCCTGGCCACGGCGCGCCGTCTCCTGCCGCCGCTGCGCGAAGCCGGCCGCCGCACCGCCGACGAGCGCTCGATCCTCAATGGCCGCATGGTGGACGCCTTCACCAACATCATGGCGGTGAAGCTGTTCGACAGCGGCAAGCGCGAGCATGGCTATGTGCGTGAGGGCATGGCGCGCTTCCTGGCGGCCGTGCGCACCCTCACCCGCGCCATCACCCGCGTGCGCGCCGCCGTCGCCGTTCTCAACGGCGTCATGATGTTCGCCATCGGCGCTCTCGCCGTGACGAGATGGATGGACGGCGCCGCCACCACCGGCGAGATCGCCGCCGCCATGGGACTCGTCTACCGGCTCAACCAGATGTCCGGCTACATGATGTTCAACATCAACGGCCTGATCCGCTCCTTCGCCACCGTGCAGGACGCCACCGGCGTCATCTCCAGGAAGCCCGCCATCCGCGACGCGGCCGATGCCGCGACGATGGCGACCGTCACCGGCGACATCCGTTTCGAGAACGTCTCCTTCAGCTACGGCAAGGACAGCGACAAGGAGCATCCGGGCGTGATCGAGGGGCTGAACCTGCATATCCGTCCCGGCGAGCGCGTTGCGCTGGTCGGCCCTTCGGGCGCCGGCAAGACGACCATCGTCAACCTGCTGCTGCGGCTGTTCGACGTCGAAGAAGGGCGCATCCTGGTCGACGGCCAGGACATCCGCAGCGTCACCCAGGCCTCGCTGCGCGCGCAATTCGGCGTCGTCAGCCAGGAACCGATGCTGATGCACCGCTCGATCCGCGAGAACATCGCCTATGGCAAGCCCGGCGCCAGCGAAGCGGAGATCATAGCGGCCGCCAAGCGCGCCTCCGCCCATGACTTCATCCTCGGCGTCAGCGATCCCAAGGGCCGCACCGGCTACGACGCCCATGTCGGCGAGCGCGGCGTCAAGCTCTCGGGCGGCCAGCGACAGCGCATCGCCATCGCCCGCATGATGCTGAAGAACGCGCCGGTGCTCCTGCTGGACGAGGCCACATCGGCGCTGGACTCCGAGATCGAGGCGGTGATCCAGGAGAATTTGCAGAACCTCATGGAAGGCAAGACCGTGATCGCCGTGGCGCACCGCCTGTCGACCATCGCCGCGCTCGACCGGGTGATCGTGCTCGACGAGGGACGCATCGTGGAGGAAGGCACCCACGAAGCGCTGGTGAAAAAGGGCGGGCTGTACGCCCAGCTCTGGAAACGCCAGTCCGGCGGCTTCCTCGGCGAGCGTCTGGCGGCGGAGTGAATTCAGCGCGGCTGCGACCGATCCGCGACGCGATTGAAACCTGCGGCAAGCGGCAGATCCGCAAGCTCGCGCTCGCTCATCGCCTGCAGCGCGGGATGCGCCAGCGGATCGCGCCGCCAGATCTCCTCGTCGTCCTGCGGCTGCGGCCGGCCAACCGATCTGCTCCGGGCAAGGCTCCAAAGAAACTTGAGCATTTCTCCATCTCCGGCAACCATCTGGTCAAGATTTGCCATAGGGAGTGCGGTTATCAATGGAGTTTACGTGCAGGACGTTATAGAAAAACTTCATGAGGCACCTGAACCGCATCCCGCTGAACGCGCTGAAAGCGACTGAATCGGTGCTGCGGCTTGGCTCGCTGGCTGCCGCAGCGGAAGAGCTGGGCGTCACGGTCGGCGCGGTGAGTCAGCACGTCATCCGCTGCGAGAAGCAGATGGGCCGCAAGGTTTTCGACCGCAGCGCGCGCGGCCTCGCTCCGACGGCCTTCGGGCGGGAGATCGAAGGGCGGCTCCGCGAGGGTTTTGCGCGCCTCGACGAAGCGGTGGCGCTGGCGCAACGCGCGAGCGACGACGTTCTGACAATCTCTGTCGCCCCCGTCTTCGCCGCCAAATGGCTGGTGCCGCGCCTTGCCGGCTATTCCCGGCTCCATCCCCGCATGCGCGTGCGCGTCGACGCGTCGGTGGCGCTGGTCGACCCGGACGCTTCCGACATCGACATGGCCATCCGCGTCGGCGAGGGAGGCTGGCCGGGTGTGAAGGCCGAGCATCTGCTGCCGCAGGAGGTCTTTCCCGTCTGCACGCCGGCACTGGCACAGCGCCTGACGACGCCCGCAGACCTTCGGCATGTGCCGATCGTCCGCGATGCCAACAGCAACATAAGCTGGAACGTCTGGCTGGAGCCGCACGGCCTGACGGAGGACGCGCTGGGGGCCGGCTACACCTTCACCGATGCCGCACTGGCTCTGGACGCGGCGATCGCCGGACAGGGGATCTTGCTGGCCTGGCAGACGCTGGCCCACGATGCGCTGGCGGCCGGGCTCCTGGTGCGCCCGTTCAAGGAGCGGCAGCCGACCGGCCTGGCCTATTGGCTCGTCACCTCCAAGGAGCGGGTCGAGCGCAAGAAGGTGAAGGATTTCAAGGATTGGCTGCGGGACGAGATCTCACGGATCGACTTGGAGTAAAGAATCCTGCTCGCTTGCCTTGCCTCGTGCCGACGCGGGACCAAATTAGATGTTATGATGTAGCATGGGGCCGACGGGCAACCACCAAAGAGGAGGATCCGACCATGAAGGAATTTCACTGCGGAACGCTTGTCCCCGGTTGCGATTGGCATACCCGCCATGAGGAAGAGGCCGAGGTCATCCGCCGGGCCGTCGAGCACATGCGCGAGGCGCATGGCGAGACCATCATCCGTGAAAGCATGATCGAAGCCATTCGCTCGCGCATCGACCAGACGAGAAACGCAGCCTGACATGGCATCACGCCGACGATCCTGATGAATGACCGTTCCGCGCCAGCTGTCGGTCAGTCATCAGGGCGTTGAGCTTCATCGAGCAGTTCCTCGCGCGAAAGCCGGAACCCGCTCTCGATCCAGCGGCGCTCCAGCGCCGAAAGCTTCTCGCCCATCTCCTTGCCCGGCTTGATGCCGTGCGCAATCAGGTCTGCGCCGCCAACCGGAAAGGCCGGCCTTTTCCAGCCCTGCAGGATATCGAGAAGGCGCCGCCAGCCGGCAGCGGCCAGCAGCGCCTCGGCATCTTCGCCCGCTCTGGCGCGCGCGCCGGCCAGCGCCAGCCGCAAGCGTGCATCAAGGCCCTGCGTGCCCGAGCGATAGAGCAGCTTCTCGAAGTCGCCATGCTTCATCTGCGGATCGGGCGCGGGCGAGCGCGCCCAGGCGACGAGCGCCGCCGTCTCGGCCTTGGACATGCGCAGCCTGGAAGCCATCGCCTCCAGCCGCGCGGCATCGGGCGGAACCATCGCCATCAGCCGGAGCATGGGGTCGGCCGGCCAGCCCAGCGCCTTTTCCGTCTCGGCCAGCGGATGAATGCCGTCGATGCCCCATTTCTCGCTTTCGGGAAGAACGGCCGTCAACACGCCCGTCTGCCGCATCCACAAAAGGGCGCGGGACGGGTCGGGCGCGGACAGGAGCTTCTTCAACTCGCTCCACACCCGCTCCGCCGAAAGTCCGGCCAGCCCCGCCTTCAGCCGTGTCGCGGCCTTCAGCCCTTCAGCATCCGGTCTGCCGTCGCCATACCAGGCGAAGAAGCGGAAGAAGCGGAGGATGCGCAGATAGTCCTCGCGGATGCGCTGCTCGGCCTCGCCGATGAAGCGGAGCCTCCGGGCGGCGATGTCGTCCAGCCCGCCGACGAGATCGACCACGCGCCCGTCAGCCTCGGCATAGAGCGCGTTGATGGTGAAGTCGCGCCGCTCCGCATCGCGCTTCCAATCGGTGCCGAACACGACCCGCGCGTGCCGTCCGAAGGTTTCCACATCGTCGCGCAGCGTGGTGACCTCGTAGGGCTTGCCGCTGGCCACGACCGTGACCGTGCCGTGCTCATAGCCCGTGGGGATGGCCTTGAAGCCGGCGGCCCTGGCCCGCGCGATCGTTTCGTCCGGCACCGTCGTGGTGGCGATATCGATGTCGGTGACGCCCTGCCCCATCAGCGCGTTGCGCACCGCGCCGCCGGCGACCCGCGCCTCCTCGCCGCCCCGCGCGAGCGCCGCAAGCAGCGCCTGCAGCCCCGGCTCGGCGAGCCAGGGCGCGCGTCCGGCAATGGTTTCCTCACTCATCGGCATAGAGCCTTTCATAAAGGATGCGCAGGATGCCGGCGGTAACGCCCCAGATGAAGCGGTCGCCAAAAGGCATTGTATAATAGAAGCGTTCGCGGCTTTGCCAAAGACGGCTTTCCCGGCGGTGATTGCCGGGGTCCATCAGGAAGGACAAGGGCACCTCGAAGGCCGCATCCACCTCGTCGATGTTGAGCTTCAACGCGAAACCGGGCCGCACGACGGACAGCACCGGCCGGATGCGGTAGCCGCTTCCCGTGACATAGTCCGGCAGGCGGCCCACCACGTCGATGCGCTCCGGCTCAAGCCCGATCTCCTCTTCCGCCTCGCGCAAAGCCGCGTGCTCGGGCGAGACATCGGTGGGGTCTATCCGCCCGCCCGGCAGCGCGATCTGCCCCGAATGGGCGCGCAGCTTCTCGGCGCGCTGGGTCAGGATCAACGTTGCCTCGTCGCCGTGATCGACCACCGGGACGAGCACCGCCGCATCATGCAGCCCATCGCGCAGGATCATGTGCCTCAGATCGGGGTTGAGGCGGTGGTCGCCATAGTCGCCGTCCATGTCCGGGTCCTGCGCGGCGGCGCGCCGGCGGAACTCCTGCGCCGAAAACGGGGGATAGACGAGCGTATCAGCCATCCTGGCCGGCCAGCCTGTTGAGCCGGGAAACCGGCATGATGGGAAAGACGGCATTTCGCGAGCGCACGGCGAACATGGCGACGCCGTCGACGTCGATCTCCTCGCCGAGATCGATCATTTCGTACATCACCGGCCGGGCCACCAGCGCCTCCAGCCTTCCGCGAACGGCCAGATAGGGCTTCACGCCGCCCGTCGCCTCTTCCTCGACGAAGCGCAGCCGATGTTCGGGCCCCGCCTCCACCACGTCGCCCACATTGGTGCGGAATGTGAGGGCCTGATTCGCGCCGGCGCCGGAAACCGCCATCTCGACGGCGACGAAGGGCGCGTCCTCGACGCGGATGCCCACTTTTTCCACCGGTGTTACGAGATAGGTCTTGCCGTCCTCGTCCTTGCGCAGGACCGAGGAGAAGAGCTGCACGAGCGGCATGCGGCCGATCGGCGTGCCCAGATAGAACCAGGTGCCGTCGCTTTTGATCTCCATGTCGAGGTCGCCGCAAAAGGGCGGGTCCCAGCGCTCCACGGGTGGCGCCCCCCGGTCCGAACGCGCGGCCCGTGAGATCAGCGCCTCCAGCCCACCGGCGTCCCGCGCCTGTGAAAGTCCCCGTTCCTTGCTCACATTCTTGTCGCTTTGCCTGTGCATGGTCACGAAATAGTCACTCTCGTTCGGCTTGTCAGCCTTGCGAAGTGAATTAAGCTTCCAGTAGAGCGCCGCCGCGTTTTTTCGCGTTGCAGGTTGCCAGGCGTCGCGGGCCAGCGGATTGGCACAAACGAGGACGACAGCGCATGAGCATCATAGCCCGGGATCAAGTCACCGACGCCGGCAACCTCGACGAGAAAAAGCTGATCGCCGAAGCCGAGGCCGCCCTCGGCGACATCGCGAAGGTGCGCGACGGCGTGGGGCGCGTCATCTTCGGCCAGGAGGCGGTGGTGGAGCGCACAATGGTGGCGATCCTGGCCGGCGGCCATGCGCTGCTGGTGGGCGTGCCGGGGCTGGCCAAGACCAAGCTGGTGGAAACGCTGGGCGTGGTGCTGGGGCTCGACGCCCGCCGCATCCAGTTCACGCCCGACCTGATGCCGTCGGACATTCTCGGCTCCGAGGTGATGGAGCAGGACAGCGAGGGAAAGCGCGGCTTCCGTTTCCTGCCCGGCCCGGTCTTCGCGCAGCTTCTGATGGCCGACGAGATCAACCGCGCGAGCCCGCGCACCCAGTCCGCCCTTCTTCAATCGATGCAGGAATATCACGTGACGGTGGCCGGCCACCGCCACGATCTGCCGACCCCCTTCCACGTGCTGGCCACCCAGAACCCGCTGGAGCAGGAAGGGACATACCCCCTGCCCGAAGCCCAGCTGGACCGGTTCCTGATGCAGGTGGACATCCTTTATCCCGAGATCGACGCGGAGCGGCGTATCCTTCTGGAAACCACAGGCATCAACGAGGCAAGGCCGGAAAACGCGCTGACGCCGGAGCGACTCAAGGAAATACAGCTACTGATCCGCCGGATGCCGGTGCCCGAGAGCGTGGTGGAGGCGATCCTGGCCCTCGTGCGCCTCGCTCGTCCCGGCCTCGGCCACCCCGAAACCGACCGCCATGTCGCCTGGGGCCCCGGGCCGCGCGCAAGCCAGGCGCTGACCCTGTGCGCCCGCGCCCGCGCGCTCTACGACGGGCGGCTGGCGCCTTCCGTCGACGATGTGCGCGCACTCGCCGAACCCGTGCTCCAGCACCGCATGGCGCTCACCTTCGCCGCCCGTGCCGAGGGCATGAGCGTGCGCGACGTGATTGCGCGGCTGGTCAAGGCGCTCGGCTGATGGCCGGTGCGCGGGGTCGTCTCGAAGCCCGGAGACGGTGATGGCAAGACTGGGCGAAGCCACCTCCCCTGCAGCCACCCCGGATGTGGTGGCGCGTGCAAGGGCGCGGGCCGCGCTCGTGCCGGACCTGCTGGTGGAGGCCCGCCGGGTCGCCAACAATGTGATCGCCGGCTGGCACGGCCGGCGCCAGCGCGGCATCGGCGAGAATTTCTGGCAGTTCCGCCCCTATGTCGATGGCGAAGCCGTCGCCCGCATCGACTGGCGGCGCTCGGCCCGCGACGAGCATCTTTATGTGCGCGACCGGGAATGGGAAGCAGCCCACACCGTCTGGCTTTGGGCCGACAAGTCGGCGTCGATGCTCTATAAATCCGCCCATGCGGACGTCTCCAAGGAATCGCGCGCGCTCGTGCTGATCTTCGCCCTGGCCGAGCTCCTGTCGCGCAGCGGCGAGCGCATCGCCTGGCCGGGCCTCACCGACCCGTTCTCCGCGCGCAACGGCGCCGAGCGCCTGGCCCAGCACCTTGCCCATGCGCCCGAGCAGGCGGACAAGCCTGACCTGACGCCCGTGCGCCGCTTCTCGGATGTCGTGCTGGCCGGCGATTTCCTCGATACGCCCGACGAGACCATGCGCTGGCTCGATGCGCTGGCCCGCACCGGAGCACGCGCGCATCTGATCGAGATAGCCGACCCGGCGGAAGAAAATTTCCCCTATTCGGGCCGCACCGAATTCCGCGATCCCGAGACCGGCGAAAAGCTGACCGCAGGGCGCGCCGAGACGCTGGCCGACGACTACCGTCAGCTCTACCTCGCCCGCCGAGAGACGCTTTCGCGCTGGTGCAAGAAACTCGGCTGGAGCTATACGGTGAACCACACCGACCGGCTGGCATCGGAAGCGCTGATCGCGGTTCACCTTGCCATGACCGCCGAGACAGGCGTTGGGACGGGCGCACAGGCGGGCGTCGGGCGATGAATTTCCTGCCCCTTTCCTTTGGTGCGCCGATGGTCCTGTGGGGCCTGCTGGCCCTGCCCGTCATCTGGTGGCTGCTGCGCCTGACGCCGCCCAGACCGCAGACGGAGACATTTCCGCCGCTGAGGATATTGGCGCGGGTGCTGCGCAAGGAGGAAACGCCCCACAAGAGCCCGTGGTGGCTGACCCTGCTGCGCCTGCTGCTGGCGGCGCTCGTCATCCTGGCGCTGGCCGATCCGGTGTTCAATCCGCGCGAAAAGATCGCCGTCGAAGGCCGGGCGCTGGCCGTCGTGATGGACAATGGCTGGGCCGCCGCGCCCGATTGGGAACGGCGGGTGGCGACGGCCGAAAGGCTGATCGCCGATGCGCAGGAAAGCGATGTGCCGGTGGTGCTTGCGCTGACGGCCGAAAAGGCCGCGCAGGACATCGGCCCGTTCAATGCGGACACGGCGCTGGAGCGGCTGAACGCGGCCGAGCCGAGGCCGGTCCCGACCGACCGGCTCTCGGTCTATGCGCGGGTGGCCGACGCGCTGCAGGACCTGCCCGGCGCGACCCTGGCCGTGCTGGCCGACGGGCTGGCGGGCGATGAGGACGAGGCGGCGTTCGAGACCCTTTTTGCCGCGCAGCTTTCGCACGTTCTGTGGATTGCCCCGCAGGGCTCCTCCACTATTGCCCTCACCGACACCGCCAACGAGCCCGAACGCTTCGTCGTCCGCGCCGTGCGCGGTCCCGATGCGACGGCGCCGACGCAACTTATCGCATACGCCTCGGACGAGAAGGGGCGGCGCATCGCGGAAACCACGATCGCCTTCGGCCCCGGCGCGGCCGAGGCGGAAGGCGAGATGCGCGTGCCGTTCGAACTGCGCAACGACTTCGCCACCGTCGCGCTGGAAGGCGAGAACCATGCCGGCGCGCTGCGGGTGATGGACGAGAACGCCCGCCGCCGCCGCATCGGGCTCCTGTCGCAGGACGAGGGCGATCAGGCGCAGCCCCTGCTCTCGCCGCTCTACTACATCCGCAGGGCGCTCTCCCCCTTCGCAGACCTCATCGAACCGTCCAGCCCCGCGCTGAACGAAGCCATACCCGAGCTTCTGGAGCAGCGGCCGGCGGCCATCGTCATGGCCGATGTGGGCACCTTGCCGGACTCGGCCCGCCAGAGCCTGATCGAATGGATGGAAGCCGGCGGCACGCTGATCCGGTTCGCCGGCCCGCGCGTGGCGGCCGCCGGCAATGACGAAACGCTGCTGCCCGTGCGGCTGCGCCTCGGCGAGCGCTCGCTGGGCGGCGCCCTTTCCTGGGAGGAGCCGCAGCCGGTGACCGAATTCCCGGCCGGCGGGCCGTTCTCCGATCTGACACCGCCCCGCGACGTGACGGTGAACCGCCAGTTGCTGGCCGAGCCCTCCCCCGACATCGTCGAGCGCACATGGGCCAGCCTGGCGGACGGCACGCCGCTGGTGACCGGCGCTCCGCGCGGCGACGGCCGTGTGATCCTTTTCCACGTCACGCCCGAGGCCACGTGGTCGAGCCTGCCGATTTCAGGAAGCTTCGTCGAAATGCTCCGGCGCATCGTGCAGCTGTCGCGCAACCAGGGCAGCCTGACTCTGGAAAGCGAGGATGGCGCGGGGCGGCTGGCGCCTTATCGTATGATTTCGGCCAGCGGCGCGCTCGTGCCGCCCGGACCGGAGGCCGAGCCGCTGGCGACCGGGCAGACGCCCCGCGTCAGCCTCGAGAATCCGCCGGGGCTATACGGTTCGGAAGAAGGCGTGATCGCGCACAATCTGCTGCCGGCCGATGCCGCGCTGCAGGGTCTTGCCCACCCGCAGGCGCCGGTGGCCACGCAAACGCTGCGCTACGCCTTCGACACGTCACGGCCGCTCAAGGGACCGCTGATGGCGACCGCCCTTGCGCTGCTCGCGCTCGACACGCTCGCCGTGCTGTGGCTCGGCGGCATGTTGTCCGGCCGGCGCCGCCGGCCAGGGGCCGCGACGGCCGCCATCGCAGCATGTGCCATGGGCCTTGCCCTGGTCGCCGCACCCGATGCCGCGCGCGCCGACGACCCGCGGCCGGGCGATGCGGATGCGATCGCCGCCATATCGGCCACGCGCATCGCCTATGTGGTGACCGGCGTTTCGGCCGTCGATGCCGTGAGTCGCGCGGGCATCGCCGGCCTGTCGCGCTTTCTGGCGGACAAGACGGCGCTGGAGCCGGGCGAACCGGCCGCCGTCGACCCCGCCACCGACGAATTGTCGTTCTACCCGCTGATCTACTGGCCGATCTCCGCCGATGCGCCGATGCCGTCGGAGGACGCCATCGCCCGCATCGACGCCTATATGCAGGAAGGCGGAACCGTGCTTTTCGATACGCGCGACCAGTATTCCTCCGGCTTCGGCTCGACCGGCACCGTCAGCCCGGAGACGCAGCGCCTGCGCGACATCCTGTCGGGCCTCAACATTCCGCCGCTCGAGCCGGTGCCCGACGACCATGTGCTGACCAAGGCCTTCTACATTCTGGCCGAGTTTCCGGGCCGCTACCGGGGCAGCCAGCTATGGGTCGAGGCTTCGCTCAACGCCCCCACCCGCACGGACCGGCCGGTGCGCACCGGCGACGGCGTGAGCCCCATCATGATCACCGGCAACGACCTGGCCGGCGCCTGGGCCATCGACGAGCAGGGCCAGCCGCTATTGCCGACGGTGCCTTCCGATCCCATGCAGCGTGTCTATGCCCTGCGCGCCGGGGTGAACATCATGATGTACATGCTGACGGGCAACTACAAATCCGACCAGGTGCACGTGCCCGTGCTGCTCGAACGGCTGGGGCAATAGCCATGGTCAACAAGTCCGCGCAAAACCACCAGGCCGAGCCGACAGGGCGCCCGCTTTCGAGGTTCGCGCCATGAACTGGACGGTCAGCTTCGAGCCGCTCTTTTCCTGGGCCGTTCTGGCGGCCATGCTGGTGCCGCTTTCGGTCCTGGTTCTGGCCGGGCTTTTCCTGCGTCAGCGCGGCGCGCTCTTCCGCACCGCGGCGCTGGCGGCGCTCGCCCTGGCGCTGGTCAACCCGGTGCTGCTGGACGAGGAGCGCGAGCCGCTGAAGAGCGTGGTCGCCCTGATCGTCGACGAGAGCCAGAGCCAGGATATCGGCGATCGGGCGGAATCGGCGCGCCAGGCCGCCGAGGAGATCCGCAACAGGCTCGAACGGCTGAACCGGTTCGAGGTGCGGATGGTCGAAGCCGGCCGCGGCGAGGCGGCCGAAGAACGCATCGATACCCGGCTTTTCGGAGCGCTGGAAAGCGCGCTGCGCGACGTGCCGCCCTCGCGCGTGGCCGGCTCCATCATGATCACCGACGGCCAGGTGCACGACGTGCCGCAGAATGCCACGGGCCTTTCCGGGCCGCTTCACGCGCTGATCACCGGCGAGGAGGGCGAGAAGGACCGCCGCATCCGCTTCGAGCGCGCTCCGCGCTTCGGCATTGTCGACCAGCCGCTGGAGATGACCTACCGCGTGCTCGCTTCCGACGGGGAAGGCGGCACGGTGGAGGTCGAGGTCTTCGTCAATGGCGAACTAGCGCTGATCGAGCAGGCCGTCATCGGCCGCGAAATGCCGCTCGAGGTGACGATCCCCAATGCCGGCAGGAACATCGTCCAGCTTTCCATAGAGCCGCAGGACGACGAGCTGACCGAGACCAACAACAAGGCGATCGCGCTTGTCGACGGCATCCGCGAAAACCTGCGCGTGCTGCTCGTCTCCGGCGAGCCGCATTCGGGCGAACGCACCTGGCGCAATCTGCTGAAGTCGGACGCCTCGGTGGACCTCGTCCATTTCACCATCCTGCGCCCGCCGGAAAAGCAGGACGGCACGCCGATCAACGAATTGTCGCTGATCGCCTTTCCCACGCGCGAACTGTTCGTGGAAAAGATCGAGGATTTCGACCTGATCATCTTCGATCGCTACCAGCACCGGGACGTGCTGCCGATCCTCTATTACGACTACATCGCCGAATATGTGGAAAATGGCGGTGCGGTGCTGATCGCCGCGGGACCGGAATTCGCCGGCAATCAATCGATCGCCCACACGCCGCTGATTTCCGCCCTGCCGGCGCTGCCCAGCGGCGATGTGGTGGAGGAAGGCTATTATCCGCGGCTGAGCGACACCGGCAAGCGCCATCCCGTGACGCGCGGCCTCGATGGCGCGGCGACCGAGCCGCCCGCATGGAGCCGCTGGTTCCGGATCGTCGGCGTCGACCGGCCGGACGGACAGGTCGTCATGCAGGGCCCGGACGACCGGCCGCTTCTCCTTCTTTCCCGCAGGGGTGAGGGCCGCGTCGGCATGTTCCTGTCGGATCAGGGCTGGCTGTGGGCGCGCGGCTTCGAGGGCGGCGGCCCCTACGTGTCGCTCTACCGCCGCATCGCCCACTGGCTGATGAAGGAGCCGGACCTGGAAGAGGAACGGCTGATCGCCGATGGGCGCGGCATGACCCTCGACATAACCCGCCAGACGATGGCGGATGAAGCTGGCCCGGCCACCGTTACCGCGCCCTCCGGTGCGCAAAGGGAAATCCCTTTGTCCGAGACAAGCCCCGGCCTGTTCAGGGGTTCGATGGATGCGCAGGAGATCGGCCTTTACGAAGTGACCAATGGCGAACTGAGCGCGCTTGCCCATGTCGGGCCGGTCAACGCGCCGGAATTTGCCGACACGGTTTCGACCGGCGAGATACTGGAGCCCGTCGCCGAAGCCAGCGGCGGCAGCGTGCGCCGCCTTTCGGCAGAGCTGCCCAACATCGTTCCCGTGCGCAATTCCATATCCAGCGCCGCCGGCCGCGACTGGCTCGGCCTCAAGACCACCAATGACAGCGTCCTGAAATCCGTGCGCCGCGTCCCGCTATTCGCGGGGTTCCTGGGGCTCGGGCTTCTGCTGCTGGCGCTGGGCGGCATGTGGTGGCGCGAGGGCCGGTAGAGCCGGGGCGCCAAGCGGCCTGACCTCATCCCGGTCCATCTATAGGACGCCCGGCGCTCTACAGCATCTGCCCGAAAACCGGGGTAGATTTTCGGGCAGCATGATCCGTAGATTCAATGGTTCAAAGCGTCCTTTGGCGTCTTGAAAGACGCGCGCCGCTCTAGAGCGGTTCAGGTTGTATCTGAATCGGAGGGGATTCCGATTTCGGACGTTTTGTGATTCAAGATGCTGGCTGGAGTGGAGGCCAGCATCGGATGACGCGACCTCTTTCGAATGATTTGCGTGAACGTGTTGTCAGGGCGGTCGAGGCCGGCGAGAGCTGCCGGTCGGTGGCGGCTCGTTTCGGCGTTGCCGTCTCGTCGGCGGTGAAGTGGTCTCAGCGCTACCGTGCGAGCGGGTCTGTGGCGCCGGGCAAGATGGGCGGGCACCGCAAGCGCGTGTTGGAGCCGCACCGTGCCTTCATCGCCGAGCGGATCAGCCAGACGCCGCATCTGCCGCTGCACAAGCTGAAGGAAGAACTGGCGGCGCGCGGCGTGAAGGTGTCGCACGATACGGTGTGGCGCTTCCTGCGCCGCGAGGGGCTTCGGTTTAAAAAAAACACTGTTCGCCCTTGAGCAGGCCCGTGCCGATATTGCCCGCCGGCGGCAACGCTGGCGTTCTTGGCAGTCCGGTCTCGATCCGACACGGCTGGTGTTCATCGACGAGACCTGGATCAAGACCAACATGGCGCCGCTGCGGGGCTGGGGGCCGAGAGGCAAGCGCCTGCGCGGCTTTGCCCCGCACGGCCACTGGCGCACGCTGACCTTCCTCGGCGCTTTGCGCCACGACCGGCTGACGGCGCCTTGCGTCTTCGACGGACCGATCAACGGCCAGTGCTTCCGCGCCTATGTCGAGCAGCAGCTCGTGCCGGTGCTCAAACCGGGCGACATCGTCGTCATGGACATGTGTGGACGCCCCCGTTGGTGCAAGAAGAATCTTTTCGAAGAGCGCGGAGCGTGGTCAGGTGCTGACATGTGTCCGGCCTCTGATGCGGCGTTCTACATGCCGCGGGCCCGTATGGGAGTTCGCGGAGCGGGTCCAATTCAATCTCGCGTGCTCAAGGCACGTATCCATGATCTGGTTTTCCCGATCCCGTCTCGTTGACCGTTGCGCCATACTCTCCGTTCGACCTTCTCACACCATGGCAGCCCGCTCGAGGAGCGGTATAGAGCGGACTATCCTGCTATGGCCGGCGTTCGATAGGTTCCGCCTCTGGCCATCAATGCCCACACGATGCGCGCCGTCTTGTTGGCCAAGGCGACGATGACCAGCATGGGTGGCTTGCGCTCAAGCATCCGCGAAAGCCACGGATCCCCGGTCGATCCCTTCCGCATGGCCCAGCGCACGGCGGCGCTGGCCCCAATGATCAGCAGCCGTCGCAGGGTTCGCTCGCCCATTCGAGACGTCTCGCCGAGCTTCTGCTTGCCGCCCGAAGAACGTTGCAGCGGCGTTAGTCCGAGCCATGCCGCGAAGTCCCGGCCTCTCTTGAAGGTCTGAGCGGACGGGGCCAACGCGGCAAGCGCCGTCGCGGTGACCGGTCCTATACCGGGAATGGTCATCAAGCGCCTGGCTTCCGCATCCTCTCTGGCGCGCCGAGCGACCTCTCGGTCGAGCTCGGCCACTCTCGTATCCAGCGCCCGCAACTGCTCAACGAGTAGAGACAGGATCGGGCGGGCGGCTTCGGGGATGGCGGAACCCTTATCCTCAATCGTCGCGATGAGCTTGGCCACGTGGAAGAGGCCTTGCGCAGCCACAAGTCCAAATTCCGCAAGATGGCCGCGTATTGCATTGATCGTCTGGGTCCGCTGGCGAACGACAAGATCGCGGACGCGGAACACCATTGCCGCAGCCTGCTGCTCTTCGCTCTTCACCGCCACGAACCGCATGGTCGGCCGTTGCGCAGCTTCACAGATTGCTTCGGCGTCAGCCGCATCGTTCTTCTGACGCTTCACAAATGGCTTGACGTATCCCGGAGCGATCAGCCGGACTTCGTGCCCGAGCTTCGCGATCTCCCGCGCCCAGTAATGGCTGCCGGCGCACGCTTCCATGGCAACCGTGCAGGCCGGCTGATCGACAAGAAAGCGAAGTACCTGATCGCGGCGAAGCTTCTTCCGGAACAGCACAGCTCCCGACCCATCTGCGCCGTGCGCCTGGAACACGTTCTTCGCCAGGTCCAATCCGATTGTGTTAACTTCCAACATGGACGCCTCCGTTCAAGTGATGATCAACGACACCACTTTGGCACAGCGATGCCGTGAGGGGGCGTCCACCCCATCAATCTCGGCTCGCACAAGTCGGCCGCCGTCCGGCAGATGATCAAAGCCGCCGGCGCAAGGCTCTGGTATCTGCCCCCATACTCGCCCGACCTCAATCCGATCGAGCAGGCCTTCGCCAAGATCAAGCACTGGATGCGCACGGCCCAAAAGCGAACCATCGAGGAGACATGGCGGCACATCGGCGGCCTCGTCTCCTCTATCCAGCCCAGCGAATGCAGCAACTACTTCCTCAATGCAGGATATGCTTCCGTCAAAACCTGAAAGGCTCTAATTGCCTCGGTATGTGCTGTAGCCGTATGGGCTCACCACGATGGGGACGTGGTATGACTGCGTTGTATCGGTCACTTGGAAAATCACGTCGATAGCGGGGAAAAACGCAGTCTCATCCGCATAGTTCGACATATCGAATGTCAATCTGTAGACGGCTGCTTCGACCTCGATGTCGTCTCCGAACGAACGGACACGCCCGTTCGCATCCGTTCGGCTTTTGGCGAGCCGGCGCCAGCTTCCATCTTCCTGCTGCCGTTCGAGGGTAACCGGAATATCGGTACCGCCCGTACCACGCGCAACATCCAGAACATGGGTGGAGAATCCTTCCGCCGAAGCAGCGACCGTTGTGGCCAAGGTGACGATGGCGGTGAACCCAGCGATAGTTGAAAAGCGCATTGATATCTCCTGAAATTGATACTTCCTGAAAAAGTACGTGCCTAACTCAGATTCTGGTCCGAATTAGGGCGATGTTCCGTAGAAGCTCGGAGGCATCGGCAACGCTGCAATCATGTCTTGGCGAGGCCGCCGTGCCGCGTCTCGCCGGTGAGCGCGGCCATCGCGCCTTCCTTCAGCTCCGCAGCCAGGAGGCGGTTGGGATCGACCGGGCGCGGCATCGACAATTGCCCGTACGGAATGCGCTCGAAACCCAAAGGCCCGTAATAGGGCTCATCGCCGACGAGCACCACGACGCCCTCCCCCGCTTCCCGCGCGGCATCCAGCGCGATGGCCACCAGCTTGCGGCCGATACCCTTGTTCTTGTAGGCGGGGCGGACGGCGAGCGGCCCGAGGAGCAGTCCCCGGCCCTGTCCCGCCACGATGCGGGTCAGGCGGACGGAGCCGATGACGGTGTCCTGATGGGTGGCGACGAAGGAGAGCGCGCGTTCGTGCGATCCGCCTTCGCGGATCTTATAGGCGGCGCGGGTGAACCGGCCGGGACCGAAGGCCTCGGCGTTGATCGCTTCGATTTCAGCGTCGTGCGCAGGCTCTTCCGGCAGGTAGCGAATGTCGGCAAGGGACATGAAACGGATTCCGGTGGATCGAAAGGGTATGGCGGCCCGGCCAGGCCGAGCCCGCGCGCATTACACGCGTCGTGCCTCTCGTCGTCGCTCCACGCGGAACAGGATCATTTCTTCAAACGCTCCGATTTCGGAAAATTCCGCTAGCACCAATCGCCGGGCCCGTCCACGCTTTTTGAAGGAGCCGCGACATTTTCCGCCGGTTGACGATCCGTTCAGGAAACGGCGCTTGGCCTTTGGCACCCGATCCCTACATTGGTGCCTGATTGATAAGGAGACGATGAATGGGATTGCTTGTCGACGGCGTTTGGCACGATCAATGGTACGATACATCGAAATCCGGCGGCCGCTTTGAGCGGTCGAAGTCGCAGTTCCGCGATTTCGTGACGAAGGACGGCGAGCCGGCCGAAGGGCGCGAGCGGGGCTTCAAGGCAGAGCCCGGCCGCTACCACCTTTACGTCTCCCTCGCCTGCCCATGGGCCCACCGCACGCTGATTTTCCGCAAACTGAAAAAGCTCGAAGACGTGATCTCGGTTTCCGTGGTCCATCACTTCATGGGCGAGAACGGCTGGACGTTTCAAAAGGACGAGGCCGCCACCGGCGACGACCTCTACGGCGCCGATTTCCTTCACCAGATATACACCAGGGCCGACCCCAAATATTCGGGGCGGGTGACGGTGCCGGTGCTGTGGGACAAGAAGACGGAGACCATCGTCTCCAACGAATCCGCCGAAATCATCCGTATGCTGAACGAAGCCTTCGACGAATGGGGCGATGCCTCGCTGGATTTCTATCCGCCGCCGCTGCGCAGGAAGATCGACGCCGTCAACGAGCTGGTCTACGAGAACATCAACAACGGCGTCTACAAGGCCGGCTTCGCCACCACCCAGGAGGCCTATGAGGAAGCTTTCGACGCCCTGTTCAACGCCCTCGACAAGGTGGAGGACATGCTCTCGCGCCAGCGCTATCTGGCGGGGGAACGGCTGACGGAAGCGGACTGGCGGCTGTTCACCACGCTGGTGCGGTTCGATCCGGTCTATGTCGGCCACTTCAAATGCAATCTGCGCCGCATCGCCGACTATCCGAATCTTTCCAACTATCTGCGGGAGCTCTACCAGGTGCCGGGCGTCGCCGGGACGGTGAACCTGCGTCACATCAAAATGCACTATTACGGCAGCCATGCCACCATCAACCCGACCGGCATCGTGCCGAAGGGACCGGAACTGCACTATGACGGGCCGCACGATCGGGCAAGGTTGGCGAAGGCCGGCTAGGGTCAGGATGAGTTTTGACCCGGCGGCGCCTCACCAGTCCTGCGAGACGGCGGCCCCTTCGAAGACTTCGGCCAGCCGCCGGCGTGTGGCGGCCGTCACGCCTTGCGGCAGCGCCTCCAGCGGAAAGAACCGGGCTTCCGCGATTTCGCGGTCGGGCACGTGCGGTCCGTTCTGCCGGAACCGCGTCACCAGATAGACGGCGACATGATCGCGACGGCTGGACTGCCGGTTGAAGTGCAGCGAGCGCAGGACCGGATCCCCCAGAAGCTCTATATTGCCCTCCTCGGCCAGTTCCCGCGCCAGCGCCTGCTCGAATGTCTCGCCCACTTCGACGCCACCGCCCGGCAACTGCCAGCCGGCGACATAGGTGTGGCGGATCAGCAGGACCGAACGCGCTTCCTCGTCGAAGACCACGCCCCTGGCGCCGAGCGTCATGGGACGGCGCAGCAGGAACCACAGATGAAACAGCCTGACGCGCAGCCGCATCCTTTCCGCCGGCAATGGAGCGGGCTGGCGGCTCATGAGGGAACGATGGGCTGGAAAGCGCCCGGCGGGTACTCTAAAGAGGGCTGATGTTTCGCTTGGCACATTTTTCCGACATCCATCTGGGTCCGCTGCCCGACATATCCTACCGTGAACTCGCCTCGAAGCGGATAACCGGCTACATCAATTGGCGCCGCAACCGCCGGTTCAGCCTCGACCACGGCATTATCGACCGGATCACGACGGATATGCTGGCGGCCGGCCCCAACCATATCGCGCTGACCGGCGATCTGGTCAATCTGGCCCTCGACAAGGAAATCGAACTGGCGAAGCTGTGGCTCGAGGCGCTTGGCGACCCGCAGGACATATCGGTGGTACCCGGCAACCACGACGCCTATGTTCCGGGCGCGCTGAAGCGGGCCTGCCGCGCCTGGGCGCCGTTCATGACCGGCGACCATGCGCCACCGCCAACCGGCAGGCGCGGCTTTCCCTTCATAAGGGTGCGCGGCTCGCTGGCGATGATCGGCGTGTCCTCGGCCCGCGCCACGGCGCCTCTTTTGGCCAGCGGCCATTTCTCCGACGGGCAGGCGCGGAAGCTTGCGGCCCTGCTGGACGAGGCGCGCGAGCGCGGCCTGTTCCGCGTCGTCATGATCCACCACCCGCCAGTGCGCGGGGCAACCCATGCCGCCAAACGGCTCTACGGCATTTCGCGCTTTCAGAAGATCGTGCGCCGCCACGGCGCGGAACTGGTCCTGCACGGGCACACGCACCTGGCGACGGTGCATCGGATCGACGGGCCGGACGGGCCGGTGCCGGTGGTCGGCGTCGCGGCCGCCGGACAGGCCCACGGCAGCGCCAAGACACCCGCCCACTACAATCTCTTCGATATCGACGGCGCGGCGGGAAGCTGGCGGGTGCGCTTCACCCGGCGCGGCATTTCCGCCGGAGAGGAGATCAGCGACATCTCGTCATCGACGCTGTATTGAGGCGCCATGGAAAGCGTTGCGGGCCAATCGGACGGCAAGCTCTGGGGTCCTGACCCTAGAAGGGATTGAACTCCTGGAACCGCTCCGACAGGAACGCAAAGACGGTTCCGGCGCCGACGGCGCCGCCCAGGACGACCAGCAGCAGCCCTTGGAAAAACCCCTTCCAGCCGCTCCGCCTGGCCGCGTTGTCCGGCTTTTGCTCCTCGTCCGCCTGTCCGCGCGGCAGGACCTCGATATCGCCTTCGATGCGGCGCTGGCGTTCCACCATCCGCTCGGCGATGTAACGGGTGATCTGGTCCGCGACGGGCTTCATGTCGGCCGATTCCGCAAGCACCTGACGGCCGAGCCTCGTGTCGCACAGGAAGCGATAGGTGCGCCGGTCGCGGCCCATGACGACATGCGCCACGGCATCGATCCACAGGCGCGGCTGCTCGCCGTTGGAGATCACGAGGTCGAAGCGCGGATCGTCTTTCGGAACGTCGGCGAAAACCGGCTGCAATTCCTGTGCGAGGAGTTCCAGGCGCGTGTGGCTCGCCTCGCGCATCTCGACCACGACATCCTCGCGATCGGCGGCAGCGTTCTTCATGTCGCGAATGACACTGGAAAGCCTGCGCACATTCTCGGCAGGCACGACCTTCTGGCCAGCCTCACTCATAAGCGATCCTCCAGATCGGGAACACGGTTAACTTACCGTTAACATGGGCCGGAGGTAAAATCATCACGTTTTGTTCCGCTCTCGCACGGCAAGGTAAATGCAACAAATTCAATGCGATTGGCAGGCGTCTTTGAATCAGTTTCGGCAGATCGCAAATTGCAGGATGCGTGCCATGTCGGCGGGCGCTTCCTCCGGCAGCATATGGCCGAGGCCGGGGAAGAAGTGGCGGGCGAACAGGGGCGGCAGATCGTCCGACTGCCGCGGCGGCAGAACGGCGTCGAACCCGCCCCACACGACCCGCACCGGCAGATCGAGCCCGGCCAGCCCGTCGCGCGGCAGGGTTCCCTGGCTGCCTTCCCCGGCGATCATCTGCCAGATGCGGCGGAGCATCGCCGTCTGACCCGGTTGCGAGCGCATGGTCACGGCAGCTTCGACGACGTCGGACGAGACCTTGCAGCCCGGGCCAGACATCAGGATGAGGCAGGCCTCAACCTCGTCGGGTGTTCGGGCCTCGGCGTAGCGTTTGAGCAACGGCGCGTTGATCTGAGGGCCGAGGCCGCCCGGAGCAAACAGCGTCAGCGAGGCCACTTGCCCGGGCGCGCGCATGGCGATCAGCGCGGCCACCGCACCGCCGAAGGAATGGCCCGCCAGATGAAAGCGCCCGCAGCCCCGCGCCTGCAGGTCGGCGGCGATCGCCCGGGCGGCGACGGGTGCGGGACCGGCCTCGGGAAAGTCCAGCGAGCCGCCATGGCCGGGCAGATCGTAGGCCAGCACGCGCACGCCAGGACCGAGCGCCGCGACGACCCGGTCCCAGGCCCGGTGCGTGCCGCCGAAGCCGTGGAGGAGGACGAGCGGTTCGCCCTCCCCGCCCGTCTCCCGAACGGCAAGGCCCATCAGCCGACGATCCTGTTGGCGGCGGAGACCACGGCTTCGAGCGAGGCCGTCACGATGTTCGTGTTCATGCCGACGCCGAAAAGCTTTCCGCCCGGGTGCTCCACCTCCATGTAGCACACAGCCGCCGCATCCGCCCCGCGCTGCAGGGAATGTTCGGAATAGTCGAGGACCGACATCTCCACGCCGACATGGCTGGACAGCGCGTTGATGAAGCCGTCGACCGGTCCCGTGCCGGAACCCTTGATCGTCTTTTCCACGCCATTGTCGAGGATGGTGGCCTCGACGACCCGCCTGCCCTTGGCGCCGCTGTCGGGGAAGGTCTGGTGGTCGACGAATTTGAGCCGGGCGCCCGGCTGGTCGACATAAAGCTCCATGAAACGCTCATGGATGCGCTTCGACGGCAGTTCCCGGCCTTCGGTGTCGGTGATCTCCTGGATGTCCTCGCGGAACTCCACCTGCAGGTTGCGCGGCAGGTTGAGCCCGTAATCGGCCTGCAGGATATAGGCGATGCCGCCCTTGCCCGACTGCGAATTGATGCGGATGATGGCCTCGTAGGAGCGCCCGACATCCTGCGGATCGATGGGCAGATAGGGCACTTCCCACTGCGGCTTGTTGGCTGCCTTGATGGCCTTCATGCCCTTGTTGATGGCGTCCTGGTGAGAACCGGAAAAGGCCGTATAGACCAGTTCGCCCACATAGGGATGGCGCTCGGGAATGCGCAGCTGGTTACAGTGCTCATAGACATCCTTGATGCGGTTGATGTCCGAGCAGTCGAGCATGGGATCGACGCCCTGCGTGTACATGTTGAGCGCCAGCGTGACGAGGTCGACATTGCCGGTGCGCTCGCCATTGCCGAAGAGCGTGCCCTCCACGCGGTCGGCGCCCGCCATGAGGCCGAGCTCCGTTGCGGCGATGCCGGTGCCACGGTCGTTGTGCGGATGCAGCGACAGGATGATGCAGTCCCGCCGGTCGAGATTGCGGTGCATCCACTCGAACTGGTCGGCATGCACATTGGGCGTGGACATCTCGACGGTCGCCGGCAGGTTGAGGATCAGCTTGTTTTCCGGCGTCGGGTCGATGATCTCGGTGACGGCGTTGCAGATTTCCAGCGCCACCTCGAGCTCCGTGCCGGTGAAGCTTTCCGGCGAATATTCGAAACGGTAGCCGCCGCCGGCCTTTGCCGCCATGTCGGCCACCATCTTGGCCGCATCCGTGGCGATCTGCTTGATGCCGGCGACATCCTTGCCGAACACGACGCGGCGCTGCAACTCGCTGGTGGAATTGTAGAAGTGGACGATCGGGCGCCTGGCCCCTTCGAGCGCCTGGAAGGTGCGCGAGATGAGCTCCGGCCGGCACTGCACCAGCACCTGGAGCGATACGTCATTGGGAACGCCGCCTTCCTCGATCGCCCACCGGGTGAAATCGAAATCGGTCTGGGACGCGGAAGGAAAGCCTATCTCGATCTCCTTGAACCCCATGTCGAGCAGCAGGCCGAACATGCGCGCCTTGCGCTCGTGGCCCATCGGGTCGATCAGCGCCTGATTGCCGTCGCGCAAATCGACGGAGCACCAGATCGGCGCCTTCTCTATGCGCTTGTCCGGCCAGGTCCGGTCGGCAAGGCCGATCGTGGGATAAGGCTGATATTTGCGTGCCGCGTCGGGCATGCCCTTGCGGCCCGCGCGCATGTTGGAATTGTCGTTCTTGGCGTCCATTTCGTCACTCCCGGCGGCCGCGGGCTTGGTTCACCGCATAGGCCCGCCTGTCAAGGCTGCATGTCTAAGACTCTTGTTTCTGGCTGGAAGGAGCAGGAAGCCACGCGGCGGCGTCGATCGCCGGGCGCCCCTTCAACGGACCCGGCGATCGCCGATAAGACCGAGAAGTAGCAGGCCTGAATTGAACGCACGCGCCGTCGCGCCGACCAAAACGGCGACCGGACTGGCGGAATTGTTGCGCGCGGAACGGGACATGAGGCGATCAATAGCCCACGCCGCCGGAAGGCGCAAGAGCCGGTTGACAGCGGTTCGTGCGCGCTGTATTTAACCAAATGGATAATTAGCCAAATGGAAAAATGAAACATCATCCCGACCCCCTGAGCACTGCTTTCGCCGCGCTCGCCGATCCTACCCGCCGCGCCATGCTCGCGAAGCTTTGCGAGGGCGAGGCGACGGTCAACGAGATCGCCGCCCCCTTCGACCTGTCACTGCCTGCGATTTCCAAGCACCTGAAGGTGCTGGAGGGAGCAGGCCTCGTTTCGCGGGGCCGCAACGCCCAGTACCGGCCCTGCCGGCTTGAAGCGGGGCCGCTGAAGGAGGTCGCCGACTGGGTGGAGCGCTATAGGCGCTTCTGGGAGGGAAGTCTCGACCGCCTGAACGATTATCTGAAGGAAATCCAAAAGAAGGAGACGCCGCAATGACCGCCCATTCCACAGCCGCGAAATCGGATGCCGAACTGTACCTGACCCGCACCTTCGACGCGCCGCGCGAGCTCGTCTTCCAGATGTGGACCCGGCCGGAGCATCTGAACAACTGGAGCTGCCCCAAGGGCATGACCATTCCGCACGCGGAAGGCGACATCCGGCCCGGCGGCTCCTACCGCACCTGCATGCGCTCGCCGGACGGCAAGGAATACTGGCTGAGCGGCGTCTACAAGGAAATCGATGAGCCGGAGCGCATCGTCTTCACCCATGTCTGGGACGACGAGACCGGCCGGCCCGGCCACGAGACCGTGGTGACGGTCACGCTCCGGGAGGCCGGGGCGGACAAGACCCAGCTCACCCTCCACCAGGCGATATTTGCCTCCACGGAATCGCGCGACGGCCATGAGAGCGGCTGGAGCTCAGCCTTCGACAATCTGGAAGACTATCTGGCGAAAAACGGCTGAGCAGGCGCCAGGCGACTTGCATCGGCTCGTCAACGGCATGATTCATTATGCCAACGCCACCGTTCAACGCGATGTAATGATTCCGTAAATTACGCCGGCCGCCGCTCAGGCGGCCGGAATGTTCTCCTGGCCGCCGGCCATGGCCTCGAAGGCGGCTTGGAGGCGGGCGCGAACGCCCGGCCCCGACCGCCGCGCCGGCGGCGGCGCGCCGAGATGCTCGACCCGCAATTCCTCCATGAACTCGTCCCAAAGCGCCGGCCCGCCCTCCTCCAGGAGCCGGGCGCGGATGGACAGCGCCTCGCTCACCGGCAGCCATTTGCGGCCCCAGGCGCCGATCATCGCGAAGACCGGCAGAAGCTCGATGCCTTTTTCGGTCAGGCTGTAGATCGCCTTCTGCTTGTGGCTGGGATCGTCGGCCTTTGAGATGACGCCCTCCGCCATCAGCCGCCGCAGCCTGTCCGCCAGGATATTGGAGGCGATACCCTCTTCCGAATTGGACAGCAGTTCGCGGAAGTGGCGACGGTTCCCGAACATCATGTCGCGCACGACGATCAGGCTCCATTTGTCGCCAAGGACCTCCAGCGTGAGATTGATGGGACAGCCCGAACGGTGGGCGGCGGGAGACTCCTTGTCGGTGGCCAATTTCATGTTCTCCAAAAACTGGTTGCAATGTAGGATCGGTTCTCCTAGCTTGCAACTAGTTATTTATTGCAATCGGTTTGAAGGGAACGCGGGCGATGAAGGCACGTGTCGTCACAACTGATGATCTGGAGATCGCCACCGAGGCCTTCGGAGAACCGGCCGATCCGCCGGTCCTGCTCATCATGGGCGCCATGGCTTCCATGCTCTGGTGGCCGGAAGAATTCTGCGAGGCGCTTGCGGCGCGTGGCCGCCATGTCATCCGCTACGACAATCGCGATACGGGACTGTCGTCCACCTACGAGCCGGGCAATCCGTCCTATTCGTTCGATGACATGGCCGGCGACGCGATCCGCGTGCTCGACGGCTATGCGATCAGCTCGGCCCATCTCGTCGGCATGTCGATGGGCGGGATGATCGCCCAGATGGCGGCGCTGGAGCATCCCGAGCGAGTGGCCACCGTCACCGCCATCAGCACGTCTCCGGTCGGGGTCGACACCTCGTCGCTGCCGGGTTTCACCGAAGCCTACAAGGAGCATTCCGCTGCCGGAGAGAAGGTCGATTGGACCAATAAGGCGGAAGTGATCGATTTCGTCGTCAAGGACACCCGCATGATCGCCGGCACCGCTCACCCCTACGATGAAGCCAGGGCCCGGCAACTGGTCGAGCGGGACGCGGCGCGTGCGCGCAATTTCCTGAACGCCGCCAATCACTTCATGCTGAAGGGCGGGAAGTCCTGGGAGGGCCGGCTGCGCGCAATGACGGCGCCGCTGCTCGTGATCCACGGCACGGCCGACCCGCTCTTTCCCGTCGAGCACGGCGCCGCTCTTGCCGCCGAGGTTCCGGGAGCAAGGCTGGTCGCAATCGAAGGCGGCGGGCATGAATTGCATCGGTCGGACTGGGACGAGATCATCGAGACCATTACCGAGCATACCGGGCGGCAATGAGCCGGCCGGAAAGACTACTTCGCCTCGGCTACGAGGTGACCGAGCATGTCCCGTCAGAAAAGGCGACCGACGTCGTCCTGTCGAGGCGGGCCTGATCTTTCGCATGACATGAAGAGGAGACTTCAACATGCCAGCGTCAAACAGAACGGAAATCGCCCGCGCCTATTTCGGCGCCTACAAGACGAAGGACCGCAAGCTCGTCGAGGATATGCTGACGGCCGACTTCACCTTCACCAGTCCCTATGACGACGCCATCGATAGAGAGGCCTTCTTCGAGCGCTGCTGGCCGGCCGGCCAGCGGATGGCCGAAATTTCTCCGGAAGAAGTTGTCGAGAATGGGGACCGCGTATTCGTCTTGTACAGGTGCCGTACTCCGGAAGGGAAGGAATTTCGCAATGTCGAGACGCTCGATTTTACGGGCGACCGCATCCGCGCCGTCAATGTCTATTTCGGCGCGGCGTACATCGACGGCGTTTTCCAACCCTCCTGAGCGAGCCGGCACGTAAACTTCGAACCATGGAGGAACTGAAGATGAGCCTGCCGCAAATCGTTTCGCGTGAAGAATGGCTGGACGCCCGCAAGGCGCTGCTGGCCAAGGAAAAGGAAATGACGCGGGCGCGCGACGCCCTGAACGCGGAGCGCCGCCGTCTGCCGATGGTGAAGATCGAGAAGAATTACGTCTTCGAAGGATCGGACGGCAGGAAGCGGCTGATCGATCTCTTCGAAGGCCGCCGCCAGCTGATCGTCGGCCATTTCATGTTCGATCCGCGCTGGGAAAAGGGCTGCGCGGGCTGCACCGCCGGCGCCGACGAGATTTCCGACGGGCTGATACGCCATCTCAACAGCCGCGACACCTCCTATGCCTGCATATCGCGCGCGCCGGTCGAGAAGATCGAGCGCTATAAGGCAGAGCGCGGCTGGCGTTTTCCCTGGTACTCCTCCTACCGCAGCGACTTCAACTATGATTTCGGGGTGACCATCGACGAACGGCGATCCGCTCCGGTCTACAACTACCGCACGCTCAAGGAGCACGAGGAAGCCGGCACCGGATACTATTTCCAGGGCGAGCGCCCGCTGGAACAGCCCGGCACCAGCGTCTTTCTGCGCGTCGGCGACGAGATGTTCCACAGCTATTCGACCTTCGGCCGCGGCGCCGAGATGACGGGCGGCTCCTATTACTGGCTCGACCTCACGCCGCTCGGCCGGCAGGAGGACTGGGAGGAGCCGAAGGGACGGGTCGAAAGCGCCCGTGAGGCCGTTCCCGTTTTCGAGGACTGAGCCTGAACTATCGGCCCGAACTATCCATGGACCAACGCGCAAAAAGCGGAGATACAATCATGCCCGACCACACGACGAGACGCAGGCTGCTCCAGTCCGGCGCCGGCCTTTTGGCGCTGGGGATCGCCGGCCAGGGGAGAATACCAGTGGCACAAGCGAACGAGGCCGGCATCGCGGCGGCGAACGAAGCCATAGGCGAGGCGATGCGGGCTCACATGGCCGATGGCTACTTGCCCGGCGCGGTCTGGCTTCTCCACAGGAAGGGGCGGACGGAGACGGGCACCGCCGGGACTTTCGAGCTTGGGGGCGGCAAGCCCATGGCACGGGATACGATATTCCGCGTCGCCTCGATCACCAAGCCGGTGACGGCGGCGCTCGCCATGATGCTGGTGGAGGAAGGGCGGCTGGCGCTCGATGCCCCGGTCGACGATCTCCTGCCCGAACTGTCCGACCGGCGCGTGCTGACGAGCGTCGACGCTCCGCTGGACGACACGGTGCCGGCGGACCGCCCGGTCACGCTGCGCCATCTGCTGACGATGACCTTCGGCCTCGGCGCCATAATGGTGTTTCCCGAACAGTACCCGATACAGGCCGCCATGCGGGAGGCGGGCGTCGCGCCGGGCTGGGCGCTGCCCAAGATGTCGTCGGACGAATATATGGCAAAACTCGGCTCGATACCGCTGGCGGCGCAGCCGGGCGAGATGTTCCTCTACAACAACGGGCTGGACGTGGCCGGCATCCTCATCGAGCGGGCGACCGGCAAGCGGCTCGGCGATGTGATGCGGGAACGGCTGTTCGATCCGCTGGGAATGAAGGACACCGGCTTCTACGTGCCGTCCGAAAAGCGCGACAGGCTGCCGCCCCAATACGGCCCCGACTTCGCGGCCAATGACGGCGCGCCGAAAGTGTTCGGCCCCGACGAGGGCATCGATTTCTTGAGCCCGCCCCCGCTCGATTCTGGCGCCGGCGGCCTTGTCACGACGGTGGACAACTATCTTGCGTTCTGCCGGATGATGATGAACGGCGGAGAGCTCGGCGGCACCCGGTTCCTGAAGGCCGAGACCGTGGCCGAGATGAGCCGCGACCAGCTTACCCCGCAGCAGAAGACCGGCCCGCATGCCGAGCCCTTCATGGCGCAAGGCGGCGCTGGCTGGGGCCTTGGAATGTCGGTGGCCGTGGAGAGGATCGCGCCATGGCTCGTTCCCGGCCGGTTCGGCTGGGATGGCGGCTACGGCACCTCCGCCTATACGGACCCGGAGAACGGTCTCATCGGAATATTCTTCAGCCAGCGCATGATGACCTCGCCGCAACCGCCTGAAACTTTCGTCGATTTCTGGACTCATGCCTATGAGGCGATCGGCTGACGGCGGCTGAGCTTGAAAAAACCGGGTGGGGCGCTGTCGGATGGTGCCCCTTTTCCTCGTCCTCGGAAAAGCCCTGGGCCGGCCAGGAACTCCATTGAGACACCAGGAGAAACAAGATGCGCTTCATGATGCTGATGATACCCGCAGGCTACGAGACTGCGCAGCCGGGCACGATGCCTGATCCGGCAGCAGTCGAGGCCATGATGAAATTCAACGCCGATCTGCAGGAGGCCGGCATCCTGCGTGAACTCAACGGCCTTCACCCGCCTTCCATGGGTGCCCGCGTCAGCTTTGCCGACGGCAAACCCGTCGTCACCGACGGTCCCTTCGCGGAAACCAAGGAGGTTGTCGGCGGTTACTGGATTATCGAGGTCGGATCGCTGCAGGAGGCCGTGGAATGGGCCTGCCGCTGCCCCGGCTCGCCCAACGAGACCATCGAGATCCGCCGGATTCAGGAGATGGAGGATTTCCCGGAGGACGTGAAGAAGGCGGCAGCCGGTTTCGAGGAGATGCAGAAAAGGTCTCGAATGCAGTAACGGACGCAAGGAGCGCAGGCATGATGAAAACCTACCACGGCAGCTGCCATTGCGGCGGCGTGCACTTCAAGGCCGAACTGGATCTGAGCGCAGGGACGAGCCGCTGCAACTGCTCGATTTGCCGAAAGGGGCGTTTCTGGAAAGCGGTAATTCCCGCCGATGACTTCGAACTGCTCGAGGGAGCGGACGAGCTGACGGAGTACGCTTTCGCAAGCCATTCGATCCGCCATCTGTTCTGCCGGACCTGCGGCATCAAGCCGTTTGGGCGCGGCGAGGTGGAGCCGATCGGCCGGTTCGTGGCGGTGAATGTCGCCTGTCTCGACGATGCCAGTGACGAGGAGCTTGCCGCCGCGCCCGTGCAATACGAGGACGGCCGCAACAACCGCTGGGAAGCCGAACCCGCCGTCAGAAGCTTCCTGTAGCCTGCCTTCCGCCGGCCCACCGCGCCACGAGGCGGCTGATCGGCGGGCCCAGGAGGAGCACGAACAGGAAGCGGGCCATCTGCAAGGCCATGATGAAGGAGATGTTCACGTTCTGCGAGGCGGCGGCGATGATGGCGACGGAATCCATCCCGCCGGGGCTGGTGGCCAGATAGGCCGTGAGCGGGTCGATGCCCCATTCCCAGTGGAGGAACCACGCAAGCCCGCCGCAAAAGGCCATCAGCGCCAATATGGAAAGCACCACCTGGGGCAGCGCCTTGAAGGCGGTGGCCAGCAGGGCGCGGTCGAATTTGAGGCCGATGGTCCAGCCGACCGCCACATAGCTCGCCCCCACGAGCCAGGGCGGCAGATCGATAGGCACGCCGAACCCATTATGGGCGAGCGCAGCGGCAACGAACGCGCCAACGAAATACGGCGCGGGAAGCCGGACGAGACGGCCGGCCAGCGCGCCCAGAAGGCCGATCCCGAGCGTGATGCCGAGTGAAGCCGGATCGACCGGACCGAACCAGACGGTCTCAGGAACCTCGACGCCGGACGTGTCGACCCACAGCCGGGCGATCAGCGCGGCCGCCACCGTGACGAAGATGACACGCAGATACTGCATGAAGGCCACCAGCCGCGCATCCGCCCCGAAAGCGCCAGCCATCAGCACCATGGCGGTCGCGGCGCCCGGCGCCGAGCCCCAAACGGCCGTCGTTCCCGGGAGTATCTTCCAGCGGCTGACAAGCCAGCCGAGCAGGCTGCTCGCACTCACCGTCGCCAGCACCGTCAACAGGAGCACCGGCCAGATATCGGCGAAGGAGGCGAGCACCGCCGGCTCCAGCGCGCTGCCCACGACCAGGCCCACCATCGCCTGCGCCGAGGCGAAGACCAGCGTCGGCACCCGCACGGTAGCGCCGAGCGCGCCGACGAGGACCGCCGACAGCATGGGCCCGATCAGCAATGCGGCCGGCAGCGCCACCGCCAGCATGGCCGCCGTCAGCAGCGTCGTGATCGCCGCCAGGCAGAGCCATTGAAAGGACAGGGATCGGGCGGTGAGCGGTCCTATGGCGATCGGTTCGATCGGTTCCGTCATACCTGCCGCCATCCCTCCGCTTGAATCACTATGCGATCTTTACAGCCTAACCGTCTGCTTCCAAAGAATTCCTAGCCGTTCTTCGCCTTGTGGTCGGGTTCCACGTGAATGGTGACCTGCGCCCCGGCGACGGCAGCTTCCAACGCGTCCTCGATCCGGTCGCAAATGTGATGCGACCGCTCCACCGTCATGTCGGCTGGGACGACGAGATGGAATTCGATGAAGCGCGCCCGTCCCGCTTCGCGGGTCTTGAGGTCGTGGAATTCGAGCGCGCCGTCGCAGTTCTCGCGAATGGTGCGCTCTATCTCGGCGAGGTCGCCGGACTCGACGGAGACGTCCATCAGCCCCTGCACCGAGGCGCTGACCATGTGCCAGCCGTGCCAGAGGATGTTGAACGCAACGACCACGGCCATCAGCGGGTCGAGCCACAGCCAGCCGGTGGCGAGCGCCAGCAGCAGGCCGGCAATGACGCCGATAGAGGTCACCACGTCGGTCCACAGATGCCGACCGTCGGCGACCAGCGCCGGCGACCGCGCCGCGCGCCCGGCCCGCACGAGAACGAATGCCCATGCGCCGTTGCCCACGGCCGCAAGCGCATTGATGGCAAGGCCGATGCCCGGCTCGCGCAGCGGCTGCGGAAAGGCAAACGCCATCACCGCTTCCTGAAGGATGAGCAGCGCCGCCACGGCGATCATCGCGCCTTCCAGAACCGCCGACAGATATTCGGCCTTGTGATGACCGAACGGGTGGTTGGCATCGGCGGGAATGTGCGAAACGCGGATCGCGTACCAGGCCACGCCCGCCGCCACCACGTTTACGATGGATTCCATCGCGTCGGAGAACAGCGCGACCGACCCGGTGATCCACCAGGCGGCGAATTTGAGGAGCAGGATTCCGGCGCCGATGATGATGGACCAGAACGACAGCCGGCGAACCCTTGCGCTGGAAGCCATGAGCGTGAAGTTCTCCGTCACTTCCGGTCCGGGACCGGCAGTCAAGGCCTGCGCGTCAGGCCGCCTTGACCTTCGCCTTCTTCGGCAGATGCGCCACGACGTTTTCGATCATGCGCATGCCGGCATTCTGGCCCAGCGTCATGATCGATTCAGGATGGAATTGCACCGCCGCCACCGGCTCGCTTTCATGCTCGATGCCCATCACCACGCCGTCCTCCGTCTCCGCCGTCACCACGAAAGCAGCCGGAAGGCGCGAGGGATCGGCGAAGATCGAGTGATAGCGGCCGACCGTAACCTCACTGGGCAGGCCCGAGAAGACCAGGCTGTTGCCGCCCACGCGGATGCGCGAGGGCTTGCCGTGCATGGGCTCGCGCAGATGCCGCAGTTCCCCGCCATAGGCCTGCACCAGCGCCTGCAGGCCGAGGCACACGCCGAAGATCGGCAGGCTGCGCGCCCGCGCCTTGCCGATGGTGGCGGCGCAGTCGAAGTCCTCCGGATTGCCCGGCCCCGGCGACAGCACCACGAGGTCCGGATCGACCCGGTCGAAGACCGCTTCGGCGACGGGCGTGCGCACCGTCGTCACCGTCGCCCCCGTCTGCCGGAAGTAATTGGCCAGCGTGTGCACGAAGGAATCCTCGTGGTCGACGAGCAGGATGCGCACACCCTCGCCCACCTTCGCCGCCTCGCATGTTTCGTCCGCCATGTTCGATTTTCCCGCGTCGCGAATAGCCGCAATCATCGCCGATGCCTTCAGTTCCGTCTCGGCTTCCTCTTCCTCCGGGTCCGAATCGTAGAGCAGCGTGGCGCCGGCGCGCACTTCCGCGATGCCGTCCTTGATGCGGATGGTGCGCAGTGTGAGACCCGTGTTCATGTCGCCGTTGAAATGCACCATGCCGACCGCCCCGCCATACCAGGCGCGCGGGCTCTTTTCGTTTTCCTCGATGAAGCGCATGGCCCACAGCTTGGGCGCGCCGGTGACCGTGACGGCCCAGGCGTGTGACAGGAAGGCGTCGAAGGCGTCCATGCCCTCGCGCAGCCGGCCCTCGATATGATCGACCGTGTGGATGAGGCGCGAATACATCTCGATCTGGCGCCGGCCGATGACGCGCACCGAGCCCGGCTCGCAGACCCGGCTCTTGTCGTTGCGGTCGACGTCCGAGCACATGGTCAGCTCGGACTCGTCCTTCTTTGAATTGAGCAGCTTCAATATCTGCTCCGAATCCGAGATCGCATCGTCGCCGCGCTTGATCGTGCCGGAAATGGGGCAGGTCTCCACGCGCCGGCCCGAGACGCGCACGAACATTTCGGGCGAGGCGCCGACGAGGTATTCCCGCTCGCCGAGATTGATGAAGAAGGAATAGGGGGACGGGTTGATCTTCTTCAGTTTGCGCGAGATCGCCGAGGGCGCGTTCTGGCAGCGCTCCAGGAACATCTGGCCCGGCACCACCTCGAAAAGGTCGCCGCGCAGGAAGCTCTCCTTGGCCTTTTCCACCAGCCTTGCATATTCGCCCGGCTCATGGTCGGCGCGCGGCGGCACGCGATCGGCCGCCTTGTAAGGCTCTTCCCCCCCGCCGCGCGGCAGGCCCGCCGTATCGAACCCCTCCCCGCCATAGTCGTAGCGGTCGTGCCATGCCCTTGCCGCATGGTGGTCGACCACAAGGATCTCGTCCGGCAAATAGAGCACGAGGTCGCGCTGGCTTTGCGGCCGCGCCAGCTTCAGCGTGACGGGATCGAACTGAAAGGCGAGATCATAGCCGAACGCGCCGTAAAGGCCGAGATTGCCGTCCTGTTCCGTATGGAAAAGCGCGGTCACCGCCCTCAGGACGGTGAAGACGGAAGGAACGCGGGAGCGCTCCTCCTCCGAGAAAATCTCCGCCGGCTCCGCCACGGCGAGCTCGATCCTGACAGGGGAGCGCGCAGTGACCGAGACGTCCGCAAGCGCATCGACCACGGGAGCGATGGCGCCAACCAGCACCTTGCCGCGCTCGTTGAGCGCCTCAATCTTTACGGCGCGGCCACGCGCGGAGATGACCAGCGGCGGATCGACGATCGCCGTATCCCACCGCGTATAGCGACCGGGATACTCGTAATTGGACGAGAACACCGCTCCCCTGCGCGAATCCAGCGCATCGATATAGGTGTCGATCGCGCCCTCATAGGCGGTGTCGCTGCGCCGCCTGGTGATGGCGATGCCGCCCGCGGTGGTAAATCGCTCGCCGCCGTCTTCCAGAACTTCCAGAACCATTCTCTGCTCCCGTTTCCCGGCCGCCGGGAGGCCCGCAAACGAAAATGGCCGCCCGGTTTTCACCTGCGGCCAATCCATCAGTCACGCACAAATGTGGCGCCGGCCGCTATGAGCGGGCCCACCACCACAGGTTTGCGTTCGCGACAATCATCATCGCGGATTCAATAACGGGCAATCGGCAAGGCGGCAAGTCCTTTCGGCGCCTATGCGTCAAGGCCGCCGACCGCCCGGTCCCGCGCGGCGGACATGCGCCAACGCCGCAGAACGTGCATCACCAGCCAGGAAAATGCCGCCCATGCGGCCCCCAGCGCCCAGCCGGCGGCAACGTCGCTCGGCCAGTGGACGCCGAGATAGACGCGGCTGAGACCGACGATCAGCGCCACGAACACGGCCACGGCAAGCACATAGGCGCGCACCCGGCGATCCTCGAAGAACTGGATGACGAGGGAGGCCAGCGTGAGATAGGCGACCATCGTCACCAGTGCGTGGCCGCTGGGAAAGCTGGCGGTATGCACCGCGTCGAGATGGTCGACCAGATCCGGGCGCGGCCGGTCGAAATATCCCTTGAGCGTCTGCGACAGGAGCGCGCCCGATCCGACCGACAGCACGGCATAGAGCGCCGGCCCATAGCGCCGGGTCACGAGGAACAATCCGACCACGGCCGCGAGCGTGAGGATGATCAGCGAATATCCGCCGATGGCGGTGATCTCCAGCGCCATCTCCTGCACCCAGGGCGGCCCCAGGGGCTGGGCGGGATTGCCGGGCTCGCGCATCATGAGGAACAGCATCTGGTCGATCTGCCGCACCTCGCCTTCCGCCATTTCGTCGGCGATCGCCACGAAAGCGTAGACGCCCAGCGCAAAACCGGCCAACAGCGCCACCGGCAATGCCTGCTCGCGGCCCATCCTGGCGCCCCTGACCAGCCCCGTCAGCATGCGGGCTGTGAACGATCTATCCTGCACAGGGAACTCCTTCTTGCGAACGGTCATCAGAACTAGTGTCGATCGGGAAAATCTCTCCTACATTAGGATATCACCAAGGACCGTGGAGCCCTCATGACCTGGTCATTCAGCCTCGGCAGCATCGCCGGCACCGTTATCCGCATACATGTGACCTTTTTCCTGCTTCTGGTATGGATATGGTTCATGCACTACCAGATCGGCGGCACGGCGGCGGCCTGGGAAGGCGTCGCATTCGTCATTGCCATCTTCGCGTGCGTGGTGCTGCATGAATTCGGCCATGCATTCGCCGCAAGGCGCTTCGGCATCAAGACGCCGGACATCACACTGCTGCCCATCGGCGGCCTGGCCCGGCTCGAGCGCATGCCCGAAGAGCCCGGCCAGGAATTCATCATCGCCATTGCCGGTCCGCTCGTGAATGTCGTCATTGCGGGGCTGATCTTCGTGGCGCTCGGCGGCACGGCGGGCATCGAGCAGATGATGCAGGTGGAAAACCCGCGCACCGATTTCCTTGTGCGGCTGGCTGGCGTCAATGTCTTCCTGGTGCTCTTCAACATGATCCCCGCATTCCCGATGGATGGCGGGCGCGTGCTGCGCGCCGCGCTCGCCACCCGCATGAGCTGGCCGCGCGCCACCCAGATCGCCGCCAATATCGGCCAGGGGCTGGCGTTCCTGTTCGGTTTCCTGGGGTTGCTCTACAACCCGCTGCTGATCTTCATCGCCATCTTCGTCTACTTGGCCGCAGCGGCGGAAGCCCAGAACGCGCAGATACGCGACATCTCCAACAGCGTGCTGACAGGCGACGTGATGGTGACTGAATTCGCCGCGCTCGACCGCACGGCTACCATAGGCGATGCCATAGAGCGACTGCTGGCCACGACCCAGAACGAATTCCCCATCATCGACGCCGACGGCCGGATCGAAGGTTTGCTGACCCGCAACGACATGATCCTGGCGCTCAAGGAAAAAGGGCCCGACAGTCCCGTGGTCGCGGTCATGCAGACGGAACTGCCAACCATCCACCGGCGCCAGAGCCTGACGGAGGGCTTCAGGCTGATGCAATCGACGAGCGCGCCGGCGGTCGCCGTCCTCGACAGCCAGGGGCGGCTCGTCGGCCTGCTGACCCATGAAACGATCGGCGAGATGATGATGGTGCGCTCGGCCATGCCGGAAGGCTTCCGCCTGAGCCGGTTCCGCCGGCCCGCGCAATGAGACGCTGCGCCGGCGCGGCAACTTGACAACACGTCCGCCGCGCACCACGTTGATGGGATGAGCATGCGCATACGAACCGTTCTTCTCAATTTCAGGGTGTGTCCCATCGCCGGACACTGACCCCCGGTTCGGTGCCGCGCCTCCGAGCCGAGGGGGCGTGCAGCCGCGAAGCTTGGACATCCCGGGCTGAACGACAGCAATTTACAGGCGCTTCCCATCAACCCCCAACTGGCGGACGGCACGCGGTCGCGGTGCCGCGTGGAAAAGCAATGACAAGCAGGACCGGGCGCAAGCCCCCGATAACCATCTCGCAGACGGATCACGACAGGCTGCTCGGCCTGGCCGACGCGCTCGAGGACCGCGACCCGACGCTGGCCGAAACGATGGTCGCCGAGCTTGAGCGCGCGCGCGTCGTCGAGGATTCCGCCCTGCCCAAGACGGTCGTGCGCATGGGCACGACGCTCACCTATACCGCCGATGGCGGCGAGGAGACGACGGTGACGCTGGTCTATCCCGGCGAAGCCGACATCGAGGCCGGACGCATCTCCGTCACCACGCCCTTCGGCACCGCCCTCATCGGCCTTTCGGTCGGCCAGTCCATCGACTGGGAGGCCCGCAACGGCAAGGTGCACCGGCTGACGGTGACCGAAATCCGCCAACCGGTGCCGGACAAGGGGGCCTGAACCTGCCAGGCCGTTCTCCCGAGCGGCCCTTGGGCCGGCCCGTCTCCAGCCGATAGCTTGTCCCGATAGCGCAAATGCCATGGCTCCAACCTGGTTAGCGGAGCGCCACGGGGCGCTCGCGTGCGTAGGGCGCGAGCGGGCTTAGCGGCATCCAGCGCGGGAATTGACGGCGGAGATCGGCGGGACCGTGCAGCGCGATGCGTCCTTCGCCGATCGCCTCCGTAAGCGGCATGTCGCCGTACCACACCCATGTGATGGTACGGCTGTCGGTCTCGACGAAAAGGTCGACCTCGTAACCCGGATCCTTGATGCAGAAATCGATTTCCGGGCGCTGCGACACGATCCAGCGGTCCCGCTTTGCGGCGGGCAGGTCCAGAAAGGAGAACTGGACGACGGTGCGCCCGGGCGGCAGGCTTTCCCGGTCGATATGCCGATGCATGTCCCACATGATGAGGTCCGGGTCCGCGCGCTCCCGGCTCAGCGTCGCGGGCAGCCAGCGCTTGCCCCAAATGGCAAGGTCCATCAGGAACGGCGCCAGCTCGCCACCGGCTTTGGTGAGTGCGTATTCGCTGTGCCCGTCGACGACATGCCGCTCCACAATCCCGTGCTCGGTGAGCGTCTTCAGCCGCCGCGACAGGAGCGCCGGCGACATGCGCGGCACGCCCCGATGGATGTCGTTGAAGCGGCGCGAGCCCAGCATAACCTCGCGCAAGACGAGCAGCGTCCATCGCTCGCCGACGATCTCCGAGGCAAGCGCCAGCGGGCAGTACTGTCCGTAGCCCTGCATCCGGGCATTCTAACCCGGGCCAGCGCCAATTTCACTACAGAACTTGAAGTTGCCTGCACCGCCCCTCCTGCGCGATCCTTCACGGTGCTGCGGCCTCCACGGGCGCAGCAACGCAGGGAACGTGAAAGGAGGCCCTCATGAACGACGCTCACACACTCGACTACAAGGACATCACAGCGCGCCAGAAGGCCACCTGGTCGACCGGCGACTTTCACGTCGTATCGCGCGGCATCGTCGGCATTAGCGAGGCGCTTTGCGAGACGGTGGACCCGCGCCCCCGCGAACGCGTGCTCGACATCGCCTGCGGCAGCGGCAACACCGCGCTTGCAGCCTCAAGGCGCTATTGCGAAGTGACCGGCATCGACTACGTGCCGGCGCTCATCGAACGCGCCAGAACGCGCGCGGAAGCCGAGGGCGCCAAGATCGATTTCCAGGTGGCGGACGCGCAGGACCTGCCGTTCCCCGATGGGCACTTCGATGTCGTGGTCTCCGTCTTCGGCGTCATGTTCGCGCCGGATCAGGAGAAGGCAGCAAGCGAGCTCCTGCGCGTGACCAGGCCCGGCGGAAGGATCGGGCTTGCCAACTGGATGCCGGAAAGCTTCAGCAAGGATTTCTTCGGGGCTCATGCCAAGCACAACCCGCCTCCGCCCGGCGCCGCCTCGCCGTTGCGCTGGGGAAGCGACGAAGGGCTCGAGGCGCTGTTGGGAGCCGGCGCGGACGAAATCCGCGGAACGCGGAAAACGCACCGCGCCTATATGCGCTCAATCGACCATGCGCTGGAGATCTTCAGCACCTATTTCGGGCCGACGCGAAGGGCGCTCGATGCCATCGGGCCGGAGAAGGGCAAGGAACTGCTCGGCGACCTTCGCGAAGTCTTCGAGAGATACGACGTCTCCGATGACGATACGCTCGTTCTGGAAATGCCCTACCTGGAGGTGACCGCGAGGAAGCGTTGACCGTCGAGGAAGGCCGCGGGCAGCCTATGTCTGCCGCCGCGCCCACGCCTTCATGGCGGTGGGAAGCCAACTGGAGAAGCCGGGTCGAATCGCCTCGAACCGGCGGGCGAAATCCGGGTGGGCGCCGTAGATGTCGGCGAGAGTGGCGTAGGCGTCGGCAGGGCAGGCCTTGCCCCACATGGCTGCCACCCAATCCCGGTGCCTGCCGATCAGCGGATCGAGGCTGCGCGCCTGGGGTGGCGTGTTCGCCTGCATTGCATCGGCCAGCGCGGTCTCGATCTCCTCGAGCTCCTCCATATGCCTGCCGGCCGTGCCGGGGTCCGTCGCTTCGAAGCGGCTTCTGCTCGCCGCGATCGGCAGGCGCGCGTCTTCGCCGAAGCGATCCACGAGCCACGCCTCGTATTCGGCCTGCTTCTCCTGCGGCACAAAGCCGCTGTAAAGATCCTTGTGTTTCACGATGCCGTCTCCTTCGAGTTCGCCGATCGTGCGGTCGATCGTCCTGACAAGTTGGCGACAGCGCTCCCCTTCCGCTTCGAGGCGCTCGCGCTGCGTTCTGAGCGTTGCGAGGTAGTCGAAGTGAGGATCGTCGAGGATGGCGCCGATCTCGTTCAGCGTCATCCCGAGCTCACGATGCAGCAGGATCTGCTGCAGGCGCAGCAGCTCCGGCTCGCGATAATAGCGGTAGCGGTTGTCGCCGACATGCGCGGGCTTCAGAAGGCCGATCTCGTCATAATAGTGGAGGGTGCGCACCGAAATCCCGGCAAGCGCGGCAACCTCACTGACGGTATAGACCTTCATCGCTCACGTCTCCGCAGGACGACACCACTACTCCCTCACGCGGCGTCAGGGTCAAGTGTCGCTCCGGAGATTGCAGCCGGCCGCCGGCGATAGGTCCCTATCGGATCATCCGGAAGCCGCCGGGCAGCCTAGAACAGCCCCTCGATATAGCCGGCCTCGTTGAGGAAGATCTTCTCCGCCGAGGGGGCTTTCGGCAGGCCGGGCATGGTCATGATCTCGCCGCAGATCGCCACGACGAAGCCCGCACCGGCCGAAAGCCGCACCTCGCGCACCGGCACCACGTGATCGGTCGGCGCGCCGCGCAGATTTGGATCGGTCGAGAAGGAGTACTGGGTCTTGGCCATGCAGACGGGCAGATGGCCGTATCCCTGCTGCTCCCACTGATGGAGCTGCGCGCGCACCGATTTGTCGGCGATGGCCTCCGAGCCGCGATAGATGCGCCGCACGATGGTGTCGATCTTCTCGAACAGGGGCATGTCGTCGCCGTAGAGCGGAGCGAATTGCGACGCGCCGCCTTCGGCCAGCGCCACCACCTTGCGGGCCAGTTCCTCGGCGCCGGCGGAGCCTTCGGCCCAATGGCGGCATAGGACGGCCTCCTCGCCCTGCGCTGCCACATAGGCTTTGACGGCTTCGATCTCGGCCGCGGTGTCGGAATGGAAATGGTTGATGGCGACCACCGCCGGCACGCCGAACTGCTTCACGTTCTCGATGTGGCGGCCGAGATTGGCGCAGCCCTTCTTGACCGCCTCGACATTCTCGGTGCCCAGATCCTCCTTCTTGACGCCGCCGTTCATTTTCAGAGCCCGGACGGTGGCGACGATGACCGCGGCGGCCGGCTTCAGCCCCGCCTTGCGGCACTTGATGTCGAAGAATTTTTCGGCACCCAGGTCGGCGCCGAAACCGGCCTCGGTCACCACGTAGTCCGCCAGCTTCAATGCCGTTGTCGTGGCCATGACCGAATTGCAGCCATGGGCGATATTGGCGAACGGGCCGCCATGCACGAAGGCCGGATTGTTCTCCAGCGTCTGTACCAGATTGGGCTGGAGCGCGTCTTTCAGGAGAACCGCCATCGCGCCGTCGGCCTTGAGGTCGCGGGCATAGACCGGGCTCTTGTCGCGGCGATAGCCGATGATGATTTCGCCCAGCCGCTTTTCGAGATCCTCAAGATCCGTCGCCAGGCACAGGATCGCCATCACCTCGGAGGCGACTGTGATGTCGAAACCGCCCTGGCGCGGAAAGCCGTTGGCGACGCCGCCCAGCGAGCAGACGATCTCGCGCAGGGCGCGGTCGTTCATGTCCATCACCCGCCGCCACGTGACGCGGCGCGTGTCGATGTCGAGAGCGTTGCCCCAGTAGATGTGGTTGTCGATCAGCGCGGAGAGCAGATTGTGGGCAGAGGTGATGGCATGGAAATCGCCGGTGAAATGAAGGTTGATGTCCTCCATCGGCACCACCTGCGCATAACCGCCACCCGCCGCGCCGCCCTTCATGCCGAAGCAGGGGCCAAGCGAGGCTTCGCGGATGCAGATCGCAGTCTTCTTGCCTATCCGGTTGAGCCCGTCGCCGAGGCCGACCGTCGTTGTCGTCTTGCCCTCGCCGGCCGGCGTCGGGTTGATGGCGGTGACGAGAATGAGCTTGCCGTTCTCCCGTCCCTTCACCGACGCGATGAACTGCGCGGAGACCTTGGCCTTGTCATGGCCGAAAGGCAAAAGATGCTCGTCGGGAATGCCGAGCTTCTCGCCGACCTCCCGGACCGGCTTCTTGCTTGCCGCCCGCGCAATCTCGATATCGGATTTGACTTCAGCCATCGTTGTTCTTCCTCCTCGTGCCGGGCTTCACCCCGGATTCTCGACCGGGATTAAACCCCTCGCGCCCGTCAGACCGCAGTTCCGAAAAAGGCATGGGCTGCGGCGATTGCGACAGCAAGCACCTAACGCGACGGCCAGGCCCAGGGCGGGCGGGGATGTTCTTCCAGAACGACCGTCTCGCCCAGTTCCTTGGCAAGGGTGAATGCCACGGCGCCTTCCTTTTCCGCGAGAGCATCGGCCAGGACGGCGGAGTGGGTGATGACGATCACCTGGGAACGTTCTGCCGCCTGCCCGATCAGCCGGCCGAGCGGCCTGATCAAGTCCGGATGGAGGCTCGTTTCCGGCTCATTCAGGACGAGAAGAGAAGACGGCCTCGGCGACAGGAGCGCGGCGACCAGGAGCAGGTAACGCAAGGTTCCGTCCGAGAACTCCGCCGCCCGCAGCGGACGCAGCAGACCGGGCTGCCGCATGAGCACTTCAAACGGCCCCTTGTCGATGGAGACTTCGATGCGGCTGCCGGGGAAAGCGTCATCGATCGCTGTTTCCAACTCGTCGCGCGCGCCGATCTCCATGATCGTGCGCAGCGCCGCCGCCAGATCTGAACCGTCCGACGCCAGGACCGGCGTCCGCGTGCCGATCTGCGGCAGGCGCGAAGCGGCTTCGGGATCGGTCCGGAAATGATCGTAGAACCGCCACGCCCGCATGCGCTCGCGCAGATAGAGCAGTTCAGGCGCGGCGCGCGGGTCGGCCGCATGGGTCATCATGCTGTCGTAGGAGGCAAGGTCCGTCAGGACGCTTCTGCGCGCGCCGACCTCGTCCCGGACGGAGACGTGGCCCCTTGTGCGCTCGGCGAACGCGTTGCTGCGCCCCAGGCTCTCACCGACCCAGACCGCTTCGGCCTTGATCGCGGGGTCCCTCGCGAAGGCGCTGCCCATATCGTCCGCGAGAAGCCCGAGATCGATCGCGTAGCCGTAGTCTTCGTCGGCAAAACCGAGCTTCAGGCTCACCGGGTTCTTCCGCACCGTACCCTGAACCGGCTGCTCGCCGCGTTTCATGGCGGCCGAAAACTGCTCCGGCCCGGCCCACAGCGTGGAGTCCAGCCCGCCCTCCCTGGCGAGCGCGCCGACCACACCGCCCTGGGCGGTCTCGGCCAGAAGCCGGATTGCCCTGTAGAGGCTCGACTTGCCGCTTCCATTGGCGCCGGAGACCACGTTGAGCCTTCCGAGCGGCAGGACGAGTTCGCGCAAGGAGCGGTAGCCGGAAACGGCCAGGGTAAGAATCATCTCGATCTCCCGCGCCCCCGCGTCAAGCGCACTCCTACCCTAAACGATCGCCAGAAAAAGCCTCAGCGGTCCAGTACTTGTCGAAGCTCCACAAGATTGGAGCGCACCCGCAGGATGTAGAAGCCCATGGTGGCGAGGTGCGTCGGCATGATCCAGCCCGCCTCGCGGCCGTTGGAAATGATGAAGGGCGTGATGTTGAGGGCGGCGCGAAGCTGGCTCTCGGTGGTATCCCACAGCGAGCCCAGCGAGCGCTGGTTTACAACGTCCTCGAAATCGGCCCGCGCGGCGTGCAAAAGACCGTAATAGCCGTAGAGCTGGCCATAGGCGAACCAGAAACGGTCGTCGGCGCGTGTGTCGAACCAGCCGCTATTGTAGTTTTCCGACCGCTCGCGCAGGATCGCGGATGTGGAGCCGATATCGTTGGCGATGCGGTCCAGGAACTGGATGAGATTGTCGGCGCGGGCGTCGAAGACGGCTTCGCAGCTCTCGAGCCGGTCGTTGAAGCGGCGCAGGCTTTCGATGGCCGTGCGGTAGAAGCCGGGCGTGGGGATCTTCGGGCCGAACGGGTCGAGGCCGAAATACCACGCGTTTTCCGAAAACTGGATACTTTCGCGCGCCTTCTGCAGGTCGCTATCGATCTGCGACGTCCCGCGCACGCGCCCGAGCGCGTCGACCAGCTCCACCGCCGTGCGGCGCACCGTCTGGTTCACCCCGCGCTGAAAGGAGGCCTTGTTGTCGAAGAACGGCGTGTCGTCCCAATCGATGAAGAAGAAGCCCGTCTTGTAGAGAAGCATGGAGGATATCCATGCGTTCTGGTTGACGTTGAAATCCGTCAGATCGGCCGCCACCTCGGCAATGGCCGAGCGCCCGCAGGTGCGGGCCTCGCCGCCTTCGGTGGCCATGACCTGCTCGCCGGCCGAAACCGCGCGGCTTTCCAAATCGTAGGCCTGCACATAGTCGGGGTTGAAATTCGTCCACACCTGGGTCTGCCAGAAGAAATAGGCGTAGAGCCCGACGAAAAGCAGAACCACCGAGCCCACGGCCAACTGCAGCACCCAGCCGCGCCGGCGATACCACCGGGCGGCCGCCATGAACGGCCAGGCGAGCCAGGCAACGACATAGCCGATGCCGCGGCCGATCCACAGGAAGACGCGGGCGAAGAAATTCACGATCGGCTCAAGCACGGCACCACCCCTCAATCCAGCCCGAAAAGAAGCCGGCGCAGCGCCCGCTTGTCCTTGAGATAGGTGGTCTTGAGCGTCTCCACAACATGGGCGCGCCACGGCTCGGGATAGGTTTCGTAATCACGGTAAAAACCCTGCTTGTTGAAGACGTAGCGCATGAGGAAATCGAAGGGCGCGTAGTCCGAGAGGAGCCGGTTCACCAGCCATGCGTCCGCATGCGCGGGGTTGGCCCGCACCACCATCAGCCGCTGCGCCGGCGAAAGCTCGGCCATTTTCAACTGGCCGAGCTGTCGGATTTCGCGCAGCGCCGCATTGAAGAAGGGATAACGGCCATCGCGGTTCACCCGATCCGCGTGCCGGTGCATCCAGGTTTGCAGCCAGACCTGGTCGGCCTTAGAAAAGTCCCGCTCGGGCTCGGTTCGCCGGATGAGATCGGCAAGCGCCAGCGTGGCGCGGTGCTCGAGGAAGCCGGAGCGCTCGACCCAGGAAGCGCGGGGCAGCTCGATGCGGCCCGTCTCGGCCAGGAACCGGTAGATGCGCTCCTTGTCGTCCAGCGACAGATAGCTGACCTGCCAGGGGCGCGAGCGGCGGAAGCCGGGCGCGTTGCGGTCGGCGATCACGGTCGTCGTATCGCGGTCGGCAAACACGTAGACCCCGCCGAAATGGCTGGTCCAGTAAGCATCGTGCCGGAAGATCACCTGATCGGGTACCAGCGCATTGTCGCGGATGTCGCCGGTCTCCTTCGCCAGTTCCACCATGCGCTTCAAGAGCCCATCGTCGCGCCACGCGTCGGGCTCCTGCTTCAGCCGGTCGGACAGACGGCCGAGTTCGGCGGCCTTGCCCAAAAGATCCTCCGCCGAAAGAACCTTGAACTCGACCTGCCCGATCGACAGCAGATCCTCGATATCCTCGACCCGGGCGACATGCTCTTCGATCTCGCCATAGATCACGTCCCTGATGGTGATCGCGTTGATCGACCGCGCATTCTTGCTCATGAACTCGTAGATGAGCTCGGATGTATTGGAAAAGGCCGTGTGCACCACCGGCAGGTCGATCTGCGAAGGCGTGAGGATGATGAAGCGGCGGTTGACCTGATTGGGGTCGAGATAATGCTCGTCGCCCAGTTCCTCGGCGATTTGCGGCGAAAAGCCGGTGCGGTCGATGTCGAAGGATCGAAGCTTGGTCGGCGCGAGGCCGAAGGCGCCGAGCGCCTTGTTGTATCGCGCGACCAGATGCGGCTCCTCGACGGTGAGGAGGCGGCCATAGATGAGCTCGTTTTCGTAGAGGCGGTTCATGCCGCCCGCCCCTCACCCTTACCCAGCAAGCGGGGAGAGGAGGACATAAATGCGGGCACGCTCAGTACATGGCGCAGGCGCAAAAAAATCGGATCGTCAAAGTGGGTGCCCCCCTCTCCCCGCTTGCGGGGAGAGGGTAAGGGTGAGGGGCGAGCGCCCACTTCCAAGACAAACGCCATCAATATTCGGGCTCTCCAGCAACGGAACTGGCGGGGATAAAACGCATGTCCGGCGCATTCACTGCAGCGACCAACCGTTCGTCGAGCGCAGCAAGAATCGTCTCTGTCACCGAATCACGTTCCTTCAGGACATCGCCATTCCAGAATCGCAAAATCGACCATCCTTGACTAACCATGAACACGTCCCGTGTCCTGTCATGAGCGCTTTCGACATGCTGGCTGCCATCGACTTCCACCACTAATCGCCGCTCCCGGCAGGCAAAATCGGCAAAATAGGGACCGATGGGCAATTGCCGCACGAACTTATAGCCATTGAGACGGCGGTTACGTAGCTCCGTCCACAACGCTGCTTCTGCACCATTGTCCGCCTGCCGGAGTCCGCGTGCTTTGTCGGTTCTGCGTGAGTTTGCATCACGCATCGCGCCCGCCCCTCACCCTTACCCTCTCCCCGCAAGCGGGGAGAGGGGGTCGCAAATGCTTGCGACGACCTCGTTCAACGCCGAAAGGGGCGCAGCAAGATATGGGCGCTTATGTCTTCGTCTCCCCGTAAACGGGGAGAAGGGCAATACATCAGCCATCCCATGCTCCCCTCGCCTTCATCGCCTTGATCTCCCGCACCGCCCTTTCCCTGAGCCGCTGGTCGCGCACCAGATTGTTCACCGCCGTCTCGTCGGCGCGGTCGGCGTAGCGGAATTCCGAATCCGCATAGCGGTTGATCTCCTGCATCACCATCGCCATGGTGAAGGGCCGGCGCAGCTCGGCGATCATGGACTTCTTCTCATCGTAGGATTTGCGCATGAAGAGATCGGGCGTTTCGAACCATTCGTCGGGCAGCTCGATGTCCATGACGCGCATCTTGATGGCGTCGGTGATGTTGCGGATCGCGCGGCCGGTGAAGCGGGGCTCGGCCTGCTTGATCATGTGCAGATAGGCGCCGATATCGGCCAGGGTCCTGGGCTCTCCGACATCGTTCAGGAAGCGCTCATAGACGCGCTGCAGCCCCTCCTCCTGCGGCTTCGAATGCGCTTCATAGGCCGTTTCCACCGCCCGTTTTATCTCTTGCGTGGCGTAGAGGTCGTGATCGCCCAGCGGAATGTTGTGGTTCTTGCCGGCGAGCAGCACGAAGATGTCGATGTAGTCTTCCAGCGTCTGCGGGCCGTCGACCAGCCACCGGGCGCCGGCTCGCTGGCGCAGCGCATCGTCGACATTCTCGGGATGGTTGGAGAACATGCCGAAGGTGCAATTGCCGCGCACCACGGTGGTGGCACCGGCGAAGCTTTCCATCAGCACGCCGGAGACTTCCTGCTGGCCGGCCGAGGCTCTGTCGTTAGAGCGCTTGGCGGCCACCTGGTCGATGTCGTCGATCGTGCCGAAACCGATGGCGCGCGGGCTGAGCACGTTTTCCACGAACTGCTTGCAGTTCTGGCCGGACTTGCCCTGGTAGGACGAGATCTGATCGACGCCGAAATTCTCGTAGTGGAACGGCACGCCCGCCACCTGGCAGTAATCGTTGAGGAGCCCGGCCGTCATCTGGATGAGGATGGTCTTGCCGGTGCCCGGCGCGCCGTCGCCGATGAAGGTGAAGAGAAAGCCGCCCAACTCCACGAAGGGGTTGAGCTGGCGTTCGAAATCATAGGCCATCAGCATCTTGGCGAGCTTCATGGCCTGATATTTGGCGATGTGGTTGCCGATGATCTCGTTCGGCTTCTTGAAGCTCATCGCCAGCGGCTTGCGTTTTTTCCCGGGCGCCACGTCGAAGCCGTCCAGCGTGAAATCGTCGGCCTCGAGGCGCATATGCGCGTCCTCGAAGGCGCCGAGGCCCGAAAAGCGGCTCTTGCGCTGAAGAAGCCCTTCGATGGCCACCCGGGCCAGCGCCTTGGCGCGCGCGGTCATCGCCTGTTCGTCCGGCGCGCCGGCAATCGCCGCGTCGAGCCCGGCAACCAGCGATTTCAGCGCGTCCTGCGGCGTGTCGAACAGGAAATCGGGCTCCTGGCGATCGTTGACGGGCTCGGCGTCCGTCTCCAGCATCTGCGTGAGATAGGCGGCGAAGGCGAAGGCCGCGACATAGGCCGAGGCCGACAGCAGCGTCTTGTAAGTTTGCGCGGCGTCGCCTTCCAGCGGCGCGCGCGCATTCCTGGCCTGCAGCGATTCCAGTTCGCTCGCGCGGGCGAAATTGTCGGCGACCGCCAGCGCCACCGCAAGGCCGCGCCGCGCGCGGTAGAGCAGCGTGTGCTGGGCGATGGACAGCATCGGATCGTCGGCCCGCACCGCCGCGATGGTGCGGGCAAGCTCGATCTCTCGCGTCCTGCGGACGGAGCCTGTGGAGACGGTCGAGACGAAGCGGCGGCCGGTGCCGGCAAGCGCCGTCTTGGACCGCCCGCCATCGTCTTCCATCACGACGACGCGCGTCACCAGCGATTGCGCGGTGGCGCGGTGCTTTTCAACGTCCTTCTCGTCGATCAGCGTCAGGCCGGTATCCATGGGGCGCCTCCGTGCTTAGGGTCAGGACCGATTAATATGGCCACAATGGTCGGCCTGATTTGTGCGGATACGCGGAGTAGGACCGTAGGTAGACTTTACGTCTTTCAAAGTCTTGCGACAAAGTAGCCCGTGCAAATCAGGCCGATCCGAAGGACGTTCGATAGACCGGCGAGCTGCCGCGTCAAAGCCCTTGACCGGGGGGAAGACCCCGCTCTGCGGGCTTTTCCTTGCATCTCTTGGTCTATCGAACGCCATTGTGGTCATATTAATAGGTCCTGACCCTAAACATCCGTAATCACCCCGCCGGCCGAAACGACATGGACCTTGTAGCCGTCGAATATCCTGCCCGCTTCGCCGCTGGCGTAGAGCGCCTGGTAGGCTTCGTGCGGCACCAGCGCGTGCTTTTCATAGGCGCTGACACCCATGCGGGCAGCTTCCAGATCGTCGGTCTCCAGATGGAACTCCTCGCGCGGCGGCTGACTGGACCAGAGCCCCTTCCTGCCCGGCTGCTCGGCCTTCGAATAGACCTCCTGCACGGTCCAGGTCAAAAGCCAGGCATTGTCCTGCCGGCGCACCTTCGCCAGCACCTCGGAGACGGTCGAATTGTGCGCGGTGATGCCGGCCGTATAGAACGGCCCAAGCACGACGCGGCGCAGCTGCTTTGGGTGCAGCGTGTCGAAATCGCGGTCGAGATTGGTGGCGATGGTGGCGGGCGAGAGCGAATAGGAGGAGTTCCTTTCCGCGAAATCGTCGAAACGGTGGGCAAGGTCCGGATTGAGCAGGCCGCCAACCGGCAGCGGGATCTCGACATCCTCGTTGAGCCGGCCCTCGCCGGTGACCAGCGAGGCCGTCATGTTTTCCGACGAATCCTCGACCGCGGCCATATAGACCAGCGGCAGATTGGCCGCCCCGTCGAACGCGCCCCAGTGGACGATGTAGTAGGGTCTTTTCGTTCTTGGATTTACCGAAACGCGCACGGTTTCCGGCAGGACGAGCGGCGAGAACACGCGGCCTTCGCGCACATCCTCGAGATAGAGCCGCTCGGCCATGGCGCGCTGCAATTCGCCCGGAAAGGCGCGGTGGCGCAGGATGAAGTCCACCATCTCCTCGCGCAGCGTCTGGGGCTCGGCGATCGATGCCAGACGCTTGTCAGCCTCACGCCGGTCGTTCTCCAGTTCGAGCACGTTTTGAAACAGCGGATAGCCGCTTTCGGCACGCTGGATGCGGAAGCTTTCGAGAAAACCCAGCCGGTTCTTCCACGCCCGGAAGGAATGTTCCAGCCGCGCGATATAGGGCATGACGGTTTCGGCCACGAGGTCGTTACGCCGATAGGGCGAGGCCCGGCTGTCGGCGAGATAGGCGCCAAGACCGTCGAGCGCCGCGGCAATGGCATCAAAATAGCGGTTGGCAGCTTCGTTGGTGCTCATGGAGCTATTCCCATGCCCCCGTGCGTTCCCGTCACCATCACTGCCTGACGTAGTTCGCCGCGTCGTGCTTCTTCATCACGTCGTCGAACCGGCGCGCGAAAGCATCGTCGGCCAGCTTCTTGCGGCGCTGGATGTCGGCGGTCGTCACCATGTTCTTCTCGTGCAGTTCCAGAAGATCGCCGATATGGCGCTGGGCCGCCGCGCCGATGCCGGCCATCGTTTCCTCGGCGGTGTTGTCGACCTGACTGCCCAGCGTGTTGATGCGGTGGGCGACGTCCTGCTGGGCCGCCGTCTTCAGCGAATCCTCCAGCGCCTTGTAGAGCACGATGCGCTGCTCGGTATCGATGGTCAGCTTGTTGATGAGGGTCGATTGCGCGGCGATCTGATTGTTGAGCGAATCCACGAAGGTCTGGAACATCGAGGTGTAGCGCTCCAGCGTCTGGCTCTCGGCCAGAAGCTCCTGCTCCTTCGCCTGCGCTTCATTGTATTCGGTGGCCAGTCTGGAGCGTTCGCCTTCGAGCTGGGTACGGTCCTTTTGGCTGGTCGAGGCTGAAATCCTGTTCTCGATGTCGAGAAGCATGGGGTTGAGCTCCTCGATGCGCTTTTGCGTCGCCTCAAGCCTGTCCATGGCCGTCTTGCGCCGCTCGATCACCTTGGCAAGGCTCGCCTCGGATGTGGCATAGCGGCTTTCCAGTACCTGCTTCTGCTCCTTGAGGATGCCGGTGATCGTGTCGGACTTCGCCAGCAGCTCCTGCAGATTGCCTGCCAGCGACATGTTGCGCACGCGCTCGGTGCGCATGCGCTGCTTGCGCTGCCTGGAAAAGATGCCGATGAAGTTTTCCCAGCCCGAATAGCTCTTCATGCTCTCGAACTCGGCGCCGAAGACGTTGGTGGCGTCCTCGAGGCCGATGATGAGGTCGGCGATATTGGCCTCCATCACCTTCTGCTGCTTGAGCACGTCCTGGATGCGGGCATTCTCGATGTCGAAGTCGGCCTGGCCGACGGTCTGGTCGCTCTGCGCCAGCTTTTCCAGCACCGTCGTCGACTGCTCCATCCGGGAGCGCATTTCCTTGACGACCGATTCCGTCTTCGCGATCTCGGCGTCGAAATTCTGCAGCGTGGCCATGCGGTTCTCCTGGAGGGGCGGCAAGTTCGGCGAATATAGGTTGGAGCCGTGACGAATGGAAGTTGCAGCACGCCTCCCCGGCATTACCCGGCCGGCCTTGCAAAACCGATCATGTCCTCCGGCCGCCAGCGGCCCATCTCTTCCTCCCAGTGCCGGCGGCAGAGCGAGACATAGACGTCCTTGCCGATGGCCACCTGCGCGCCCTGCCTGGCGACCTTGCCGTCCGGCCCGAGGCGGACTACCATGGTGGCCTTGCGCCCGCAGCGGCAGATGGTGCGCACCTCCCGCAGCTCGTCGGCAATGGCCAGAAGCGCCTGGGAGCCGGGGAACAGCTTGCCCTGGAAATCCGTCCGCAGGCCATAGCACATGACCGGAATGCCCAGGCGGTCCGCCACCCTTGCAAGCTGCCAGACCTGCTCTTCCTCGAGAAATTGGGCTTCGTCCACAAAGACGCAATGGGTGGCGGTGTGGGCGTGATGGTCGGCGATCCGGGCGTAAAGGTCGTCGCCGGCGGCGAACATCTCCGCGCCCGCTTCCAGGCCGATGCGCGAGGAGATGTAGCCCTCGCCGTCCTTGCGGTAGTGCCCGGCCACGAACAGCATCGTGTTCATACCGCGCTCGCGGTAATTGTACGAGGCCTGCAAAAGCAGCGTCGACTTGCCGGCATTCATCGTTGCGTAGTGGAAGTAAAGCTTTGCCATGGTTCGCTCGCCCGCAAGGTTCGGATGCTGATAGCAACCGGCCGTACATTCTGGAAGCGCCCGCCCCGGCCATCCACGGGATTGAAGCCCATTCCTTTGCGCTTGCGGAAAGAAGAAAATGATGCTTGCCTTTTATTCAATGACTTATGCGTCTAAAAGCCCATTTCCAACGATAGACGCAACCAGGGGAGAACCAGAATGACAAGCACCCGTGTTTTTGCAATCGCACTTGGCGCGGCGGTGAGCCTCGGCGCCGGCGCAGCCTTCGCGGCCGAGCCGGAAGCCTGCAAATCAGTCACCTTCTCCGATGTCGGCTGGACCGACATCACAGCCACCACGGCAACCGCCTCCGTCGTGCTGGAAGGGCTGGGATACGAGCCCGAAACACAGGTGCTCTCGGTGCCGGTGACTTATGCATCGCTGAAGAACGAGGATGTCGACGTCTTCCTCGGCAACTGGATGCCGACCATGGAGGCCGACATCGCGCCCTATCGCGAAGAGGGCTCGGTGGACACGCTCGTCACCAACCTAGAAGGCGCGAAATATACGCTGGCCGTGCCGCAATACACCTATGATGCGGGCCTCAAAAGCTTCCAGGACATCGCCAAGTTCAAGGACGAGCTGGACGCCAAGATCTACGGCATCGAGCCCGGCAATGACGGCAACCGCTTGATCATCGACATGATCGAGAGCAGCAAGTTCGGCCTTGAGGGGTTTGAGGTGGTGGAAAGCTCCGAAGCCGGCATGCTTTCGCAGGTCCGCCGCGCCGTGCAGAAGAAGGAGCATATCGTCTTCCTCGGCTGGGAACCCCATCCCATGAACGCCAATATCGACATGGCCTATCTTGAAGGTGGCGACGATGTGTTCGGCCCCAACTACGGCGGCGCCACCGTGCATACCAATGTCCGCGCCGGCCTTGCGGACGAATGTCCCAATCTCGGCAAGCTGCTTTCCAACATGGTCTTCTCGCTCGAGATGGAGAACGAGATCATGGGCGCGATCCTCGACGATGGAAAAGCACCGGAAGAAGCCGCCACCGCCTGGCTGAAGGAAAATCCGGAAGTGCTGGGGCCATGGCTCGACGGCGTGACCACCTTTGGCGGAGAGCCCGGCGAAGCCGCCGTCAAGGAGCATCTGGGACTGTAACAGACTACCCGCCGCTGTCTCCAGCCACCTTCCCGGCTCATGAGGCGGGAAGGCGGACAGGAGACGGCGGCACTAAACATCCACCCTTTAAAGGCAGACAGCACAGGGAACCGCCACGCCCATGGACCCGCTATCGGAATGGATCGCCGCCTGGAAAATCCCCATCGGCCGATGGGGGCGCGAGTTCTTCGACTTCCTGACGACCAATTTCGCCTGGATCTTCGATGGCATCGCCGACGGGCTGGCGTCCGTTCTGGACGGAATGGTGGACCTGCTGCTGTGGATGCCGGCCAGCATCGTGGTGCTGCTGGTGGCCGCGGTCGCCTACGTGTTGCAGCGCTCGTGGAAGCTCTCCATCGGCGTCGCGATCGGCTTGGCCTTCATCATCAATCAGGGCCTTTGGGAGGAAACGGTCGAGACGCTGGTGCTGGTGGTCGCGGCGGCGACCGTCTCCATGGCGATCGGCGTTCCCGTGGGCATATGGGCGGCGCATAACGACCGCGTCTACCAGTTCCTGCGCCCGGTTCTGGACCTCATGCAGACCCTTCCCACATTCGTCTATCTGATTCCCGTGCTTATCCTTTTCGGCCTCGGCGCCGCGCCCGGCGTCATCGTCACGGTGATCTTCGCCTCGCCTGCTCCCATACGGCTGACCTATCTGGGCATCACCTCGGTTCCCAAGCCGATGATCGAGGCGGGACAGGCCTTCGGCGCCACCAGGCGCCAGCTCCTGTGGAAGGTGGAACTGCCGGCCGCCCTGCCCTCGATCATGGCCGGGCTCACCCAGTGCATCATGCTGTCCCTGTCGATGGTGGTGATCGCCGCGCTGATCGGCGCCGACGGCCTCGGCAAGCCGGTGGTGCGCGCGCTCAACTCGGTCAACATTCCGCTCGGCCTTGAGGCCGGACTTGCCATCGTGGTGCTTGCCATCATCCTCGACAGGATGGCGCGCATCGGGCGGGAGCAGGACCGATGAGCTCTGCAATCGATTTCCGCGCGGTCGACATCATCTTCGGGACCGACAAGGAGCGCGCCGCTGCCCTGCCCCTGCTCGACGCCGGTCGGACCCGGGGCGAGATCCTGGAGCAGACGGGGGCGGTGCTCGGCTGCGCCGGCTGCGACCTGACGGTGGAACGGGGCGAGATCTCCGTGCTGATGGGCCTTTCGGGCTCCGGTAAATCGACGCTCCTGCGCGCCGTCAACCGGCTGAACAAGGTCGCGCGCGGCGACGTGCTCGTCCACGACGGCGACTGGCAGGCCAATGTCGTGACCTGCTCGGAAGGAGAGCTGCGCAAGATTCGCCGCGAATGCGTCGCCATGGTCTTCCAGCAATTCGCGCTGCTGCCATGGCGCACGGTGGCCGAGAATGTCGGCTTCGGGCTGGAGCTTTCCGGCTTCCCGGCGAAACAGCGCGCCGAGCGCGTGATGGCCCAGCTCGAACTGGTGCATCTGGAGGATTGGGCCGGCAAATATGCCCATGAGCTTTCCGGCGGCATGCAGCAGCGCGTGGGCCTGGCCCGCGCCTTCGCGACCGAAGCGCCCATTCTCCTGATGGACGAGCCCTTTTCCGCGCTCGACCCGCTGATCCGCACGAAGCTACAGGACGAGCTTCTCGAACTCCAGGAGCGCTTGAAAAAGACGATCCTGTTCGTCAGCCACGATCTGGAGGAGGCGCTGAAGATCGGCAACCGCATCTCGATCATGGACGGCGGCCGCATCGTGCAGACCGGCGCGCCCGAGGACATCGTGCTGAAGCCTGGAACCGACTATGTGCGCGAGTTCATCTCCAACGTGAACCCGCTCTCGGTCCTGACCGCCTGGAACGTGATGCGCGACGCCCGCGACCTGGAGGCTGCCGGCGAAGGCTGGCTGTGGCTCGACCGGCGCAGGACGACGCGCTTCAAGCTCGACGACAAGATGCTGGTGGTCGCTGCGGAGCGCGACGAGAAGCCGGCGATCTGGGTTTCCTGCGACAAGATCGAGACGCTGCCGGAGGACCGCCCCAAGGTCTATTGGGCGCATGCAGGAACGCCGCTCAAGACGGTCATGCACGCCATGCACCAGTCGCATACGGCCCCGGTCGCCGTTTTCGACGACGCCTCGCGCTTTCTGGGCGCGATCGGCATCAGGGATGTTTTGAAGTCGGTGTTGAGAAGGTAGGCGCACTCAGCGTGCCGCCCTTCCCCCGATGCCGTTCCGCCGTTACTGTGCGCCTTCCATTTCACCAGAGGAGGCGCATTTCATGAATCCATCCGGCATTGTTGCGATCGTCACGGGCGGCGGCTCGGGCCTTGGCGAAGCCACGGCGCGCGCCCTTGCCGCCAAAGGCGCAAAGGTGGCGATTGCTGATGTAGGCATGGACCGGGCGGAAAAAGTGGCCGGCGAGATCGGCGGCATCGCCGTCAAATGCGACGTGACGAGCGCCGAGGACGGCGAGGCGGCCGTCGCCGCCGTCAGCGGGAAGCTGGGCGGACCCCGCATTCTCGTCAATTGCGCGGGCATCGCCGTCGCCATGAAGACGGTCGGCAAGGATGGTCCCCATCCGCTCGATCTTTACCGCAAGGTCATCGAGATCAACCTGATCGGCTCGTTCAACATGATCCGCCTCTTCGCCGCGCAGGCCCAGGAACTGGAACCGCTGGAGGGCGGTGAGCGCGGCGTGATCGTGAACACGGCTTCCGTGGCGGCCTTTGACGGGCAGATCGGCCAGGCGGCCTATTCCTCGTCCAAGGGCGGCATCGTCGGCATGACCCTGCCCGTCGCGCGCGACCTTTCGCGCGCCGGCATAAGGGTGTGCACGATCGCGCCCGGCATCTTCAAGACGCCGATGATGGCCGGGCTGCCCGAAGACGCCCAGGCTTCGCTCGGCCAGCAGGTTCCCTTCCCGCCCCGCCTGGGCGATCCGTCGGAATATGCGAGCCTGGCCTGCCACATCGTCGAGAACCAGATGCTCAACGGCGAGACCATCCGCCTCGACGGCGCCATACGCATGGCGCCGCGCTGAAGACATGCCAGCCGAGCGCCATGGTCCGCTTTCCGGCCTCCTCGTCATCGAGATGGCGGGGCTGGGGCCAGTGCCGCTGGCCGGGCTGATGCTGGCGGAGATGGGAGCGTCGGTGCTGCGCATCGAGCGCAAGGACGCCGCCCGCCCCTTCCTGAACCTGCCTCCGGAAATGGATCTTGAAAGGCACGGCCGCCGGATATTGAAGCTCGACCTGAAGCAGGAAGCCGGGCGCACGCTCCTCCTGCGCCTGGTCGGCCGGGCCGACCTATTGATGGAAGGATTCCGGCCGGGCGTGATGGAGCGTCTCGGCGTCGGGCCGGACGAGGCCCGCGCCCGCAACCCGAAGCTCATTTACGCGCGGATGACCGGCTATGGCCAGGAAGGGCCGCTGGCCCGGCAGGCCGGCCACGACCTCACCTATCTTGCCTATTCGGGCGTATTGTCGATGATGGGGCCGGCCGAGGGCAAGCCCGTGCCGCCGCTCAATCTCGTCGGCGACTATGGCGGCGGCACCATGTTTCTCCTGACGGGCATACTGGCAGCACTCGTGGAACGCGGGCGCTCCGGGCTTGGCCAAGTGGTGGACGCGGCAATGACCGACGGGGCCTCGATGCTGGCGGCGCCCTTCTTCAGCTTCGTGGCGGCCGGCATCTGGAGCGCCGCGCGCGGCCGCAACCTTCTGGACGGCGGCGCGCCCTTTTACGATACCTACGAGACCGCGGATGCCCGTTTCATGGCGGTCGCCTGCCTGGAGCCGCAGTTCTTCGCCGAGTTCGCGCGGCTGCTGCCCCTCGGCGAGGCGCTTGCCGGCAACCAGTACGACCGCGCCGTCTGGCCGCAGATGCGCGACGCCATCGCACGGCGCATCGCCGAGCGCACGCAGGCGGAGTGGACCGTTCTTTTCGAAGGAACCGACGCCTGCGTTGCGCCCGTCCTGACGCTTGAGGAGGCCGCCGCCCATCCGCACAACCGCGCCCGCGCCGTGCATGCCACCAAGGCCGGCTTCACCCGCCCCGCCCCCGCGCCGCGGCTCGACCGAACGCCCCTTCGCCTTGCCGGCGAGGCAGGTGCCGCAGGCTCGCTGAAGGAGTTCGGAGTTGGGCCTGAAGAGTTCGACAGCCTTGCCGCCGCCGGCATTATCGGCCAGAGCGAACCGGAATAGCCAGCGGAGCCCGATATGCCGGACGAGAAGAAGGACGTGATACTGGAGACGGACGCCGACGCAATCCGTCTTGCCAAAACGCTGATGCGGCAGGCGCGTTTCGCCGCCCTCGCCACGCTCGACCCCGAGGACGGGGGGCCGCTGGCCACCCGCGTGGCGGTGGCGACCGACATGGACGGCGCGCCGCTGATCCTCGTCTCGGCGCTTTCCGCCCACACCAGGGCGATTGAAGCGGATGCGCGCTGCTCGCTCCTTCTCGGGGAGCCCGGCAAGGGCGACCCGCTCGCCCATCCCCGCCTGACGCTCAAGGCGCAGGCGGTGCAGCTTTCCGCGGGCACGCCAGCGCAGGAACAGGCTAGGCGGCGCTACCTCAACCGCCACCCCAAGGCCGGCCTTTATGCCGGATTTGCCGACTTCGCCTTCTACCGGCTGGAGCCGGGCGCCGGGCTTCTCAACGGGGGTTTCGCCCGGGCCTACAAGCTTATGCCGGACGAGTTGCTGACGGCGGGCCCGGCACTCGATGCGCTTGCCCGCGCCGAGCAGGCGGCGATCGATCACATGAACGAGGACCATGCCGACGCCGTGGCCAACTACGCCCGCCACTTCTGCAAGGCGAAACCGGGAAAGTGGCGGCTGACGGGCATCGATCCGGAAGGCATCGATCTGTCGCTTGGCGACGCGCAGCAACGCATCTTCTTCGACACGGCGCTGAACGATGCAGGCGAGATGAGGCCTGTCCTCGTCGCCATGGCCAAGGCGGCGCGCGGGACGTGAGCAAGGCCAACATCATCCGCATCGACAGCGTCGACGACGAGCGCATCGCCGCCTACCGCGATGTGCGCGAACGCGATCTCGTGGGCCGGCAGGGCCGGTTCATCGCTGAGGGCCGCGTCGTCCTCAACGTGCTCTTCGCCAGCAGCCGCTTTGCCGCCGAATCCGTATTCCTGCGCGAGAACCGGCTCGCCGGGCTGGAGGACCTTCTGGAGCGGATAGACGACGACATTCCGGTCTATGTGGCGTCAGGCGACGTCATGGACGGCATCGCCGGCTTTCACATGCATCGCGGCATATTGGCGATCGGCAGGCGCACGCAAGAGGAAGATGCCGCCGCGCTCCTGGCGAAAATGCCGCCGGCGGCGCTCGTCGTGGCTCTTTGCGGCATAGCGAATCACGACAATATGGGCGCGATCTTCCGCAACGCGGCCGCTTTCGGGGCCGATGCGGTGCTCTTCGACCAGACCTGCTGCGATCCGCTCTACCGCAAGGCCATTCGGGTTTCGGTGGGCGCCGCGCTGAAAGTGCCGTTCGCGAAGATCGAAAACGGGACGGCGATGGTCGAGGCGCTGGAAAGCGAGGGCTTCGACATCGTCGCCCTCAGCCCGGCCGGCCGCATCGACATATGCGCCGTGAAAAGAGGCAGGCGCTGCGCGCTCCTTCTGGGGGCGGAAGGTCCGGGATTGCCCGGAGACCTGCTGGAAAGGCTGCCATCCGTACGGATTTCCATGCGCGAGGATTTCGACAGCCTCAACGTGGCGGCCGCCTCCGCGATTGCCCTGCATCGGCTGTGGCAGGCGCCGGAGTGATTGCCTACTGCGCCGGCGCGCCCTCGCGCAGGGCGCGCACGCGCTCGGCAAGGCTGGGCGGATGCTGTCCGGCGGCACCGGCCGGATGGTCTTCCGCCGAACCGAGCACCTTTTCGATGGGCGAGCCAGGACCTTCGAGCTGGGCGGCCATGTTGACGACTTCCGCCGCCAGACTGGCGATCTGCTCGCGCAGGGCCGCGTCTCCCGGAGCCGGCCCCTCGCCCGCATCGGCGCTGGCCGATAGCCTTTCGCGAAGCTTCCTGTTCTCGCGCATCAATGTCGCCAGGCGCGACTGCATGCGCTGCCTTACGGCGTCGCCCTCGCCCTCGCCGCCCGAAGCAAGCAGCGACGAGAGCTGCAGGGAAAGGTCGGCGACCTGCGTCTCCAACCGCTCCCTCTGCCGTTCCGCGTCCTCGAGCCTGCTCGACGCACCGGCGTCGGCCTGGGCGGTTTCGCGAATCTTCGTCTTCAAGCGCTCTATCTCCCTCTCGCGCCGCTCCAGCGCCTCGTCGCGCGTGGAAAGCGTCGTGATCATGCGCTCGAGCTTCCGGTCGAGAACCGCCGCGCGCTGCTGCGCGACCTTGAGCGCCTCCTCGACCTCCTTGCGCTCGGCCACCGCCTGGCGCGTTTCGTCGATGGCCTCGCGGCGCTGGTTTCGCAACTGGCCGATCGTGTCCTTGAGTTGCTCTATATCGGATTCGCGGGAGACGATTTCGATCTGGCGGCTGCTGGCCGTCAGGCTGGCTTCCTCGTAGAGCCTGGACAGTTCTTCCACTTGCGAAAGCTGCTCCTTGAGCTGCGCCTCGGCTTTTTCCAGACGGGCGGTCAGCGACTTGACGTCGCTTTCCCGCATGGAAAGCCTGGTCGTGAGTTCCTTGTGCTCACTTTCCATTTCCTCGATGCGCGCCCGGTGGACGTCAAGTTCTCCGGTGAGCGCCGCGATGTGCTCGCGCTGCGTGTTCAGCACCACGAGATCCTCGACCGTGCGCTTGTGCAGAGCCTCCGCCTTCATCTCCAGCTTGCGCACGGTCATGGCGTTCTCCGCCCGCAAAACGTCGAACTCGGCCTCCAGCTCCGCTCTGGAAAGCGGCATGGTTGCTTCCATGCGCTTGCGGGCGAGCTGCCCTGCCCGCCGCCACAGCACGGGCGCCGCCAGGAGCGCGAGGAGGCCGGCGACGAGGAAGCCGAGTATGAAGGAAAGCAGGGTCTGAATCACAAGGTCAGGTCCATGGGCGTGCACATGCGGCCGAAGCGCCATGCACCCGAAACTGCACGGCAAGGCACTCTGCCATGGCTGCTCGCCATAAATCTAGACTCGCTTACCGTTTAATAGCCGCCGAGCGACATGGCCCCCGCCGCCGATCAGAAGGGATTCCAGGTGGGCCTGGGCGTCATTTTCAAATAGCCGAGATTGACGCCGAGCCGCGCCCCCACGCCGGTACGGATGGGCACGATGAGCACCTGGCCGTTTTTCAGCACGTTGAAGCCCAGCCCCGCCACGAAATAGGCCGACCCGGCGACGCCGCCGTAGCGCCGGTAGAGGCTTGCGACCTGATCGAGATTGTAGACGAGCACCATGACGCGCGAGCCCTGCGCGCCGAAGTCCCAGCCGACGGAAGGTCCCTGCCAGAAGACGGAATGATCTCCCGCATTCTTGGTATAGAGAGTGCCCTCGCCATAGGTCAGGCCGCCGACAATGGCGCCGGAACCTTCCTGGCCCAGCACGTAGCCATTGGGCAGGCCATAGGTGGAGAAAACCTTCTCGACGAGGGTTGCAAGACCTCCGGTGGTGGCGCCGAAGAACTGTTCGCCGGCCGTCACGATCTCGTCCACCGTGTAGCCGTTGTCTTGCGCCGAAGCACGCGCCGGCGCCAGGGCGGCAAGCACGGCCATGGCAAGAACGACTGCAAACTTTCGCGCGCCGATGCGCTCGAAGAGACCTTGAACCATTACATTCTTCTCCGTTGTAAAGCGTCGAAACGCCTTTGCTCCTGCGGCTCCGCTACCCCTCACCCCGCCAACGGGCTTATCTAAGATTCGATTCTATGCCGTAATCCTTTTTCAACCATTAAGCCCCCACTTCTTCCATCAGGGCCTGCATGCGGTCCAGGCGTTGGGGACCAGTCGGACGCCGGTGCGCGTGCGCCCGTTATGCACGTTCGGGTTGAGGGGCCATTTATTGCCGGTCGGCCCGGTGGTGTGTACGAAGAAACCGGCTATAGCTATAGCGATTCGCCGGCATGGCTCGCGCCATGCCAGTTCGGCTTGGAAAGCGATCCAGGGGACGGCTCGGATATGACCGACATTTTCTCGCTCAGCGCGACAGACCTCGCAGCCCTTTTGTGCAGCCGCGTCTGCCATGACATCATCTCTCCGGTGGGCGCGATCAACAACGGATTGGAACTGCTGGACGAGGGCGGCGCCGACGAGGACGCCATGCAGCTCATCCGTGCCAGCGCGGTCAACGCCTCGGCCCGTCTTCAGTTCGCGCGCCTTGCCTTCGGTGCAGCCGGCTCCGCGGGCATGCAGATCGACACGGGCGATGCCCAGAACGTCGCAACGGCCTTTATCCGCAACGAAAAGCCCGAACTGGAATGGATCGGCAACCGGGCCCTTCTGCCGAAGAACAAGGTCAAGCTGCTGCTCAACCTGATCCTGATCTCCAACACGGCGATACCGCGCGGCGGCAAGCTGACCGTGCGCCTGGACGATCTGGAAACGGCGCCTCGCTTCACCATCAACGCCAATGGACCGATGGTGCGCGTGCCGGCGAAATTCCTCGAGCTTCACGCCGGGCGCCAGCCCGAAGAAGCCATCGATGCCCACAGCGTCCAGTTCTATTACACGATGCTTCTGGCGCGGGAGACGGGAATGACCATCTCGATCCGGGCAGGTGCCGAGGAAATCATCCTGTCGGCCGCTTAGCTGAAAATTAACCATGCCTGTTTGCGACGGCTTTACCAACCCATGCGAGTATAATGGGACATGCGGGACCGCCCGCAAGGCAACAGGAAACGGAAACCATGAAACGCTGCCTGATCGTCGACGATTCGAGCGTCATTCGCAAAGTCGCGAAGCGGATCCTGGCCGGTCCTGATATGCTTGTGGCAGAGGCTGGCTCGGCCTATGAAGCCATCGAGATCTGCACCCATGAAATGCCGGAAGCCATCGTCGTGGACGCGACCCTGCCCGACATGGACGCGGCGGAACTGATCTCACGCCTGGTGGCGCTGGACCCGGACGCCAAGCCGCACATCCTGCTGTGCACCTACGCGATGGACATTGGGCCGATCATGCGGGCCAAGCGCGCCGGCGCCGCCGGCTATATGCTCAAGCCGTTCACCCGGGCACAGCTTCTGAACAATTTCCGCCAGCTCCAGGCGGCCGCCTAGAGCAAATCCAGGAAAAGTGGAAGCCGGCTTTCCGTCCGGAATTGCGTGAAATCAAACAGTTGGATCAGTTCGGCGCTTCTGTGAAACGGTGAACTGATCTGAAGCGTGATCCCCAACTCCGGACAACAGATTCTGGCAAAAGATCATGCCCCGGCAATCGGCCGGCAACGGCAGTTCACGCGAGCCATCACACAAACGAAAAACCCGGCGCTGGCCGGGTTCATCGAAGAGCAGTTTCGGCCGTCTCAGGCGCTTTCGCGGATTTCCTCGGGCTCGCGCAGCACATAGCCGCGGCCCCATACCGTCTCGATATAGTTCTGCCCGCCGGAAGCGGTATCGAGCTTCTTGCGCAGCTTGCAGATGAAGACGTCGATGATCTTCAGTTCCGGCTCGTCCATGCCGCCGTAAAGGTGGTTGAGGAACATTTCCTTGGTCAGCGTCGTGCCCTTGCGCAGCGAGAGCAGCTCCAGCATCTGGTATTCCTTGCCCGTCAGATGCACGCGCTGGCCGGCGACTTCCACCGTCTTGGCGTCGAGATTGACCACCAGGTCGCCGGTCGTGATGATCGACTGGGCGTGACCTTTCGAGCGGCGGACGATCGCGTGGATGCGGGCGACGAGCTCGTCCTTGTGGAACGGCTTGGTCATGTAGTCGTCGGCGCCGAAACCCAGCCCCCTGACCTTGTCCTCGATGCCGGCCATGCCCGAAAGGATCAGGATCGGCGTCTTGACCTTGGAAAGGCGAAGCGTCCGCAACACTTCGTAGCCCGACATGTCGGGCAGGTTCAGGTCCAGAAGGATTATGTCGTAGTCGTACAGTTTACCGAGATCGACACCTTCTTCGCCGAGATCCGTCGTATAGACGTTAAAGCTCTCCGACTTCAGCATCAGCTCGATGCTCTGTGCGGTTGCACTGTCGTCTTCAATCAGCAAAACGCGCATGTTATTCCCCTTTTCCGCCGCCGAACCGGGTTGAGCAGACATCCGGCACCGGAGCAGTGATCGCCTGAATCGGAGGCTGCCAGTTAATGGTTAACAAAATCTGATTCAGCATGGCAAGAGCTAACAGCGCTTTTTAGCTTTTTCAGACACGTTGTTGAATCCAAATACTGAATCACCCTCACCGAATTTTCCTTATCGCCGGCCAAAACGCCGTTCCATCCTGCCGTTCGGCAGGCGCGAGCGTCCCGATCGTAAATACCGCGGCCGTCCCTGACCTGTACCCGAAGGCATTCATCGTCCCCGGCCGAAGGCTGCGACCGCTCAAAACCCCCTGGGGATTTTTACCGGGCCTTAAGCCATGGCCCTTATGATTAACAATGCCCGTAAACGAATGGTTACCAGGCAGGCTGAATCTTAGGATTTTGTTTTCCAAGCCAGCTTCACCCATTCACTGCCGGCCCTGTAGCTATGTGTATTTACGCAGCGTTTTCTGGGAGTTCTGATGATGAAATCACGAGAGAATCTTGTTCGGCTAAAGCAGTTTCAGGTGAACGAGAAGCGCCGTCGGATAGACCAGCTCGACGCGATGATCGCCGAGTTCGAACGCATGGCTTCCGAGCTCGAGGCTCAGATCGTCAGCGAGGAGACGAAAGCCGGCATTACCGACCAGAACCATTTCGCCTACCCGACCTTTGCCAAGGCGGCGCGGCTGCGCCGGGACAATCTACGCACCTCCCAAGCCGAACTCCTGCAGCAGAAGGAACAGGCGCAGGACGATCTGTCGGAAGTGGAAGTGGAGTTGAGAAAGGCCGAAGCGCTGGAAATGCGGGACGGAAAGCGCGGCAGTGACGCCGAGGCGTCCCGCGCCATGACCGGCTGACGAAAGCTCGCCAGAAAACGCATGAAAGGCCCGGCGGGCACGTTCCGCCGGGCTTTTCCGTTTGCGGCTTCCGTCGCTTCGCCATTTCCCGGGAAAGGTGAAATCGTCCGGCTGCTCGAGTAGCGCAGCTCTGGACCTAGACCGGCATCCGCAGATGCAATCGCCGGCGCGGAATCATCCTTGCGCCGGCGGAAGATGCAATCGGTTGTCGGACGGTTTCTGTCAGTGGCGGTATTGCTGAATACGGGTCGTGCGCAATCCCTGCAGGCCATGGTCGTCGATCGACGCCTGCCACGACAGGAATTCCTCCACGGTCAGCCGATAGCGCTGACACGCTTCCTCAAGGCTCAGGAGCCCCCCGCGCACGGCGGCCACTACTTCCGCCTTGCGGCGAATAACCCACCTGCGCGTGTTGGTGGGCGGCAAATCGGCAATCGTCAGCGGACTGCCGTCAGGCCCGATAACATATTTCACGCGCGGTCGCACCAGATCGGTCATCGTACTCTCTACACTGAACCAAGACCCAATCATCGCGACGTTACCGCCGCAGCTTTAAGAATTGCCTAAACGCAGGGTAAGAGTAAGGTAAGACTTATGAATCCGGCGTTAGGGAATTGCCTCGCCTTTGATTAAAATGCGCGCGCAGGCGCGCCGATTGGAAGGGGTGCATCGGCGCGCGCGGCCTCCTTGTCCCGCGCGCCCTTGCAGCAATGCGCCAAGATCGCCACCTTGACCTCGGCCCATACGGTTGGCATGTAGCGGCGGACGAACGGAAGAACAAAGATGAACAGCCTCGATCTGCCAGGCCGCCCGCAGGACACACGCGTCGTCGTCGCCATGTCGGGCGGCGTCGACTCGTCGGTCGTTGCCGGCATTCTCGCCCGCGAAGGCTACGAGGTCGTGGGCGTTACGCTACAGCTTTACGACCATGGTGCCGCCGCCCATCGGCCGGGTTCCTGCTGCGCGGGCCAGGACATAGACGATGCCCGCCGCGTTGCCGAGACGCTGGGCATCGCCCACTATGTTCTCGACTACGAGGAGCGTTTCCGCAAGGCGGTGATCGACCCCTTCGCCGAAAGCTACGTCGCCGGCGAGACGCCGATCCCTTGCGTGTCGTGCAACCAGACGGTCAAGTTCTCCGACCTTCTACAGACCGCCCGCGACCTGGGCGCCGACGCGCTTGCCACCGGGCACTATATCCGCAGCAAGGCCAATGGGGCCCATCGGGCGCTGCACCGGCCGGTCGACGCGGACCGCGACCAGAGCTATTTCCTTTTCGCCACGACGCAGGAGCAGATCGATTACCTGCGCTTCCCCCTGGGCGGCATGCCGAAGCCCGAGGTGCGGGCGATCGCGCAGGAGATGGGTCTTTCGGTGGCCGGCAAGCAGGACAGCCAGGACATCTGCTTCGTGCCCAAAGGCAAATATTCCGACATCATCTCGAAGCTGAAGCCCGGCGCGGCCAATGGCGGCGACATCGTGCATATCGACGGCCGGGTGCTCGGCCGGCACGAAGGCATCATGCACTACACGATCGGCCAGCGTCGCGGCATCGGCGTGGCGGCCGGCGAGCCGCTTTACGTCGTCCATCTGGATGCGGAGGCAGCGCGCGTCGTCGTCGGCCCGCGCGAGGCGCTGGAGACGCGCCGCCTGTTCCTGCGGCAGGTGAACTGGCTGGGCGACGGCCCGCTGTCGGCCATCCCCGCCGAAGGCCTGGAGGTGCACGCCAAGGTGCGCTCGACCCGTCCTCCCGCGCCGGCCACGCTCTATCACCGGGCCGGAACGACCTTCGTCGACCTGCACGAAGGCGAGGCCGGCGTCGCGCCGGGCCAGGCCTGCGTTCTTTATTCCAGCGACGGTGACGACGCCCGCGTCTATGGCGGCGGCTTCATCGAGCGTTCCGAACGCAGCACTGCGGCCGAAGCGCAGCTTGCCAGGCTGGACGGATTGTCGGCCCTATAGAGCGCCGTGCCTCCATCCGGACGCTGCACAAGGATGCTCCAACACTTTGGAACCACGCATCCTGTGTTCCGAAAAATCGGTCCCGATTTTCAGGCCGATGCGTAGCGCTCCAAGGCTTTCGCCCGTCCCTCAACTCATCCTGTAGGCGTTAAGGCGGGTCATCTTTTTCTGCTTTCCGCGCGGCTGCGGCATTTCCGCCAGCGAGGCGAGATCGAGGAGGCGCTGCAGGTCGGCGGCGTGCCGGAAGCCGGGCTCGGTCGGGATATTGAGCCTCACCGCATTGACGAAACGCTCGTAATTGGTTGCCACCGGCGCCGCCGCCACATCGCGCCATGTCGCCGTCTCGGCATCGCCGTCGAGGCAGACCCTGAGATGCGAGGCCTGATGCCCGTGCTGGACCTCGATGCCGCCCTTGTCGCCATAGATGCGCAGGCGCAACTCGTTGAGATGGCCGGTGGCCCAGCGGGTGGCGTGGATCACGCCCAGCGCGCCGTTGTCGAAGCCGGCGGTCATGACGAAACTGTCGTTGGCGTCGAGCACATAGTCGCCGATCTGGTCGCCCTCGATCTTGTTGAAGGTCTTCAGGCGGCAGGAGACATCGCTGATCTGGCTGGCCGAGCCGAAGGCGACGAAATCCAGGATATGGATGCCGATGTCGCCCAGCGTGCCGTTCGACCCGTGCCCCTTCGACAGCCGCCACAGCCATTGCGGGCCGGTGCGCCAGTCGCCCCACGCGCTGGAGACGAGCCAGCTTTGCAGATAGGAGGCCTCCAGATGCTTGACCGTTCCGATGCGCCCGGCCAGCACCATCTCGCGCGCCGCATGCAACTCGGCCACGTCCCGGTAGCTGAGATTGACCATGGCGACCACGCCGGCCCGATCGGCCGCGTCGGCCATCTCGACGGCGTGCGCGTGGTTCGTGGCAAGCGGCTTTTCACACAGCACATGCTTGCCGGCGGCAATGCAGGCCATGGAAGTGGCATAATGCGCGGCATCCGGCGTCACATTGGCCACGGCATCGAACTCGCCCCACGCCAACGCGCTTTCGACGGTCGCAAAACGCCTTTCTATGCCGTGCTTGTCGCAGAAGCTCTGCAGCTTTTCGGCGTCCGTGTCGACGGCGCCGGCCAGGTGCACGCCTGGGATCGCCGCGAAGGAGGTGGCATGGCGGTTGGCCATCTTGCCGGTGCCCAGAATGAGTAGGCGCATGTGTATTCTTCCTATTTGTAGCCTTCTTCGCCGGGCTTGTGCAGCTTCGGGCCGCGCTCGACGATGGGTTCGGGGGCAGCGTCGGCCGGCACGTTCGGCGCCTTGTGGATGGCGGCAAGGGCCGGCCCTGGCGTATGGGCCCATCGCGCCGCATTGCGCAGCACCTGGCCGACGGTCGCATCGTGATAGGTGGGATAGGTCTCGTGGCCGGGCCTGAAATAGAAGATGTTTCCGGCTCCGCGCCTGTATGTCAGGCCGGAGCGGAACACTTCGCCGCCCTGGAACCAGGAGATGAACACGGTTTCCAAAGGCTCCGGGACAGAGAACGGCTCGCCATACATCTCCTCGTGCTCAAGCTCGAAATATGCGGGCAGGCCGCGGGCGATCGGATGGCGCGGATTGACCACCCACAGCCGCTCGCGCTCGCCCGCCTCACGCCAACTCAGCGCGCAGGGCGTTCCCATCAGCCGCTTGAATATTTTCGAGAAATGCGCCGAGTGCAGCAGGATCAGGCCCATCCCCTCCCACACGCGCCGCGCCACGCGCTCGACGATCTCGTCCTCGACCGCGTCATGGGCCTTGTGTCCCCACCAGACCAGCACGTCGGTCCGGGCCAGCACCTCTTCGGAAAGCCCGTGCTCGGGGTCCTGCAGGACCGCGGTTTCGGTCGCGATGTCGCCGTCGGCCGCGAGCGCACGGGCGATCGTCCCATGCATTCCATCGGGATAGATGGAGCGCACCACCTCGTTTTGGCGCTCATGCACATTTTCGCCCCACACCAGGACCTTGATGCTCATTGCCAGCTGCTCTTCCATATCCATTCTCGCAGAGTGACCCGCCACGATGCCCGTTCGCCGCAAACCAAAATGCGCGCCGCTTCCTACACGGCAGCCAAGCTGCAGCAGGACAGACGCACAACCGATGGGACTGAGCGGAAACCTGAACCGGATTCTCTACCGTTTGACACCCGTGCCCCTGACGCCGCGCACTCCGGCCAAGGGCTGCTGAAACCTTGAAGATGCGCGACGGGAAGTCAAGACGCTACTGCGCCCCGGATTCGCGTGGCGCGCGAGGAAGTTGTGGACATCGGCCGGCGGATGCGGCGCTCGGAAAGGGTCAGTCGTGCCATACGGTCCCGGCGGTGAGGATGCGCAGCACGTCGATGGCTTCCTCGCCCGAGGTTCTGGGCTGCCCGCGCGTGGCAATACAATCGATGAAATGCTCGAGTTCCCGGGTCAGCGGCATGCCCTCCTTGACGTCCACATAGGACGGCTCGTTGGTGGTGAAGGCCCACTGGCCGCTGTCCTGCCAAACGGCGTGGCGGTAGACGGCGAGCTTGCGCCCCCACGGCTCGACATCGTCGAACACGGCCATGGCCCTGGTGCCGACGACGGTCAGCCGGCGCTCGCGGTAAGGATTGAGCCGCGAGGTGAAAAGATGGCTGCGCAGACCGTTGGCAAAGCGCATGTGCAGATGCGCGAAATCGCTCAGATGGTCGAGCAGGGCCGCCCCTTCGCCGCGCACTTCCACCGGCGCCGAGCCTGTTATGGCCAGGATCATCGATAGATCGTGCGGCGCCAGATCCCAAAGGGCGTCGTTCTCGGTATGGAACTTGCCGAGGCCGAGCCGATGCGAGTGGATATAGCGGACCGTGCCGAGCTCGCCATCGTCGATCAGCGATTTCAGTTTCTCGAAGGCCGGATGGAAACGCAGCACATGCCCGACCATCAGGACGCGGCCCGTCTCATGGGCGGCGTCCACCGCCCGCTGCGCATCCGGCACGGTGAGCGCGATCGGCTTTTCGACGAGCACATCCTTGCCTGCCCGCACGATCTTGATCGCGTATTCGGCATGAAACTGCGGCGGCAGCGCCATGACCACGGCATCGATGCCATCGTCGCCGAAAAGATCTTCAGGCGCGATTGCGCGGCAGTCCTGCTCGCTGGCAAAGCCTTCCGCCCGCGCCGGGTTGGCGTCGGAAACGGCGGCGAGAACGCCAAGCGATTTCAAGGTACGGATGTGGTTCGACCCCCAATACCCACATCCCAGGACTGCAATTCGCGGCTTCATAAACTCTTCACATGCATTGGTGTTGGTGACACATATCGGCGCACGCGGCGCAACTCAAGCCCGCCGCGGCCCAATCACCAGAACGTCAACCCGGCGCCCTGAAAAATGTGCTGCTGCCGAAGATATTGGCCGCTTGACACCGGCAAGCTCCCAACCTTATATCCGCCCGACTTCAAAAAGCGCCAGGGACCATCCCGCCGGCCCCGCGCCACGCTTTTCGGGGCGGAGTAGCTCAGTCGGTTAGAGCAGAGGAATCATAATCCTTGTGTCGGGGGTTCGAGTCCCTCCTCCGCTACCATCAATACAGTCCTAGGCGCCTCACCCGATTTGCGATTTGGCAGGTTGATAAGCTCTGCGAGCGCGCCATGCACTCTTACCTCCACCTGTCCCCTGCCTTCCTTTGGCACGATCTCAATACGGGTGACCAGCGAGCGGATGATATTCGCCGCTTCACGGCGCTCGCTATCGTCGGAACGTAATGCATCCTGAAGCTCCGAAACCCTCCGTCGATAGGCTTCGACCGTGGCCGGGTGGAATTCCACGACGTTCTCTGCGGAGGCCATGGCCTTGAGCTCCTCAGCCAAGTTCTCCTTCTCACGCTCCAGTTCAAGCAACCTCGACTTCATGCCGGCCGTCGCAACGCCGTCGGCGATAGCATCAACAATATTGCGGATTTGCCTCCCTATATTGGCAATCCGCTTTTCACTGTGCCGACGGTGCTGCCGATGAATGGTGTTCAGGCGTTTCTGTTCAGCATGATATTCGGCAAGAAAACCGGCGATGGCATCGGGCGCCAGCAAGCATTTCTTGATGCCCTCAAGGACGCGTCGCGCAAGCTCGGCAACACGAATGGTTCTGCCGTTGTCGCAGGTTCCTTTTTCGCGATGGGCCGAACAAGTGAGCTGATCCTTGCTCTTCACCGTGTAGGACGCGCCGCAGCAGCCGCACCGGACAAGGCCTGAGAACAAGTGCTTCGGCCGTCGGCGATGATGGAGCCTTGCTCCACCGTAGAGCTTCTTGCGCGCGTGCACTGCATCCCACAGCTCATCATCGATGATGCGCAAATGCGATGCTTCTACGACCTGCCACTTCTCTGGCGGATTCGGCCGCGAGATGCGCCTGCCGGTCTCGGGATCCTTGACCATCTTGACGCGGTTGAAAACGAGCAAGCCGATATAGGCCTCGTTATAGAGAAAGCCGCTGCGCCGCTTGAGATTGCCATTGATGGTCGAAGCGTTCCATTCCCCGCCAAAGGGGGAAGGTATGCCGTCTCGATTCAGCCCTGCAGCAATCGCCCGCGCAGACTGCCCGGACGCAAACTCCCGGAAAATCCTCCGAACGATCTCGGCTTGGTCCTCATCGACTTCCCTAAGCCCACGGATCGGCTCACCACGCTCATCAAGCTTCTTGACCACGCGATAGCCATAGGACAGGCCGCCAGCGGAATAGCCATTCAGGACACGTCCGCTTTGACCACGCCTGATTTTGGCGGCCAAATCTCGCAGGAACAGCGCGTTCATGGTGCCTTTCAAGCCGACGTGGAGTTCATCCACCGTACCCTCGGACAAGGTCACGATCTTGACGCCGGCAAAGCGCAGCCGTTTGTAAAGTCCGGCAACGTCCTCTTGATCCCGCGACAGGCGGTCGAGCGCCTCCGCCAACACGATGTCGAACAGACCGCGCTGGGCATCGGTGAGCAATTGCTGGATGCCGGGACGCAGGATCATGCTGGAACCGGAGATCGCCGCATCCGAATGACGCTGGACGACTTTCCAGCCTTCGCGTGCCGCATGCTCCTCGCAAAGCCGGAACTGGTCCTCGATGGAGGCTTCCCGCTGGTTGTCGGACGAATAACGGGCGTAGAGCGCGGCGCGATGCATGGAGCTTTCTCCCTATCCTTCTTCCCTGCCCTTCGGACCGTGGCCCTCTGCCTCTTCTGCCGGGCGCCTATTGTCGTTGGCCGCCTGCAAGGCCTCGAAGTGCTCACGGGCGATCTGGCGGCCGATTAGTCGGGCAATGCTCAGAACCACCCGGTCCACCCGCTGCCAGGGTGCGATGTCGGTGTCCTCGACATTGGCATGTTCCGGCCCGCAATTGTCGTTGGTCGGCTGATCGTTGTTTTCCCGTTCGCGGTCTGATTCGTCTTCCATGCCGCTCTCCAACACGCTGTGCGTGGCAGGAAACACCGGCAATTGGCGGCTTCAAAGCAGAATCTTCATCATGTCGTTCTGGCGGGTACATAAAGGTGCGTAGGGCGTTGTATGTTCTGGGATGCTCTCATCGCCAATGCCGCCTCCCGTCGTCATCGCGGGCGAATCGGTTACCGCTGGCCGTCACGCTTGGAGCGCCAGCGCTCCCACCGATCCCTGGCTTCCCTGCGAAAGGCCGGACCGGAAAGCCGGTCGGTCAAGCCCCGAAGCCCGAAGGGGCGCGCGGTAAGCGCGCGGGCTTGAGCGAGCGGCGCGGTCCGGCAGCCTGCCCGGAAGCAGGCGAGGCTTCTTCCTACGCCCAAGAGCATGTTGACGGGCAGGCGGCTCGGCTGAGGCTCACCCTAGTCCTCCGGCAAGGCTTCGAGCCGGATCAACACGGCACGCCAAAAGCGCAGGTCTGCCGCCCGGTGCGCACGACGTGCTGACAGCGCACACCATGCGATCGCCTCTGCAGCGTCAGCGCCGAACAGGTCGCGTGCTGCGCTGGCTGTCAATGATCGCGGAAACGGGACCCCGTTTTTTCGTCCAAAAGGGACCCCTTTGACGGGCACGATGTGAGCGCTCGACCGGGTGGAGCTGGTCGAGTTTGCGCAGCCCGGTCGAGTGCGCCTGATTGGCCTTTCGGCTTTAGCTTTGAGAGCGGTTCTTGAAGCGCCAGCTGTCGTTGCCGGTCTCGATGATGTCGCAGTGATGGGTGAGCCGATCGAGCAGTGCCGTGGTCATCTTGGCGTCGCCGAAGACAGTCGGCCATTCGCCAAAGGTGAGATTGGTGGTGACGATCACCGATGTCTGCTCATAGAGCCGGCTGATGAGGTGGAACAGGAGCTGCCCGCCGGCCTGAGCGAAAGGCAGATAGCCAAGTTCATCGAGAATGACGAAGTCCAGGCGACACAGCCGATCGTTGAGCCGCCCCTGGCGCCCGGCCCGGGCCTCGGCCTCGAGCTGGTTGACGAGGTCGACGACGTTGAAGAAGCGGCCGCGCGCGCCGTCACGGATGCAGGCGCGGGCGATGGCGACGGCGAGATGGGTCTTGCCGGTTCCGGTGCCGCCGACGAGGACGGCGTTGCGCTGATGGGCGAGGAAGTTGCCGCCGGCCAGATCACGCACCAGCGTCTCGTTGATCGGTGTGCCGTCGAAGACGAAGTCCTCGATCTCCTTGGCCAGCGGCAGCTTGGCGATCGTCATCTGGTATTTGATCGAGCGCGCCTTCTTCTCGGATATCTCTGCATTGAGCAGGTCGGCGATGATGCGCTGCGGCTCGTGTTGGCGCTTCACGGCGGTTCGAATGATCTCGTCATAGGCCGCCTTCATGCCGAAGAGCTTCAGCGATCCCATGGTGGCGAGAATGTCGGTGCGGTCCATCATACGGCTCTCCTCAATTGATCGTATCGGCTGCAATCTGCCGTGGGTTCATGGTGAAGCTTGAGGCCGGCCGGCGTGGCCATAGTCGGTGGCCGCGCCGTCTCGCGTCGACGCGCCAGGATGTTGAGGATGACATCGGCCGAGCAGGCACCCTCACGCAACGCTTCTGCGCAGGCGGCTTCCACCGCCGGCATGCCGTCGCTCAGCACGGCCGACAGAATGCTCACCATCTGCCGGTCTCCGTCGTCAGAACGGGCAAGCTTGCGGCGTATCCGCTCCAGGCTGCTGGGCAGCATCCAGTCCTTGAAGGGCGCGCCGTTGCGCAGCGCGCCCGGCTTGCGGGCCAGAACCGGCACATAGTGCCAAGGGTCGTAGACGGTCTTGCCGCGGCCAAAGGCGCGGCGATGCTCGCCGACGATCACCCCATCCTGGCGGATCACGATCCGGTCGGCATAGGCCTGGATCTCCACCGGCCGGCCGAGCGCGCTGGCCATGACGGAGTATTTGTTGTTGTCGAAGCGCACCAGGCAGGTCTTCGACACCGAGGCCGGCACGGCGTGGAATCCATCGAAGTGGCCGGCATAGGGCACCAGGCTTGCCCGTTCAGCCTCGAAGGCTTCCCAGACCGTCTGCTCGGGCCGCTCGGAATGGCGATGCGCCTTGGCAAAGACGACGCACTGGTCGAGCAGCCAGGCGTTCAACTCCTCATAGTTCCTGAAGCGCAACCGCGGTGTGAAGAAGCGCCGGCGCACCAGCCCGACCTGGTTCTCAACCTGGCCCTTCTCCCAGCCCGAGGCCGGCGTGCAGGCGACCGGCTCGACAAGATAGTGGCTGCACATCTGCAGGAAGCGGCGGTTGAACTGGCGGTCCTTGCCGACGAAGACGGTCTCCACCGCCGTCTTCATGTTATCGTAGATGCCGCGCGTGCAGGTGCCCCGGAAGAAGGCAAACGCCCGGTCATGGGCATCGAACACCATCTCCTGCGTCTCGCGCGGATAGGCCCGCACGAACAGCATCCGACTGTGGCACAGCCGCACATGCGCAACCTTCACCGTGGTCGTCGCACCGCCCAGCACCACGATCTCGTGGCTCCAGTCGAACTGGTAGGCCTCGCCCGGTGCAAAGCTCAGCGGCACATAGGCGGCGACGGAGGTGCTGCCGCGCTTCTCTTTCCAGGCCTGCGCATGCCGCCAGACCGAACTGTAGCTGCCCTCATAGCCGAGGCCCCGAAGCTCTTCAAAAACCCGCATCAGGGTCAGCTGCTCACGCGATGGCTTCGCCGCATTGGCCGACAACAGCCGCTCCAGCTCATCCCGCCAGGCACCCATGCTTGGCATCGGCTGATGTTTGCGCTCGTAGCGAAACTCCGTCGCCTCCGAGCGCACTACCTTGCGCACCACTTTGCGCGAGACATTCAACTCGCGGCAAATCGCCTTGATGGGCTTCCCATGGACAAAATAGGCACGGCGTATCTTCGCGATCGTTTCCACAACCAACATCCAAAAACAAATGCCTCCGATGACAATCGGAGGCAGTCTGATGCCCCTGTGTCTCAGGGGTCCCTTTTGGATAAAAATTACCCCTCAAACGGGGTCCCTATTCCATGAAAAATCACAGTGCTGTGGCGGCACCCGTCCACGGCGCCGCGCAGCCAGTGCGCTATTCCCGCGCATCGGGCTGTGCACCCGATAGCCCGTAGAAGGGAGGAATCACACTGATGTTTCGCTTTCCCCTAAAGGAAGAAGATGGCTGGGGCGGGTTCAGCCGGCTGGAGCCGCGTTCTGCCGCGGGAGGTGCGTCGCGGGACAATGCCAGGTTCGTTGCGATCCTCGCTCCAGACGAAAGCTGGTCGGCGTTCGACTGCATCGCGGAATGTCCCGCCGAATTGAACGGGCAGTGCCTCATCGGCCTGTCGCGCGAGGGAGCCACCGCCACGGCGAAGCGGCTGAACGATCGCCTGCGACGGTTCGGTGGTTGGGAGACGGCGAGATGAACGAGCTGGTCGTCGCCGTCTCCCTCTGGCTCTCGGCTCTTTATGGGCTGCCTGAGATGGAGGCGCCTCCGCGCGTGCGTTTCCTGGAGCCGCGCCAGGTTGCGGCGGTGCGCTACGGCCGTGCCGACATCGTCCATGCCGACGAAGTGGTTGCCGTCTACGAGCCGCTGACGCGTACCATTGTCCTTTCGGACAGATGGCGCGCCGATGATGTCGCCGATCTGTCGGTGTTGGTCCACGAGCTGGTGCACCATCTCCAACGCCAGGTGGGTGCCGAGCATCGCTGCCCGGAGGAGGGCGAGGCGCTTGCCTACGAGGCGCAAGAGCGCTGGCTCGGCCAGTTCGGCACGTCGCTGGAAGCCGCCTTCGGAATCGACGCCTTCACACTCGCGATGCGGACCAAGTGCCTGTGGTGAGTGGATTGTTTTGGGCGATGATCTACTGCACGGACCAACGGCATGCCTTACCCGAATGTCCAGTCTGGAAGCTCCACCGCCAGAAGCTGCCGGTCGGCAAAACGGCCCCTGTTACCTCTCGAACATTCTTTCTTTGGCCAATTCTGGCTGAAGGAGAATAGAAATGGAGTGGGCTGGCCAGCCTGGAATGCCGGTCGCAAGGTCGGGGTGAAGATGCCCCTGAAACAGCGGCAGATATGGACGATCCGTTTTCTCCTCGACAGGGAAAGAGATCGGGCCGCTGGTCACTGGTCCGGAAACCTCGCCGCGATTCAGATCTTGTGGGGCACACCAAGATCGAGAACACGGACAGGTAGCCGGGTCGGACTAATTCGCCCAGCAGTGCTTCAGGAAGGTGGTTTGATCCCGGACCAGACGTTGTCGAATTGCCTCTTCATAGAAGTCAAAGTGAGTGCAAGGGTATATGAGGACTTCGGCATGCGGCGCGGCGTCGGCGATCTGTTGCCCGAGATGTGGCGGCGTGTGCTCGTCACGCTCAGCCAGGCAGACCAGGATCGGCATCCTCAGACGATGGGCGCTCTTGGAAGGCCGATACCAGATCGCCATGTCGAGGATGACGCGCGGAGCGACCTTGTTCTGCCAGTGCGTGCCCTGGAGCGAGGCGATGATCGCCTCCGCCCGGTCCGTCGCGATGACGGCGAGGTCATCTGAGCGCCCGACGACCGTTACATAGAGCGGCTGCAGGCCGAGCCATCCGCGAACACGATCCTTCACCGCAGCCCACAGGAGCGACAGGTTGTCTCGGGCCGATCGCCCCTCGACTTTGTCGGGAAATCCGTTGAAGGGCACCTGTGCCACCACGGCCGAGATTTCTTCGTCCTGTGCCGCCACTTCGACCACGTGCGCTCCGCTCAGTGAACTTCCCCAGATGGCTATGCGGTGGCGATCGATGGCCTCAAGGCCTCTCACAAACTCGATCGCGGCTCTCCAGTCTGCCTGCTGCTTGTGAATGTCGACGACCTGCCGCACCGCCCCGCCACTTTCGCCGAAGCCGCGATAGTCGAACGTGAAGGCTGCGATCCCATTGCCGGCGAAATTGCGTGCTGTGCGGGCGAGCGAGCCCTGCTGGGTGCCGCTGAACCCGTGCGCCATGATCACAACTGGATATGGCGCAGCGGTATTGGCCGGCTCATAGAGATGGCCGACGCATTCGGTTCCTTCGACGACGAACCTTATTGCTCTGGGTGCTAGCATGACTGTCTCCTTCGAGGCCCCGCGCCGGATTCAGTTGAACCCGGCCAGTGTCCTCGCCGCATAGCGGCGAACCTGGGGAAGCGAAGCTGCCGTCGCGATCAGCCTGTTGCGGGCCCATCTCGCCGTGGGATTGGCCATGGTGGCGACGCGGGTGAGGCGGTCGGTCATCTCCAGGACCTCGGCCGCGGCCGCTCGCCGCTCCGTTGCGTAGGCGTCGAGTGCAGAGCTGGATCCGGCGCGCAGAGCCTCGGCCAGGGCCTCGCTCAAAACCGCCGCATCGCGGAGCCCCAGATTCATCCCCTGACCGCCAGCCGGACTGTGGACATGAGCTGCGTCGCCGACGAGCAGCACCGGTCCCTTGCGAAGCCGCTCGGCAAGCTTGTGGTGAACCTGGAAGCGGGAGCCCCAGAGAACTTCGCCCACGCGCGGACCAGATCGCGGCCCGCGGGAATCGATCACCTTCTGGACATCTGCGATGGTCGGCACGGAGGGCGCGCCGGGCAGCTGCGCGACGACGCGGTAACGATCCCGCGACATAGGCGCGACGACGAGTGTTCCCGCTTCCGAGAAGAACAAGGTCACCTCGTCCTTGGCGATCGGCCACTCCATCCTGACGTCGGCCAGCAGGAAGGAGCCGTAGGAGTCCCCCGGAAACGCTATGCCGGCCTGGCCACGCACGCTGCTCTTCTCGCCATCGGCCCCCACGACGTAGCGTGCTTCGATCACCTTCTCGCCGGATCCGGTCGCGCACTTGGCCCGTACGCCGTCGTTGATAGCTTCGAAACCCGTGAGTCGCACAGGTCTTTGGATCGCATGACCCTGTGCGGACAAACGATCGATCAGGATCCGCTCGCTCTCATCCTGTGGAATCATGAGTGCATAGGGGGTGGGAGATGGAAGTCCCGCGAAATCAACATGGAGCAGAACTGAGTCCCGATCGCGGATCCTGAAGTTCGGTACCTTGATGCCCTGCTCGATGAGCAGATCCGCGACTCCGAGTTCTCTCAGGCTCTCCAGCGTCGCAGAATGGATTACAGCTGCGCGGGAGGTGTTCTGCGCCTCCGGCAGGGCGTCGACGATCAGGAAATCGACGCCGCGCTGCGCAAGCCCGATGGCCGTGGCCAGTCCCGCCGGACCGGCGCCGACGATGAGGACGTCCGTGGAGGTGACAGTCATTGCAAGAATCCTTCAGTTACTGTAAACACGTGTTTACTTAGCGATTGTGAGGCCGTAAGTCAACACGCATTTACATAGGAGCTTGCATATGGCGCGAGATGCTCAGGCGACGCGGGAGCGGCTTGTCATGGCCGCACGTAAAGCGTTCTCGATCCACGGCTTCGAGCGCACGACGGTCCGCGAGATAGCGGCCGACGCCGGTGTGAATCCGGCGCTGATCAACCGCTACTTCGGTGGTAAGGAGCAGTTGTTAGCTGAAGCCGTGTCGATCGACCTCGCGCTGCCGGACCTGTCGCAGGCGGATAGAAGCGAACTCGGAAAGACCCTTGTGGCCCATTTCTTTCAGCGCTGGGAGGGGCGGCAGGATGGCGATCTTCTGAGGGTTCTGATACGGACCGCGGCGACGAACCAGGACGCTGCCAGCCGCATCCGTACCATATTGGCGGACCAGGTCGGCACCATGGTTGCACGCGTGGCAGGCCCAGAACGCGCTCGCGAACGCGCCTGTCTGATCGCAACGCAGATTCTCGGCCTCGCCTATGCACGCTATGTCCTCGGCCTTTCGAGCGATGATCTGCCGCACGCCACAGCTCTGGTCATGATCGGCGGCACGCTCCAGCGCTACCTCGTCGAAGAACTGCCGTAGCGCCAGGACGCACCCCATCGCCTATTGGTTCGCAGAACGACATCTCGCGGTTTCTTGCGGTTGCCAGACCGTTTCGTCACGTCAAGAGGGCCGGCGGAAATGTCTGCCATCGTGGATGGTTATTCGATGCGGGCTGCAGCACATGTTTGCCGCTGGCATTGGCGGCCCGCATCGAAAACCTCCACGTATGGCGAACGGCAGCTATCCCATGATCATTTTCCAAAACCAGTCGGTCTGGAATCGTGAAGAGTTTCGGGCGCCGGCAGGCGTACGAAAGTCCCCGAGGAAGGAACCCGCGGGCCACAGTCAATGACCATGGGGATTTCGATTTTCAGCCGGTGTCGGCGGTGGCGCGACCGCCGTCGGGAATCACCGGGATGGATACGGACAGGCCGCTTCGTTGCGCCGCCGCGCGGTGTTGTCGGACCTGTGCGCGGAAAGGCGCGGCTCTGTCGGGCTCGCTGATCACGATAGACGCGCGTGGGTCTGCTGCCGGAGGCTGAATGCCTGCGGTGGTAGGTTGGATCATGGCATGCCGGGTCATGGAGCGTTTTCCCGGTTCGTCGCCGATGTGTCCGGCGGTCCGCGCGGCTGCCTCCATCGTTCGAATACCTCGATGACGACCATGCGTCCGCCACAGCAGGCGCATGGCGGCCGGAAGTCCTCCGGCTCGGCAGGGTTGTCGTCATCGGGCGGCGCGGCGACGTTCAGCAGTTCGCGCGCCAGCGCGAGGCTGGCCTTGCGGGCGGAGCCGGCGAGCAGGCCGTAGTGCCTGATGCGATGGAAGCCGCGCGGCAGGACATGCAGCAGGAAGCGGCGGATGAACTCGTCGGTGGCGAGCGTCATCACTTGCCGCCGCTCCGCACCGTCGACGTTACAAAACCCATAGTCCGCAACATCAGTAAATTCGAGCGTTTGAGTATTGACCGCTAGCGTTCTCAAACTCGTTGGGCGATTTGGTTCTTCACCGTGTTTTGGGTCTATGGCCATCAACGAGGGATCGAGGCCGTTTCCTTCGGTCGCCCAGCGGGATGGCACCTGCCGTCTAATCACCGCCAACTTTGACAGGCTGTTCATAAAGGCGGCGAAGAAGCTGGTGCCGGTCAACGTTGACAGCGCGCCAAAGCTCCCCGTTCCGAAGGCAGATCGCTGGGACAGTATTTTGCACTTGCACGGGCTTTTGCCGGCCAAGCCCAACAACCTAGAATAGGGCAACTTGGCCCTCACCTCTGCTGACTTTGGTGAAGCCTATGTAACCGATAGCTACTGCAGTCGCTTCATTGTGGAACTGCTGAGAAATTTTACGGTTGTTTTCATTGGATACAGCCTATCGCCGCCGTGGCAGCGGCCCTTCAAAAGTGCGAGCCGCCGGCGCCGGAGCCTCTTGTGAACGTTCGCTTTCGCAGGTTGGCCCCTGAACGCGGATGAGAACTGAACACCAGGGTCGGCCTTTACTGCTTCTGCCTTCGCGACCGCCCGAGCAGAGTGCCAACCCGGCAACACCTCGGCATCAAACCGAACCAGCTGCGTGCTGCTCGTCCGGCGCCTTGGGCAGGAAGCGGGCGAGGCGCTGGGTAATGCTGTCGATATAGGACAGGATCACCGGCACGATGACGAGCGTGAGGATGGTGGAACTGATCAGGCCGCCGATGACGGCATGGGCCATTGGCGCGCGCTGTGCGCCGCCGCCGCCCACGGCAAGCGCGAGGGGAAGCATGCCGAAGATCATGGCGAGCGTCGTCATGATGATCGGCCGGAAGCGGATGGCGCCGGCGTTGATCAGGGCCTCGCTGAGCGGCAAGCCGCGCTTGCGCTCCTGATTGGCGAAGTCCACCAGCAGGATGCCGTTCTTGGTGACGAGGCCCATCAGCATGATGAAGCCGATCAGTGAGAACATGTTGACCGTGCTGCCGGCGACGAGCAGCCCGAGAACCACGCCGATGAGCGACAACGGCAGGGCCGTCATGATGGCGATGGGCTGTGCAAAGCTCCCGAACTGCGAGGCGAGCACGATATAGATGAAGATAACCGCCATGGCGAGCGCGGTCGCCATGTGCCCCATCGTCTCCTGCATGTCCTCCGACTGGCCGCCGAACTGGATGCGGTACCCGGCAGGCAGGTCCTTCCCGGCGATGAGCGCCTGAAGGTCCGTGGTCACCTCGCCCAGCGTCCGGCCGTAGACATCGGCGCTCACCTTGACCTGGCGCGTCAGATCGAGGCGCTGGATCTCGGACGCCGTCGTCGCCGTATCGAAATCGGCAACCTGATCGAGACGGACCATGGTCGGCGCACCGCGCTCGTCGGTGCGGCCGGTCGCGATCATCAGTTCGCCGAGGGCGGCGGCGTCGGCGCGTTGCTCCTGCGGCAGGCGCACGACCACGTCGTAGGTCTTGCCGGTGCTGTCCGTCCAGCTCGTCACCTCCTCACCGCCGACCAGCGCATTGAGCATCGTGCCCAGCTGCTGGATATTGATGCCGAGATCGCTTGCCGCCTCCTGTTTTAGCCGCACGGAAAGCACCGTGCTCGGTTCTTCGGCCGTCGTCGTGACATCGACGGTGCCGGGCACCTGGCGCATCTCCGCGGCGAGTTCCTTGGCAATGCGCTCCAGCACGGCCCGGTCATCGCCCATCACGCTGATCTGGATGGGGCTCTGGCCGCCGCCGAGGCCTTCCTGCACCACTGCGATGTCGATGCCTGCAATCGCCGACAGCCTTTCGCGGACGGGTTGGGCCAATGTGACCGGAGTGCGCTGCCGCTCCTCATGCGGCACGAGCTCGGCCAGGACGGTCGCCTTGTGCTTGCCCGCACCCGTGCCGGTATTGATTGTGGAATAGATGGATTCGACCTCCGGAAACTCCTTCAGCGCACGCTCGACCTGGCTGAGTTTGGCCGTAGTATAATCGAGCGACGAGCCAACCGGGGCGGTGATATTGACCTGCATGCGTCCCTGATCCGCCGGCGGAACGAACTCCACGCCGACGAGCGGGACCATGAACACGCTTCCGACGAAAATCCCGATTGTTGTGATCAGGGTAATCAGGCGGTGCCGAAGGGTCCAGGAAATCACATGGCGATAAACGCCGCCTAGCTTCTCGAAGCCACGGTCGAACTGCGCGACAAGGCGGCCGGCCAGGCCCCTCCTGGCATTCGGCTGCGCGTCTGGATCGTACCAGACGCTGGAGAGCATCGGATCGAGCGTGAAGCTGACGAAGAGCGAGATGAGTACCGCCGCCGAGACCGTGACTCCGAACTCGTAGAAGAAGCGGCCGACGATGCCTTCCATGAAGGCGACCGGCAGGAAGACCGCTACGATGGTGGCCGTGGTTGCCATCACGGCGAGACCGATCTCGCCGGTGCCGTCGAGGGCCGCCCGGATGTGCGACTTGCCCATGTGCAGGTGGCGCGTGATGTTCTCGCGCACGACGATGGCGTCGTCGATGAGGATGCCGATGGAGAGCGTGAGCGCGAGCAGGCTCATCGTGTTGAGCGTGAAGCCGAGGAAGCTGATGACGGCGAGCGTGCCGATCATCGAGATCGGCAGCGTCAGCGCAGTGATCACGGTGCTGCGCCAGGAATTAAGGAACAGGAAGACGATGGCGACGGCCAGCGCCGCGCCTTCGATCAGGGTGGACTGCACCTGCTCAACCGACTCCTCGATGGCGATGGATGAATCGCTGACCACGCGCAGCTGCACGTCCTGCGGTGCCAGCTCCGCCTCAAGTGCCGCGATGCGCGCCTTGACGCCGTCTGCGACCTCTACCGTGTTGGCGTCCTGCACCTTGACCACATTGACCGCCAGCGCCGTCTCGCCATTGTAGATCGCGCGGCTGGTCGCGTCGGCAGCACCTTCGACGATGGTCGCGACATCGCGCAAATAAACCGGGCCTCCGCCTCGGCGGGCGACGATCATGTCGAGAAAATCTGCGGGCTCGGAAATCCGGCCCTGGACCTGGATGGTCCTGTCCGAAAGCGCGGTGACCAGATTGCCGGCAGGCAGGTTCTGGTTGCCGCTGCGCAGGGCGCTGACAACCTCGTCCACGCCGACGCCGATGGCGCGCAACCTGGTCTCGTCGATCCGGATATCCACCTGCCGGCTCTGCCCGCCGACGAGCATGGCCTCGCCGACGCCGGAGATCGTGCTGAGCTCCTTCACGACCTGCCTCTCGGCAATCGTCGTCAGCTCCGGCAGGCCTACGGTCGGCGAACTCAGGGCGATCGAGATAATCGGCTGATCGGACGGGTTGAAGCGCTGGACGAGAGGCTTATCGACGCCGCTGGGAAACGAGGCTTCCAAAGGAGCGACGCTGTCGCGCACGTCCTGGGCGGCTGCGGCGGCCGGCACTTCGAGCTTGAACTCGGCAACGACAAGCGACCGGCCTTCATAAGAGCTGGACGTCACCCGGTCGATGCCGCTGATGGTGTTCAACGCCTCCTCGACCGGTCGCGACACTTCCGTCTCCACCGTCTCAGGCGTGGCGCCGGGATAAGTCGTCATCACGACGACCACCGGCACGTCGACATCGGGATATTGGTCGACTCCGAGCCGCTGGTAGGAGAAAAGACCGAACACCACCAGCGCCACCATCATCATGGTAGCGAAGACGGGATAGCCTACGGAAATGCGCGTAAGAAACATGATCTTTATCCGGCAGTCGAAATGGTGACAGGCATGTCGGCCTGAAGCTCCGGCAGGGGCGCGCTGACAATGATGTCTCCGGCCACGATGCCGCTGGTGATCTCTACGAAGCGCCCGCCGCTCCAGATCGGGCCTAGCTCGACCGGTTGGCGGACCAGCTTGCCGTTCGTGATCTTCAGCACGTGCTGACCCTCCTCATCGTTGCGCAGTGCCGCTTGCGGGATGGCGAGCACATTCTCCTCCTGGCGGACAAGGATGGAGCCGGTCGCGAACATGCCGCCCCAAAGGCGGCCTTCGGTATTCTCCAGCCGGATGAACACGGGGACGAAGCGCGTTCCTGCATTGGCGACCGGGTTGATGCGGTCCACCGTGCCGAGGATGGTGGTATCCTCCAGCCCGTCAACCTGCAGCTTGGCCATCTGGTCGACCTCGAGACGCGTGATGTCGCGCGTCGAGACCAGCACTTCGGCTTCGAGCACCGAGGCGTCCACCACCGTCATGAGCTCCGTATTGGCGGCGACGGTCTCGCCGGGCTCGATCGACCGGCTCGCGACGACGCCGTTGAAAGGCGCCACGAGCACGGCGTCGCGCAACGCGGTGCGCGCCGTTTCGGACTGGGCCGAAAGGCCCTGCACATTGGCGCGGGCGGCGGCCACGTCGCTCTGCGCCTTCTCGAGCGCTGCCGTGGTGGCATAGCCACGCTCGGCCAGGCGCTTCGTCTTCTTAAGGGTCTGCTCGGCAAGAGTGAGCTGAGCTCGGGCGGCTTCAAGGTTGCTCTCCTGCTGCACCAGGGCCGACTGGAGGTCTTCCGTCTCCAAGCGGGCGAGAACGTCACCGCTCTTGATGGCCTGGCCCGGCCGCGCATTGACCTCGAGCACGGTTCCCGAGACTTTCGCCGTGACGACCGCCCTGTTCACTGGGCGCAGCTCGCCGCTGACGCGAACCCGCTCGCTCATGGCGCGCGGCTCCACCGTGGCGACTTCGATCTGTGCGAGTTCGCGATACTGGGGCGCCAGAGTTCCCGCCTCGACCGGCTCAGGGGTCCGCCCTCCTGCCCCGTAAATGACGGTGCCGACAGCCGCTGTGGCAAGCACGGCGGCTATTCCAAGTCGTTTCGGCCATTTTGGCCCCATCTTTTATCTCCTTCGTTCAGTACAAAATGAACTTCGCTGCATGCGGATTTGACCCCTCAGGGTCATTTCGATCTCGTCAGGTCAGGCTACGTTCTGCTCTTCCAGTATTGCCTCAGCCTCGGCCAGGCCGCGCTCCAGGCCCTCAGCGGCCTTGTGCGCACAAGTTGCGGCCACAGTCAGGCGACGCTTGGCGTGGCCCATGTGATCGGGAAGCTGTTCTGCGGTGCTTCGGTAATACTCGCCGGACCACCTCAATTTCGCGACTTGCTTGCGGAAGAGGCTGACCAGCCCCTCCGGCGCGATGCGGTAATAGTCTTGCCGGTCGCCCGGCTTTGCCACCCGCTCGATCAATCCGAGATCGTCGAGCAGGCGCGCATTTGTGCTGATGCTGCCCCGGCTGACCTGGAGACGATCGGCCAATTCGCCGAAGCTGAAGGGACCACCCTCGATAAGCAGAAGCCCGAACAGACGACCGGCAATGCGCGGCATTTGCTGGTCCTGGAACCTTAGGCCCATTGTCTCGATAAAGTCTTGCACAGGGTGCTCGCGCTCAGTCATGCCTATCATATAGTTCAGTCAGATTGTTTTGTCAAAAATGAACACAACGATTGCCGCGGTTTCTTTGACGATATTCGTTTCGGCGCCGGCTGCCTCCAGTATTTGTCGATTGCCTTTCAGGCACCGATCTCATGCGCCGCCATCGATTCAAGCGCCCGGATCAGCGCCGAATGATCCAGCTCGCCATGGCCCTGCGCCGCGCAGGCGTTGAAGATCTCCTGGGCAAGCGCGGTCGAGGGCAACGACATCTTGAGGCTGCGGGCGGCCTTGAGCGCGTTGTTGATATCCTTCTGATGCAGCGAAATGCGGAATCCCGGCTCGAAGGTCCGGTCGATCATGCGCTGGCCGTGCATCTCCAGGATCTTCGACGAGGCGAGACCGCCCATCAGCGCCGCACGCACCTTTGCCGGGTCGGCCCCCGCCTTCGATGCGAAGAGCAGGCCTTCCGACACCGCGCCGATGGTCAATGCGACGATGATCTGGTTGGCAACCTTTGCCGTCTGCCCGTCACCGACGCCGCCGACGAGATTGATGTTCTTGCCCATCACTTCGAGAATCGGCAACACCCTGTCGAAATCCTTCTGCCCTCCGCCGACCATGATGGAAAGCGACGCCGCCTTGGCACCGGCCTCACCGCCGGAGACGGGGGCGTCGAGATAGGCGCAATCCAGCGCGGCGATGCGGCTGGCGAACCCCCGGGTGGCCACCGGTGAGATGGAGCTCATGTCGATCACCGTCTTGCCCGCGCTCAAGCCCTGGGCCACGCCCTGCTCACCAAACAGCACGGCCTCAACATCCGGCGTATCCGGCACCATGAGGATGACAATGTCAGCCGCTTCGGCGACCGCTTTAGGGGATCCCGCTGCGTGCCCCCCCAACTCTACCAGATGACGGGACCTTTCCTTCACGCGATAGAGATGAACGCTGTGGTCTGCCGTGATCAGATGCTCCGCCATAGGCTGTCCCATGACCCCCAGGCCGATAAAGCCGATATTCATGCCGATCCTATCCTTTCATGGTGAGTACTTGCCGACCGCAGCCGGATGGCACACCGCGTCAGCCTTTCGACCACAGATCCTCTTCGCTGATCCGGTTGAGCATCTCCTGCCCGGCACGGTAGCGGTGCAAATTGTCGATGATCATGTTCAGCGAGCGCTCGGAGCGGTCCGGCAGAGCAGCGGTGAAATGCGGTGTGATGAGAAGGTTGGGCGTGTCCCACAACGGATGATCCGCAGGCAGCGGCTCCGGTGTCGTCACGTCGAGCCCCGCGCCCGCAATGCTGCCCTCCGTCAAGGCCGCGATTAGCGCGTCCTGATCGATCACCGCACCGCGCGACAGGTTAATGAGAACGGCGGAGCGCTTCATCCGGGCCAGTTGCTCGGCCCCGATCAGGTGATGCGTGGCATCAGACAGATTTATCACCAGAGCGACGATGTCGGACTGTTCCAGGAGATCGTCGATCCCTTCGCCCAGATCGCTGCAATACATCCGGTCCACGCCTTCGGGCGCCGGCACATTGCGGCGCCGGTAGCCCAGGACCCTCATGTTGAATGCCTTGGCCCGCACGGCCAGTGCCTGGCCGGTGTGGCCCATGCCGATGACGCCCATGGTGCGTCCGTACAGCGCGCGCAAGTCCGCCATCTCCGGAACGCGCCGCCATTCGTGCCGCTTTTGTGCCTCGTAGAAATCCGGGTAGCGCGAGCACAGCAGGAGCGAGAACATCATCACGTGTTCGGCCAGGGCCGGGCCGGAGCGCCCTGCGGAGCCGGTGACGATCAGACCCTTCTCGAAAACCTCCGGCCGGGCCGACTTTGTCAGCCCGGCATGGTCGCAGTGGACCCATCTGAGCCGGGGCGCATTGACGAACCGCTCATCAAGGTCCCCCTTCAGAATGGCGACCTCCGCCTCCTCAAGGGCCGCTGCAACCGCAACATCATCACCGGTATCGACCTTGATGATCCGGCCGGGCGCCAAGGCCGCCTCCAGACGCGCCCACTGATCGCCATCGAAGGGAAGGTCGCTGGAAACAAGGGCTGCCGTGTCTGTCATATGCTGCGCTGTCCTGTCTTGTTCCGCGTCACATCGGGCACGGCCATTTTCGCCCGAACTGTCGTTGAAGGCCTCGAAGCCGCTGGACGCAAAATCCGGCGCCGACCGTCCAGATTGCACGGCCTTCGCGGCTCGCAACGGCTGTTAATTTCGCACACAATCAATATTACATTAATGTGTGATTCTCAAGCAGAAACGAATAGTCGGCCCGGTTATTGCAGCAGTAACACCTTGAAAAAATTGGCAAATCCGGACTCCGCAATACCGCCCGTGCCTACCGCGCTCAGAGCATTGCCGATGGCCCCGGTTCTGGAGCTTTTCGAAAGAGATTTGCCCCCGGAGGGGCAGTGCCGGATGGCCCTAGTCCGCCTTCTTGAGACGCTTCCTGCGCAGACGATCCTGAAAGGCCGTCTGGGTGTTCATGAGGTGCTCCTCGATGGCGCGCGCGGCCTCTTCCGTTTCTCCGTTTTCCACCGCCTCGACTATGCGCCAATGCTCCGCGATGGATCGGCGCATCTGGGCAAGGTTCAGCGGATCGGACTTCGACAATGCCTGCAGCCATCTGTCATGTTTCCGGATGATCGCCACGGCTTCGCTGTTGAAATGATGGTCCACAATGAAATCATGAAACGCGACGTTGGCTTTGTGGTAGGCGGCATAGTCGCCCTTATGAACCGCCTCTTCGCACTGCTCCTGATGGCGCCGCAGTTCGGCGATCTCGTCGGGCGTTGCAGACTCGACGAAGGATTTGACGATATAGGCCCAAAGAATGATCTTCAGGTCGAAGACATTCTGAAGCATGTCCTCGTTGATCTCGCGCACACTGGCACCGCGATTGGGCATGATCGTGACCAGGCCCTCGCCTTCGAGCACCTGAAGCGCTTCCCGCGCGGGGTTCGTACTGGTTCCATACCGCTTGGCGATGTCGGACACCTTCAGCCGGTCCCCGGCCTTCACGCGCCCACCGAAGATCTCTTCGCGGATCAGGTGCGCGATGCGGCTGTAGCCCGGCTCACGAACCTTCTTGGCTTTCGGCCGGGGTTTCAACGTCGCCTGAGAATTCTTGGCTATTTGATCCATCTTGTTCCTCTTGCTGGCCGAGATCCTCTCACAGCCAGAGCCGCATCGGGCCGCACGTCACGAATATAGTACATCATCCTGCGCATCCAGTGGTCGTTCTTTCCTTGTCGAGAAGAAACTGGAGCCAACCATCATGGGAAGCGCACCGCCAAAGGCCTGCCGGGCGATCTCAACGCTCATCTTGCCTGATCCGGTGGTAGAAATACGAACTGTCCTTGGCCCTAAGCCACGCCTCATATGCCGCGCGATTGTCCTCCTTGGTGCAAGGGTAGAGGCCAATGATCGTGGCGCCCTCCGCCACCCGCTCGGCCACAAATTCCTCAAAGGCGGTCATCTCGATGCATTCGTCGGCGATGTCGTCGGCAATTTCCGCAGGAACAACGATGACACAGTCCGCATCGCCGACGATGATGTCGCCGGGGAAGACCGGCGCGTCGCCGCAGCCGACCGGTTCGTTGATGGCGATGGCCTCGTTATTGGTCAGGTTCGTCGGGCTCGAGGGACGCGTGTGATAGGCCGGGATGGCAAGACCTGCGATCGCCGCGGCGTCGCGAAAACCGCCATCGGTCACCACGCCGGCCCCGCCACGTTTCATCAGCCGGGTGACGAGAATATCACCGGCAGACGCCGCATTCGCCTGCTTCCGGCTGTCCATGACGAGCACATGGCCCTCCGGGCAGGTCTCAATCGCAACACGCTGCAGGTGCTCTGGATTGCGAAAGACCTCGATGTTGTTGCGGTCTTCGCGGGCGGGCATGTAGCGCAGGGTAAAGGCGGGGCCGACCATATTGCGGCCCTTCCACCCAATGGGGTGAACGCCCTGGATCACCTGGTGGCGCAGGCCACGCTTGAAGAGGGCTGTGGCAATCGTCGCAACGGATATGTGCATGAGCTTTTCGCGGGTGCTTTCATTCATTGTCGATTCCTTGATGCTTCCGGGAGTGTCAAAGCGCGGCCGCCAGAACCCAACTCGGCGAGGGGCCAACCTGCAGCTGCGCCACAGGGTCGAGCGCACCGTCCTGTCCGACCCGATAGGTCCGGGCTTCGCCGCTTTTTTCACCCAATGCGATAAGGTGGCGGCCCGAAGCGTCGAACCCGAAGGCGCGGGGGCATTCCGGCGCAGGTTCTGCACAAACCAACTGCATCTCCCGGCTCCCGCCGAGGCGATAGCCGAAGACCTGCGATGTCTTTCGCTCCGATGCGTAGAGGAAGCGCTCCCCTGGGCTGAGGCGCAGTTCGGCGGCCCAGGCCTTCTCGCCTTCCGGCAGAAGATCGACGCTCTGCCTCGGCGTGAGCAAGCCCGTCTCCGGCCCCACATCGAAGAGGGTCAACGTGCCCGAGAATTCGGACAAAAGGTATCCCGACTTCCCGTCCGCAGAAAAAACGATATGCCGCGGACCGGAGCCTGCCGGCACCGCTCGGCGGGCGATCGGCCGCAAGCTGCTTCGCGCTTCGTCGAATGCGTAGATCTGGATGAAGTCACCGCGGAGACTGGTAGCGTAGACCAGCCCGTTCGGCGCCTCGACCAGACAATGCGCATGCATCGCTTCCTCGACCATGAGCGGCTCGCCGGCCCTGCCTTCGCCATCCACCGGGCTGATGGCAATCGTGCTGCCCGTATAGGAGGAGGTCAGTAGGCGTCGCCCGCAAGAAGACAGCATCGCGTAGCACATGCTGGCGGGCAAGCTGGCTTCTGATAGAAATTTCAGCCGGAGGGCATGGCTGTCGAGTTCGAAGCTGAACAGCCTCGGTTCCTCGCCACGCCAGGCCGCGTAGAACCTGTCGCCCTTTCGGTTGGTCGCCAAAGGCATGCCGCCGCAGCCACCCTCGGCACCAGGCAGGCACACCTTCTCAAGCAGTGCGAGCGCGCCCGTCGCCGTGTCGAGTTCGCAGAGCGCCAGAGCCCCCTCCCCTGCGAGCGCGAGAACGAGAAGATTCTTCCCATGGGGGCGTGTGCTATCGGTCGGGTGCACGGCTGTACCTAATCCCCTTCCGTCCGCTTCAACCTCAGGCGGGCACGGCGACGAAGGCGCGTCTGGAAATATACGCATTCTCCAAAGGTACCGGGCTCATAGGCGTTCTCGTTCGTCGGCATGTCGGCCACGTTGCGGTCGCTGGGATACTTCCCAATCTCTTCCTCGATCAGCTCTACGCCCAGGCCGGGCGCCTCAGGTACGCGCAGGGTGCCGTTCTCCGATTTCAAGACCGGCGACACGACCTCGTAGCGCCCAGGCCAATCGAACTCGACACGCTCTAGCATCAGCACGTTCGGGATGGTGGCCAGAATATGGAGCGCAGCGAATTCCGCCACCGGACCGAGCGAGCCGGAATGCGGCGCCATGGTGATGTAGTGGGACTCGGCCATCGCCGCCATCTTGCGCATCTGGGTGATCCCTCCGGCACGGCCGGTGTCGGGCTGGATCACGTCGACCAGGTCGCGCTCGACATAAGGGCGAATTCCCCAGATCGTGCTGACCCGCTCGCCCGCCGCAAGCGGAATGTCCACCGCATCGCGCACCCGCTGCAAGGCATCCAGGTTCTCCGGCGCGACCGGATCTTCGTAGAAAAGCAGGTCCAGCTTCTCCAGCTCGCGCCCGACCAGGATCGCGTCGCCGGCGGTCATCCAGGACGGCCCATGGGCGTCCACCATCAGGTCGACGTCCGACCCAACTGCATCGCGGATCGACGAAACCAAATCGAGATCGACGCCACCGGTAAAGCCGACCTTCACCGCGCTGTAGCCCCGGTCCATCAGTTCCCGCGCGCGCTGGGGCGTCTTGGCATGTCCGTATACGGGAATCATGTCGCGGAACTTGCCTCCGAGCAGGTTCCAGATCGGTTGGCCGAGCACCTTGCCCTTGATGTCCCAAAGCGCCATCTCGATGCCGGTCAGGGCGCCGCCGCCGACCGTGCCAGTCATGCCATGGCCCATCGTGCCTACATAGAGGCGGTGCCACAGCCGATCGATGTCGCGCGGGTCTTCACCGACCAAAATGGTGGCAAGGTCCTGTACCGCTCGCTCGATCACACGCGGCCAGCCGGAACACTCACCGACACCGCATATTCCTTCATCCGTTTCGATCTTCACGAACAGCCAGTTGCGCGAGCCGCGAAACGATCCGTCGCCGGCGGGCATGCCCGGACGCGCTCCGACCTGCATCAGATAGGTCTTGATTTCGGTTATCTTCATGGGACGTCCCTCAGGCGCTTTCGCGGTAGCGAACGCGTTGTTTTTGTCCCCGCACCCGCGGGTCGGCCACCGGTACGGCGGAAAGCAAAGACTGGGTGTATTCGTGCCGTGGCGCGGTACAGACCGCCTCGGTCTCCCCGGTTTCGACGATACGGCCTCGATACATCACGGCGATGCGATCGCAGAAGTATCGGATAACCGCGATGTCGTGGCTGATCAGGATGAAACTCAGGTGGAGTCGTTCCTGAAGATCGAGGAGCAAGTCGAGGATCTGCGTCCGCAGACTCACATCGAGGGCCGAGGTCGCTTCGTCGGCGATGATGATGCGCGGATTCGGCGCAATCGCCCGTGCGATGGACACGCGTTGCCGCTGCCCGCCCGAGAACGCATGCGGATATCGCATATAGGCCGACACGGGAAGCCCAACCAGTTCAAGCAATTCATGGACGCGTTCGCGGATCTCGCGCCCCGAAAGCCTACCTTCGACGACGAGAGGCTCGGCGATGATCTGGCCAATCGTCATGCGCGGATTGAGCGAGGAAAACGGATCCTGGAACACGGTTCGGATGTCGCGCCAGGGCTGCGCCAGCTGATCCTCCGTCATGGGGGCCAGGTCGCGCACGCGCCCGGCATCATCGGTGTAGAGGATCCTGCCCTCGGTGACATCGTGCACGCGCTGCAAGCACCGGCCGAGTGTCGTCTTGCCCGAACCGCTTTCGCCGACGATGCCGAGATTCTCGCCGGTTCGAAGCTCCAGATCGGCCTCGTTGACGGCAATGAGACCCTTCCTTTCGCCGAAGAACCAACTCTTCTTGCTCGCGCCGAAGACCTTGCTCACACCTTCCGACACCAGACAGGGCGCGCCCACCGGCCGGGTCTGGCGCATGGCCAGCCGCCGTCCGGACGGGTGGTCAAGCTCCCGGACGGAGCGGAGCAGTCGTTGCGTGTAATGGTGCTTGGGATCCTCGAATATCTCGTAGACATCTCCCGTCTCAACCACCTTGCCGAATCTCATCACGGCTATTTCGTCCGCGATTTCGGCCACCACGCCCATGTCGTGGGTGATGAACATGACCGCCATATCGCTCTCGTCCTGGATCGATCGGATCAGATCCAGGATCTCCGCCTGTATCGTGACATCGAGCGCCGTGGTCGGCTCATCGGCGATCAGCACCGTCGGATTGCAGGCCAGCGCCATGGCGATCATCGCGCGTTGCCGCATGCCGCCGGAGAACTCGAAGGGGAATTGATCGATGGCCCTTTCCGGGCGCGGGATCTCCACCTTGCGAAGCAGTTCGAGGGTCCGCTCACGCGCGTCTTTCTTCGAGACGTTCTCATGCAGGCGGATCGCCTCGCCGACCTGATCGCCGATCCGGTGAACCGGCGACAGCGAGCTCATCGGCTCTTGAAAGATCATGGCGATGTCACGTCCGCGCAGGCTGCGGATGGCCGATGACTTGGGATTGAGCTGCAGCAGGTCGACGGTCTCTTCCCCGGCACCGGCACGCGCCGTGCGATGCCGGTGCAGCAGCGCTTGCCCGCCCGTCACACGGCCGGGCGGATCGACGATCTGCAGGATCGAGCGCGACATCACGCTCTTGCCCGACCCGCTTTCACCAACCACGCAAAGCGTTTTCCCGGCGTGCAGTGCGAGCGAGACGTCGTCCACCGCGCGAAAGGCGCCTCGTTTGGTCACGAACTCCGTGGTCAGGTTCTTGAGTTCCAGAACAGGTGCGTTGCCTTTGATTTTCATGGCTTTGTTGCTCATTAGTGACTGTCCTGCGCATAGGGATCGGCCGCGTCGCGCAGGCCATCGCCCAGGAAATTCAGGGCGAGTACGGCAAGGCATACCGCCGCGCCAGGGACGAAGAGCCATGGCGCCTGGGCAATGGACCGGACGTTCTGCGCTTCCTTCAGAAGCACGCCCCATGAGATGATCGGCGGCGTCAGGCCGAGCCCCAGGAAGGACAGCGATGTCTCCGCGATGATCATCACCGGGATCGCCAGAGTCACGGAGGCGATGATGTGGCTTACCATGGACGGCATCATGTGCCGGAAGATCACCCGTCGCCGCGAGCAACCGTCCAGGCGGGCCGCTGTGACGAAATCTTCGGTGCGCAGGGCCAGGAACCGGCCCCTGACCACACGCGCGAGTTCCGTCCACGCAACCAGTGAAAGGATGACGGTGATTGCGAAATACCGCGACAGCGGTGACCAGTCCTGAGGCAGCGCGGCGCTCAAGCCCAGCCAGATCGGAATCGTCGGCAGAGAGATCACCAGTTCAACGATCCGCTGGATCAACATGTCGACGCCACCGCCGAAGTAACCGGAAATGCCGCCCAGGATCAGGCCCAGCAGGAGACTGAGACTCACGCCGATAAGACCGATGGACATGGATATCCGCGTTCCGTAGATCGTCCGGCTCAGCATGTCGCGCCCCAGACGGTCTGCCCCAAACAGGTAGAAGCGCTCATCGGGGTCTTCCGTCGTCAAGAAATGGCGCTCCATGGGGATAATGCCCCAGAGCTCGTAGGGAACGCCCTTGCCGAAGAAATCCAGATAGATCTTGTGATCGGGGTTTTCGGTGTAGGTGGTCTGAAGCGTGAATGGATCACGCTCCATCGTCATCCCGATAACGTGGGGGCTGAAGGACCACCCCCCTTCGGCGCCCCGGTCGATCAGGCGAACCATCTGTGGCGGATGATAGATGTTTTCCGATGAGCTCGCATTCGGGTCGAATGGAGCGAGGAACTCGGCAAATGCGCCCACGAGGTAGAACAGAAGGACGATGATCGCACCGGTCATGGCCAGGCGATGCCGGCGGAATGCGATCCAGATCAGACGCCATTGAGAAGCGAAGTCTTCCGGCGATTGCGTCAAGGCACGGGGGTCGATTTCAGTTTCAGCAGTCATTTGGGTCACCGAAAACGAATGCGCGGGTCGATCACCGCAAGCAGGATGTCAGACACGAGCATCCCCACGATTGACAGACAGCAGAGCAGAAGGATGAAAGCGCCCGCCAGATACATGTCCTGCGCCAGGAGCGCCTGGAGCATCAGCGGTCCCGAGGTCGGCAGCGACAGCACGAAGGCTGTAATGACGGCGCCCGATATCAGCTGCGGAAAGGCCCAGCCGATGGTCGAGATGAAGGGATTTATCGCGATCCGCACCGGATATTTCATGATCAGCCGAAACTCGGACAGGCCCTTTGCACGGGCCGTTGTCACATAGGGCCGGTACAACTCATCCAGCAGGTTGGCGCGCATGATGCGGACGAGACTTGCCGTCGCGCTGGTGCCGAGGATGATGACCGGGATCCAGATATGTGCCGCAAGGTCGCCGATCTTCGCCAGAGACCAGGGTGCATCCTGGTATTGCTCCGAGAAAAGCCCTGAAACATCTGCGCCGAAGTAGACCACGGCAACATACATCAGCACGAGCGCGAAGAGGAAGTTCGGCGTGGCAAGCCCGATGAAACCGACCGCGGTAAAGAAATAATCGCCGATCGAGTACTTCCGGACGGCCGAGTAGATCCCGATGGGAAGTGCCACCGCCCAGGTGAACATCAACGTCGCCAGTGCCAGGGTGACGGACAGCGCCATGCGCTCCCAGATCAGCTGGCCCACCGGCTGCTGCCATTCGAAGGAAATCCCGAAGTCGCCCTGAAGGACACCACCGATCCAATGGAAGTACTGGACGAGGAAGGGCCGATCGAACCCATAGCGTTCGCGAAGCGCATCCAGCCTGGCTTCATCCACAATATCACCGGATTGGGCAAGGGTCGCAGCGAAGGACGTAAGGTAATCGCCAGGAGGCGCGGTGATCAGCGCGAATGCAATGAGCGAGACCGCGAACATGAACGGGATCGTCCAGAGTATCCGGCGCGCGATGTAGGCAAGTAGCATCAAGACACTCCCGCAAGGATATTTCTTCGGTCGCCCCGGGACCGCGCAGGTCGACTATTTGCGACACATCGCGGGGCTTGGCGAGTGGTGATCAGCATAGGGCAACCGCCGGATGCGCAAGTCTTCCGCTCATCCCGGAGGGCTATGTCCTCCTCGGTCCCGAAAGTGACGGGTCGCACCATTGCCGGGCCGGGTTGGTGGAAGGGCGCGGCGCCACCGCTCCGGTGACGCCGCAGAAGTTGACCTAGCCGTCTTTCCAGAACCAAGTCTGTGGCAGGGTCGGCGAGGGTGTCGCGTAGTACCAGGAACTCGGCATCTTCTCCGGCACGTTCATCAGGTCGTTCTTTACGATGCCATAGGTCGGAATGGCCTTGGCCACGCCGATCACCTCGAACTCGTCGGCCGCAATCTGAGCGATCTCAAGCATGGTCTGGCGCCGCTCTTCCGGATCGGTCAGGCCGCGCGCCTTGTCATAGAGCCGCAGACGTTCCTTGACCGACTCCGGCGGCTCTTCGCCATTCTCGCCACCGCTCAGGTACCAGTCACGCCAGGCGATGCCGTAGCGGCTGTCGTGGTGCACCGGGACCAGCATCTGCGGAATCTGACCCGCAACCCAGCTCTGCTTGGCGTTCCACACCGCGGCATCGTGGTCGTTGCTGTTGGAGGTCCGCTCGTAAAAGAACGTTCGCTCCATCGGGTTAATTTCCATATCCACGCCCAACTCGGCCCATTGCTGCTCGATCTGTTGCAGAGCATCCACCCAGACCGGATCGAAGGTCGGGATGACGTCGACCTGGAAGCGCACCGGCTCGCCATTCGGCATCTGGCGCACGCCGTCAGGCTCGCGTTCGAGGCCCAGGCCGTCCAGCAGCGCATTCGCCTTCTCGGGATCATGTTCGAGGAACTGCTTCGCAGTCTGCTCGTGGTAGTACGGGTGATCCTCGAACGGCCCGTGCTGCCACGGCTCACCCTCGCCCAGCATCACCGTGTCGATGATCTCCTGGCGATCCATGCCGACGGAGAGCGCGACCCGGAAGTCCTTCTTGTTGAACAGCTCCCGCAGATCGGGGTCCTTGTGGGTGAGGTTCAGGGTGATGACCATGTTGCTGCCGCCCGGCGGCTCCGCCGCGAAAAAGCGGTAATCACCCTTCTCACGGTTTTCTGCCAGAACAGGCCGGTTTGCCGGCGGATCAATGTGCCGGAGGCCGAAATCGATCCGCCCGCCGATCACGGCGAGGATGAGGCTCTCCACGTCCTGATCGATCGGCGCAACGATCCGGTCGATATAGGGCAACTGGTTGCCCTCGGTGTCGATCTGCCAGAAATAGGGATTGCGCTCCATCACCACGCGCGTGGCGCCGCCGACATAAGGCTCCTTCACGACCCAGGGATCCAGCGTCGGGCGCTCCGGATTGCCCCAGCGGGCCGGGATTTCGAGGTCACCGCATTTCTGCAGGAACAGGTTCTGCCAGTCGGTGGCGCCATTCGCCTCGATCAGTTCCTGCACATCGTCGTTGAAGCTCGGGTGAAACTGCGAACAGTAATGCTTGGCGTAAAGCACCGGATGCTGCCCCAGCGGGCTGGCAAGTTCCGCCAGGAAGTCGCCATAAGGCTCCTTGAAGGTGAAGCGTACGGTATAGTCATCCACCTTCTCGACCTGCAACGGCTCACCACCCGACGTGTAGCGTGGCGGCGTAGGCGCGAACTCCTCATTCAGCACAAGGTCGTTGATGTTGAACAGCACATCGTCCGCCGTGAACGGCTTGCCATCCGACCACTTCATCCCGTCGCGGAGATAGAAAGTGAACACGCGACCGTCGTCTTCAACCTCGAAACGCTCGGCCACGTTGGGCACGATCTCGGTGTACTCGGGATCCCAGCGCACGAGGCCCTGAGGACCGATGACGCGCAGAATGTGGTTGTGGTCGGAACTTCCCCGCAGGCCAATCCGAAGGTCGCCACCATAGGTTCCGATCGCGTTCAGCGGCTCCACCACCTCAGGCTCGTCGCCAACGCGCTCCGCCACGGGAGGCAGGCTGCCCGCCTCCACCATTTCCGCAAGCGCCGGAGCCTGGCCGGTCGCCTCCTGTGCGCCCGCTGACAGCGCAAGCAACGGCAAAATCGCGGCGCCCAGCATAAGTCCGGCAGTCGGGCGCCTCACCGGTCGGGGCGCGACTCCTTCAATATCTCGTATCATGTCCATCCTCCCATTGTTCGTACACCTCCCACCGGCCACGGGCTCCACCCCTTCGGCCGTTCACAGCGCACATCAAAGGGGTAGTACAACAATTTACACATATCAATAGATATCGTACATTATTTTCTATGGAAAATCGAACCCTACGGTGCTAGACGGGATATGCCTTCCAGGCAGCAATATCCACAAATCGCGGATTTAATTGCGTAAATTGAAAATCATGCCACACGAAACCAAGGGGGCTTTTTATTGATTCGCACATTATCTTCACAAACTTGGCGCCTTGGGTGGGGCGAGAGCGGTGCTGGGTGGGCGAGAGCGATGATGCTCGACCACGTCAACAATGCGCGACAGCGAGTGTTCGAAGGCTTCTGATTAATGGCAAATCTCGACGAACTTACCGAAAACCCGGAGGCGGATACGGCGTATCCGCCCATTCTCCGTTCCGACAAACGGATCGCCATAACGGGCGGTTCGGGTAGGATCGGCACGGCGCTCCGAAACGCCCTCGCCGGAAAAGTGGCTAACATCAAGATCGTGGATAAAGCCCGCCCCGACAGGCTGGGACCAGGGGAAACCTGGGAACAGGTCGAAATATCTGATCACGCAGAGCTCTCCAGGAGCCTGGTCGACGTCGATGCCGTCGTGCACCTTGCCGCCCACCCGAACGAACGCAACATAGAAGATATCCTTCGGGTCAATGTATTGGGCACCCACAATGTGCTCGAGGCGGCGCGGCGCAATGGAATCGAGCGTGTCGTCTTCGGCTCATCGAGCCACGTGGTCGGCTTTTATCCCCGCCAGACACGGATTGCCGACACGGACCCGATGCGGCCCGACAGCCTCTATGGGCTGAGCAAATGCTGGGGAGAGCTGGAGGCCGGCCTTTACTACGACAAGTTCGGCATCCGCACATTGAACATCCGCATCGGCAATGCCGGAGAGCGGCCCGCCGACGCGCGAGCATTGAATATCTGGGTCAGCGCCCGCGACCTAGCGCAACTTGTCCTGATCGGACTTGAGCATCCCGACATCACCTGTACAACGGTCTTTGGCGTGTCCCGCGTGCCATCCAACTGGTGGAACAACAGCACCGCAACGGAGCTGGGCTACAGACCCGCCGACACCGCCGAAGCGATCGCCGGGCCTGAATCCGAGCAAGAACTCCCTTCGCCGCTGCCGCAGATCGCTGAGTACTTCCAGGGCGGTCGTTTCTGTGTGATCGACCATGACGGCAAGATGCGGCAGCGCCGGCCATGACGATCTCCGAAGGCTCGTCCTCAGACACACTTGCGCACCCGATCTCCGATCGTCACACCATCCGCAACGATTGCTTCGAGGCAACATTCCAGCCCTTGGCGGGCGGGCGCATGCTGCGTCTGCGCCATGTCGGTCACGGCGATCTTCTCGTACCGCTGCACGACACCTCTTTCGACCCGGTCAAATGGCCCAAGGCGGGGGCTTTCCCCCTATTTCCGTTTCACAACCGGCTGCGAGGTGCCGCGTTCAAGCATGATGGACGCCTGATCCGACTGAAGCCCAACGCGGCGAACGGGGCGGACGTCATGCACGGACCGGCGCACCGCCGCGCGTGGATCGTCACCGAGAAGGGCGCCGATTTCATCGAGATGGCTCTGGCCTATCGCGCCGACGATGAATGGCCGTTCGACTTCACCGCCACTCAAAGGTTCGAACTTCATGCAGAGCACCTTTCCATTGGCCTGAGCCTCACGAATACGAGCGGCGCGCCCATGCCTGGCGGTATTGGCTGGCATCCATATTTCAAGCCGCCGCGTGACGGAGTGGTCATGACCGACGCAGCAAGCCGGTGGGAACCAGCCGGTCCGAAAGGCCTTCCCGAACGAACGGCTCGCTACGGCAGCACAGGGGGCAACTCGATCGAGATCGATTCCACCCGGCATTTTTCCGACTGGACGGAAGCGAGCGCATGGATCGGCGATGGCGCCAGGATCACCCTTTCCGGCAGCCCCCGCCTCTCCTGTCTCGTCGTGCACTGGAGGACCGAGTACCTTTGCCTCGAACCTGCATCCCATGTCTCGGGCGCCTTCGCAGCCCTTCCGGAACCCTCTCCTGAGACCGGCCTGTGTTTGCTGGCCCCTGGTGAAACGCTCGCTGGTATTGCAAGGCTGTCCGTTGACCGTCCATGATGCAGCCGGCGTGCCAGCAAAGCGCAGCGGGAAGCCTTGCTTGGCTGCCCTAGCCGGCCAACGACCGTCATGAGAAGCGTGACGGTTTTGTCGAATACGCCCATGGCGTGCGGCTGGCGCTAGGACAACGACTCTCTCTCTCGTCCTGTTCGACCACACCATCAGCACCGATCAGTCGCTGCAGTGTCCTGGCGAACGCGTTCCAACGCTGCTGCGGGCGCATGACGAGATCCGGCAGCCAGAGGCTGATCTGCGGGAAGGCTGCGAAGAGGATGAGGACGATCGTCAGCGGCAGGAAATACGGGATCACCCTGAGCATCAGCAAGCCCGTTGGCAGCGCGTTGTCCATCCAATCCTCTGACGGCTTCCGCCGAAAGGGCATCTCGGAACCTTCCCGCCGAGTGGCGGTTCCTGCACAATGACCGCTACACTTCCGCTCCGGCGCTCAAGCCGCATTGGCCATGCCTGGCGCCGAAAGCCGCCGGAAAGGGCCGATTGCCTTTACGCGACACGTACAAGGCAGCGGGTTCGAACAGGACAGCTTGTGAGACGGTCGGGCAGATCTCTTGCGGTTATTGCCGTAGCCATGCTGGCCGCCTGCAGCGACTTCCCGAAAGATCCGCAAGCGACGACGCAGAGAGCCGTTGGCGGCGTCGTTCGCGTCGGCCTTTCCGAAAACCCGCCCTGGACGGATGTCGATCCGGAACCTGGCGGTGTCGAGGTGGAACTCATCAGACGCTATGCCGAAGCGATAGGGGCACGGGCGGAATGGCAGTACGGAGCGGCAAACGACCTGCTCGCGAAGCTGGAACATTTCGAGCTCGACATCGTGGCCGCTGGTTTGACCGCCGACACACCGTGGAAGGGGCGCATCGCCACGACGCTTCCCTATCTCACAGCCGATACGGATGGCGACGGCACCAGGGAGCGGCATGTGCTGGCGGTTCCGCCGGGCGAGAACGGCTGGCTCGTACGGCTGGACAAGTTCCTCCACACGCATCAGCAGGAGGCGCTGCTTCTGCTTTCGGAGGCTTTACAGTGAGCGATGCGCAACCGACAGGGCGCGTGCGGCCGCCGCCGCGTGGGAGAAAAGCGTCATGCGGGCCGTAACAGCCGTCGACATACCCGACGATCGCAAGCCGGATTACCGCAAGGCGAAGTGGATCCAGTGGATCACCATCGCCTATCTCGTTTCCGTCGCTATCGTGCTTTACTTCGTGCTGGGCTCTTCCCAGGCCATGCGTGCCGCATGGCTGGAGGACATGCTCAGCATCATACCGTCGGTCTCCTGGGTGATAGCCACGCCGATCGCCTGGCGCAAACCGGACGGGAACTTCCCCTACGGCTATCACAGGGCCGTCGGCATCGCCTATCTCGCATCCGCCCTGCCCCTCCTCGGCCTCGGACTTTACCTGATCATCGAAGCCGCGATGAAGCTGTTCCAAGCGACCCATCCCAGCATGGGCACGATGGTTATTCTCGGCGAACCCGTCTGGATCGGCTGGCCGGCACTCCTGGCGCTTGCTTATAGTGCCATACCTTCCGTCATTCTCGGCCGTCTGAAGCTGCCGCTCGCGCGCCGCCTGCACGACAAGCCGCTGATCGCCGATGCCAAGATGCGCAAGGCAGACTGGCTGACCGCCGGCGCCGCCGGCATCGGGGTGATCGGCATCGGCTTCGGCATCTGGTGGCTGGACGCCGCGGCAGCGCTCCTGATCGGGCTTGACGTATTGCGCGACGGCTTCGCCCAGACATCACGTTCGATCGGCGACCTGGCCGATCGTCGTCCGACGACGGCCGAGGGCGGGGAGGATGACCTGCCCGAACGGCTGCGTGACTGGCTTTGCCGCCTGTCGTGGGTCGAGAATGCCGACGTCCGCATGCGCGAGGCGGGCCACGTGCTTTATGGCGAAGGGTTCGTGGTTCCGAAGGACGAAGGTGATCTCATCCGGCGCATAAACGATGCCGCCGACGAGGCACTGGGGCTCGACTGGCGTGTTGCCGAGTTCACGATCACCCCCGTGGCATCGCTGAGCGTGGTCGAAGGCCGAAGCGACGGGGCAAGCGAGCCTGCCCGCGCCGCCCGGGACAGGCATAGATCCCGCCCGGGCCGTTAGGCGCCGTTTTTCTGCCAGGGACGATGGTCCCTCGGCTCAGTTGGAGGCGCCCTGCCCCAGCATATAGATGATGAGCTGGCCATCTTCGCTGATATCCGCTGCGACGACCGAATCCAGCGAAAAGTCCGGGTCCTCGGACTGAAGTTTTTCCATGAGCGCTTCATTGGCGCCGATGGCAGCCTGAAGATCCCCCACATCCGCTGCCCGCTCATCGATCTCCGACTGCAGCGCCTCGCCCTCGACGGACCCCACCGTCTCGATCGAGATGATCTGGAGTTCCCCGATCTCCTCCAGATTCCTGATCTCCGACGGCGTCGTTTCCATATTCTCCATTGCCGTCATCGCTGCCTCTGGGCTGGCCTCTTCCTGTGCCGAAACGACCGTTACGGCCGAGCACAGCGTCGTTCCGACAACGACGAGAATTGCGGGCAGATGTGACATGCAAACCTCCACGGGACTATCGCCTTACGCGTATTGCTTTGGAACCTGACGTCCGAACCTGGCGAAGCCGGTTAGGTTCCATTGATAACTTCGGACAGGAACATTCGGCTGAGGTTGGCGGTTGCGGCTATGGTCTTCGAACGGAGAAGCGGCATGGCGAATATGCCTGACATTCCCTCCCGTCCGATCAGCGGCGAAGGATTGGAGCATAGCGGCAGCGAGGTGGTCGATATCAACGCAGCGTCCTTCGAGCAGCTGAGGCGGCTTCCGGGGCTCGATGCGCAGAAGGCGAGACTCATCTGTGAGCGCCGGCCCTTCGCCCGCTGGGACGAGGTGCAGCTTCTCGACGGTTTCGGCAAGGATACGATCGCGCTGCTGAAGGCGGGCGGGGCGGAAATCCGCAGACTATAGCTCCAGGTGCAACGGAGCGCTGCCGGTCAGCTTCTGGTCCGGCCGGGAACTCGCTTGGATGGCAAGGAGAAGGAGACGGATGATGCATCGAATGAAACGGGTAACATGTGCTGCCGTCACGCTGGCTCTGGCGTCCGCCATGGCCGGCCAGTCCAGCGCACAGGATGAGCCTGTTGGGTATGGGGAGGCATTTGCTGCCCTGGAGGCGTCGACGCTTCTCGACCTCGACAATATCGAAGCTGAAGCGACGGTGGATATTGTCCCGATGTCCGAAGTGGAGCCGACCAACGGCGCCAATGCGGAAGCTTTCGCGAAGATGAGGGAGGGCCATGCCGCTGCGCTCGAAGACGTGCGCCAGCAGGTCAGAAACAATGAAAAGATCACGTCGGCGCTTAAGGCCGAGGGCTATACGGCCGATCAGGTCGTCGCCGTTTGGAATGACGCCGACAAGGAAGTCACAGTCTTCGTCGAGGAGATGTAGCCGGCATCTTGCGCCCGCCGGTCAGCCGAGGCCGGCGGGCCACCTTTCTTGCGTCGGGGAGGTGCCGGTGCCCAGAATGATCGCTCATGACGGGCCGGTTGGCACGCCTCGCTATGACGAACCCCCACCTGAACATCACCGGGGTCAGATACCTTCCTGTAGGTGCGCTGCGTAGGCAGCTCAAGCGTCCTTCTCTTCTTCCGCCCCCTGCGTTTCTTTCCGTCGCCCGTAGATCATGTTGCTCATGGGCGCCCCGCTCGCTCCGTGGGCGAAGACCGAGGCCAGCACTGAAGCGCTTGCCAAGTGCCAGACCATCGCGTCGGCACCCCGCGAAAGCGCGAAGAGCGCGTAGAAGAAGGTGGAGATGCCGATCGGCCCGAACCAGGCGAGATAGGCGAGGTCGCGCCGCTGCAGATGGCCGCGCAGCAGCGGCGCGAGCACCAGAAAGACCGGCAGGCGGCGCACTATCAGGATGCCGAGCGCGAAGCCCGGGACGGCCCAGCCGAGCTGCCGCCACTCCGGCCAGGGCAAGGCGATGCCGAAGAGTACGAAAATGGATGGCGTGATGAGGTGGTTGATCGCCTCCTGGACGTTCTCCTCCGATTGTTTGGTGTCGGTGTCCGACATCAGGTTGAAGGCCACGCCTGCCACGAACACGGAGATCAGCGCGTCGCCCCCGAGCAGGCGCGCTGCACCCAGGGTGAAGAATGTCAGCGCGAGCGTGAAGGTCAAAACGGAGTAGCTCTCGATGATGCTTTTCCTGCGCGCCCAACCAAGCACGCGGGCCGCTGCCGCCCCGACGACCGCGCCGATGACGGCGCTCATGGCGACGCCCAGCAGGAAGCCGGTCACCAGCCATTCGCCGGCCACGCCGGAGCTGCCGCCGATCACCAGGAGCGGCAGCAGAACCAGCACATAGGCAAGGCCGTCATTGGCGCCGGATTCGAGGCTGAGAGCGGCGCGCACGCGCGAGGGTAGCCTTTCCTCGGCAAATCTTCCCGTCACGATGTTGCTGGAGACGATCGGATCCGTCGGGGTCAGCACCGCGCCCACGAGCAGGGCCGTCCACGGCGGCAGGCCGAACATCCAGCCGGCCAGAGCGGCACTGCAGGCCCACATGCCGACCATGCCGAGCGTGAGCAGCACTGCGGCGGGCCGCGCCAGCGTGCGGAAGTCAGTTGGGCTGAGCCGCAGGCCTATGCCCATAAGCCCCACGGCGAGCCTATCCGCGCCACCTGCTCGATGATCGCATGCCGGTCTCCCCACGTCCGCAGGTCAATGACGTCGAGAGCTACCGGTCCCACGACGATTCCCAAAGTCACCGCCACCATCGGCTCGGAGACCGGATAGTGCTTCATCTTCTGCGAGACGAGGCTGATGGCGATGATCAGCGCCCCGGCGATTGCAAGCGAAAGGTTGAGTTGTGGCATGGGCACACCGTCACTGCTCAACGTCGGCAGCGCCGGAATGGTTGCTGCCGAAACGGATCACCCGCATGTCGGCAGGAAGAACAGCGGCGCCGTCACATAGATCACCGCAACTGCGGAGAGAAGGCACAGCAGGAGGCCGCCGAGCGCCATAAACTGATGCCGGACCTGCACTGAATCCTTGGGGGTCCGGAATCCTCCAGCCTGGAACCAGCGCCGCCAGGCCAGAAGCGTCAGGACGGCGATTGCCGCCAGCGCCACCCCGCTCACCACCATCAGCACCGATCTGACGGCGCTCCACTCCCCGGCGCCGGCCATTCCGAAGCCGAAAGCGCAGGCGACGGCGACGACGACGTAGCAGACCAGGAAATGCACGGCCCAGACCAGCGGTCCGGCCACCATGCCGATTAGGCTGTCGCGGTCGATGACGTTCATTGCCATGTCAGATCATCCTCGGCCAGAGATGAACCATCACGAGCGAAATGAGCGCCAGCCCGGCGGTGAAATGCCAGAACAGTTCGACATTCATCAAGGACTGGCGGCGCTCCGCCGTCACGAGGCCTGCGAAGGCGCGGGCGAGCATGAAGAGCACCATGACGATGCCGACCACGATGTGGAAACCGGTCCAGACGGCGAACATCCAATAGACTGCGTTGAAGGCGTTCTCGGTGGGCCGCAGCTCCGTGGCGAAGAGCGAGAAGAGGAGTGCCGCGCCGCCCGCCAGCATCACCGGCATTGACACGACCAGCCCGGCGATCAGCCCAGGAAAGAGGCCGCGCTTGTTGGCGAGCACGCCAAGGCGGAAGACGAGGCTCGCCAGCAGCATGAGGCCGGCGGTGATCCAGGCCCACCCAAGACCGCCCTCCGGGACGGGCGGAGGGAAGTCGCGATTGACTGTCCACAGGAACAGGGCCGAGAAAACCAGCGATGCGAAGGCGGCGGCATCGAACAGGAGGAGGAGAGCCATCGCCCAGAAGCCGTGGGTCTGTTTTCCGTTCACGTACACGGGCAGGACTTCGCCGCACCCGGCATCGTAAAGGTTCGGCTCCGGCCGCGGCTCGGTGTTCCACATCCAGACGAGCCCGGACACAAGCAGGACAACGAGCGCCGCGGCGCAGTACCACCAGAGCTTGAAGATGGCCAGCCCGAAGAACGCGGCCGTGGCGGCGGCGGCGATGAGAGGCGTCCACGTGGGATGCGGCAGAAACAGAACCTGCTGCGGCTGGCCCATCACCGTTCCCGTGCGCAGCGTCTTGCGCTTTCCTTCCGACGCATCGGGAAGGTAGAATTCGCCGCGGTCTACGCGCTCCATCAGGCCAGGCTCCTCCCACAGCGGATAGGTGGAGCTGACAACTGGCACACTGCGCAGGGAGAAATTGGAGGCCGGCGTCACGGTGTGCCACTCCATCGTCCCCGCGTTCCAGGGATTATATCCGGCCTCCGCGCCATGCTTGCGGTGCCAGTAAAGAAAATCCCAGAGGAAGATCACGAACCCTGCCGCCACCATGAAGGCGCCAACGGTCGAGATCATGTTCAGCCAGTCCCAGCCGAGCTCGGCCGGATAGGTGTAGACGCGCCGCGGCATGCCGCGCAATCCTGTGAAATGCATCGGGAAGAAGGCGAGGTTGAAACCGACGAAGATGAGGCCGAAGGACCAGCGGCCGAGGCTCTCCGACATCAGTTTGCCCGTGGCGAGCGGCACCCAATAATGCAGCGCCGCCAGAACGGGCATAACGGCCCCGCCGAACAACACATAGTGGAAGTGCGCGACGACGAAGTAGGTATCGTGCACCTGGAAGTCGAAGGGAACGAGAGCCACCATTACACCGGTGAGCCCGCCCGCCACGAAGATGAAGATGGAGCCGAGCGCGTAGAGCATCGGCGCACGCCACACGATGCCCGGGCCGTTCCAGATCGTGGCGATCCATGCGAAGACCTGGATGCCGCTGGGGATCGCCACCGCGAGGCTCGCCGCCGAAAAGAAGCTGAGCGACATCAGGGGGATGCCCGTGGTGTACATGTGATGCACCCAAAGACCGAAGCTCAGGAACCCGGTGCCGACGGCGGCAAGGACGACCCAGACATAGCCGGCGAGCGGGGCGCGCGCGAAGGTGGGGATGATGGTCGAAAGCAGGCCGGCGCCCGGCAGGAAGATGATGTAGACCTCTGGATGGCCGAACAGCCAGAAGAGGTGCTGCCACAAGAGCGGATCGCCTCCCCGCTCCGTGTCGTAGAAGGGCCAGTCGAAGGCACGCTCGACCTCCAGCAGGATGTCGCCCAGCACCAGCGGCGGAAAGCCGATCATGATCATGAAGCCGAAGACCAGCATGTACCAGGCGAAGACGGGCAGGCGGTCCATGCTCATGCCGGGTGACCGGAATTTCAGCACGCTCACAATGATCTCAATGGCTGCTGCGACGGCGGAGACTTCGATGAAGCCGATCCCCAGCAGCCAGAAATCCGGACCCAGGCCGGGCGAGTATTCCGCTCCCGACAGCGGCACATACATGAACCAGCCACTGGCCGGCGCGACCTTGAAGAAAAGGCTGCCGAGCGCAATTAGCCCGCCGAACAGGTAAGCCCAATAGCCATAGGCGGAAATGCGTGGGAACGGCAGATCGCGCGCGCCCAGCATCTGCGGGATCACGAAGATGGCGATCGCTTCCATAATCGGCACGGCGAAGAGGAACATCATCGTCGTGCCGTGCATGGTGAAGATCTGGTTGTACCATTCGGCCGAGAGCAGGTCGTTCTCGGGCACGGCGAGCTGGGCCCGCATCATGAGCGCCAGGATCCCCGCGGCGACAAGGAAGAACAGCCCCGTCAGCACGTAGAGCAGCCCGATCACGGTGTTGTTGATCCCCTTGAACCAGGACAGCCCCTTGGGCGGCGCCCAGACCTCCCTCAAATGCCGCAAGCCCGCATCGTGGCGGGAGGCTTCATCAAGTTCGCGGGTCGTTCTGAACATTATTCGAGGCTCTCCAGCCACGCTGCCAGGGCCCGCAAGGTCGGCCCGTCCATCCGGTCGAAGGAGGGCATGCGATTGCCGGGTTTGATGTGCTGGGCCGAGGCGATCCAGCCTGCGAGGTTGCCGACGGAGCCGTCCAGCCATCCGGCGCCCAGGGAAAGGCGCGAGCCGACATGGGTGAGGTCGGGGCCGATTTCGCCCTCCGCCCCAGGCAGGCCGCGGACCGCGTGGCAGCTGCCGCAGCCCTGCTCCAGAAAGGCGGTCCTGCCCGCCTCGTGGAGATCCACGATCGGTTCCCGCGCGGGACTTGCCTGGCGCGCCAGCCACTCCTCGAACCGCTCCTGCGGCTCGACGACGGCGTAGAAGGCCATCTTGGCATGCTGGGCGCCGCAAAACTCCGCACACTGGCCGCGCATGAGGCCGCGCTTCGTCGGCGTGAAGGAAACGGTGTTCACGTGGCCGGGAACCATGTCGATCTTGCCGGCCAGCCCGGGAATCCAGAAGCTGTGGATGACGTCGGACGTCGTCACGGTGATGACGACAGGCCTGCCCTGTGGCAGATGCAGCTCATTCGCGGTCTCGACCGGTTGACCGTCGGGCCCTTCGTAGACAACCTCCCACCACCACATGTGCCCCGTCACATGGATTCGCAGCGCATCCTCGCCCGGCGCCTCGGATATGCGCAGGCTGACGATGATCGTGAACACCATCAAGACGCCGAGCGTGACGGCGGGGAAGACAAAGCCCAGGATGGCGATGAAGGTGGTGCTACGCAACGGCGTGTGCCGGCGGCGGCTCAGGATGGCAAAGGCGAGAAGGCTCATCACCATGATGAAGATCAGCGTGCCCCCGGCAAAGATCCAATTGCCCAGGGAAAGGATCGCCTCGGCTTGCGGGCTGTGCGGATCGAGCACGCTCTGGATGCCGTCCAGCCTGCCGAACAGCGGCGAGTCGGTCTGGGATGTTGTGCGCCAGTCCATCCGCGTCACCTTAGCGTATAAAGATAGGCGGCGATGTGCCTGGCCTGGTCCTCGGATATGCCCATGTCGGGCATGGCCGTATGCGGAGCCATGTCAGGCGCATCCATGATCCAGTGCACGAGATTGTCCGGCGTATTCGCATGTCTGCCGGCGATGAAGGCGCGCAGCGCGAACCGGTCGAGCGGCGGACCGACAATGCCGTTCGCCGAGCGGATGCCGGGAATCGTGTGACAGGTCGGGCAGCCATACTCGCGGATAAGCAAGGCCCCTCGCTCCGGATTACCATCGATGATGCGCATTCCCTGCGGAATTGCCGATTCCTCGCAGCCAGCGAGTGCAAGCACGATGACCATCACGGCAACGCCGGCGGCGCGTGGGCATGCCTTCATTCGCGCCCGCCTCCGTTCTCCGGCCCGGGCGCTGGCTGGCCCTCCTCTGGCTGACTTCGACCTTCCTGCCCCTGGCCTTGCGTGGCGCTGGTCCCGTTTTGTAATCCATCCTGCGTTTGGCCGGACTCGTCGGCATCCTCCGCTTCCTGACCATCGTCATTGGTTGCACCGCCCCGATCGCCCCCGCTGTCGCTGCCCTGCTCCGCCCTGTCCGCCGGCGCGAACTCCGTCTCCTCCAGCGTCAGGTAAAGCTCCTCGTCTGGCGTGACCTCCTGCGGCCTGAGCGAGGCGAAATAGAGCGCCACGGCGCGGATCTGGTCGTCCGTCATGTTTCGGGCGATGAACTCCATGATGTTGAGCGGATCGCCGTCGCGCCGGCCCTCCTTCCACAGCATGAGCTGGTGCTCGATATAGGGCGCGAACTGGCCGGCCAGATAAGGATAGATCGGCGGCGCGCCGAGGCCGTCGTCCCCGTGGCAGCTCACGCAGGCCGGCACACCCTGGTCGGGCACGCCTATCGCCGCAATGGCGCCGCCGATCTGGACGACCTGCTGGTCTGCCTGCGGTCGCGGCGGATAGGGTGCGTCTTCGATCGCCGCGTAATAGGCCGAAACGTCCGCCATCTCGGCATCCGTGAGCTGGCGCGCGACCTGCTGCATCACCTCGTTGGGCCTCAGCCCGGCCGCAAAATCCTTGAGCGTCTTGTAGAGATACCAGGCGCTCTGGTCCGTCAGCCGCGGAAAGGCGCCGCTGCTGTCGCCCGATCCGTCGAGGCTGTGACAGCGGGCGCAGGCCAGTCCCCCGGCCTCTTCATAAAAGCCGCCCGTCGCCACCCAGCGGCCGTGATTGATGTCCGGCCCCGCCGCAATGGCGGCGGAGAGGCCGGATCCGGCAGCCGCAAGCCCGACGAGGAGGAGAGCCCGGCCGTTCCTCATGTCGGCACCAGCGGCCGCGGGTCGGGGAGGTAGTCGTTGATCATGTGGTCGACGGCCCAATAGGCGAGCGCGCCCACCGTGTCGGTCGGGTTGTAGCCGGCATTCTGCGGGAAGACGCAGGCGCCCATAACCCAGAGATTGTGCAGGTCCCAGGACTGCAGGAATTTGTTGACGACGCTCTTGGTCGGGTCGGTGCCCATGATCGCGCCGCCGGTGTTGTGCGTCGTCTGATAGGGGACGATGGAGTAGTGATCGTCGAGCCAGCCGACGGAGATCTGTTCTCCGCCCATGGCGCGAGCGATATCCCAGGCCTTGCCGGTCACATAACGCGACATCAGCCGGTCGTTGTGCGGGAAGTCGAAGGTGATCATCCCGAGCGGCTGGCCGAAGGCATCCGTATAGGTCGGATCGAGGCCGATATAATTGCCCCTGTGCGGCATAGAGGAGCCGTGCACCGTCAGCGTGGCGGTGCTGTTGTAATGGCGCTGCACGGCCTTCTTCCACTCCGCACCCCAGCGCGGCGTGCCCTCTGGTACCGGATGGCGGTGGATTGGCCGGCCGCTCGTCGTGTAGGCGGCGATATAGGCGCCGCCCACGAAGCCCAGTTCGGAATGGTCGAAGCTGCCGGTGTTGAAATCGTCGATCGCCGTGCCGAGGGCGCCCGCGCCCATGAAGGGGTTGAGCCGCACCTCTGGCGGATAGAAGACGCTCGCACCGGACATGGTCTGGTAGGTGTAGTTGCGGCCGACGGTCCCTTCCCCGGTGACGGGATCGTAGGGCGTGCCGATGCCGGAATTCAGCATCAGGACGACATTGTGGTGTGCGAAAGCGCAGAGCGCCACCATGTTCGCGGGCTGGAAGATCTCGCGGCCGCGCGAATCGATATAAGTGACGCCGGTTGCCTCGTTCGATCCGCGATCCCACTCGATACGCGTCACATAGCAGTGCGGCCTGAGCTCGAAGTTGTCGTTGGCCAGCGCAAAGGGCAGGATCGCAACCTGCGGGCTGGCCTTGGCGAAGTGCTCGCAGCCATAGGTCTCGCAGAAGCCGCAATACATGCAGGGCTGGAACTTGGCGCCGTAGGGATTGGTGTAGTGCCGCGTCACGTTCGAGGACGGGACCGGGAAAGGATGATAGCCGAGATCCGTCGCCGCGTCTTCGAACAGGGCGCCGGCATAGGCCTGTTTCATCGGCGGGTTCGGATAAGCGTCGCTGCGCGGGCCCTCGAAGGGGTTGCCGCCTTCATGGATATCGCCACGGACATTGCCGGCGATGCCGGCGGTGCCGCAGATCTTCTCGAAGAAATCGTAGTGCGGCTCCAGCTCATCATAGGTGATGCCCCAGTCCTGGATGGTGAGGTCATCGGGGAGGAAGTCTTCCCCGTAGCGCTCATTGACCCAGCTGCGCAGCACGAAGGATTCAGGCTGGAAACGCCAGGTCTGGCCGTTCCAGTGCACCATCGCTCCGCCCACGCCCGTCCCGGGGAGGAAGGAGCCGAGCTGGCGCATGGGCAGCGCCTTCTGTCCGACGAAGTTGCGGAAGGTGAGCGTCTGGGTGCTCGGATCCTGCATGAGCGCATGACGCACGGAGTATTTGAGCTCGTCATGCATATAGGGCGACTGGAAGTCGGGAACGGTCCGGCGCATACGGCCGCGCTCCAGCGCCACCACCGAATAGCCGGCTTCCGCCAGCTCCTTGCCCAGGATCGCCGCCGTGGCGCCGCCTCCCACCAGCGCAACATCGACCGGTTTCATTCGTACAGCCACTTTCCCCTCCTAGTGCTTGCCGTGGTGATCGTGCGAGCGCGCCACCTCGGCCATGCTCATGGGCGGCCGCTCGTAGGGCCGACCGTATTCGGTGACCAGATCGACATATTGGGCATAGGCGCCCGGGAAGCCGATCATCCGCCATGAGACCATTTCCCGGTTGCCGCCATAGGCCGGGTCGGCGAACCAGCCCTCGACCGTAGTGGCAAGCAGCGTCTCAAAGAGGACCGAGCTCGGCATGGACGGCAGCGGGATCGCGCCCGCTTCCAGCATCTGGAGGATTTCGATCTGGCGGGACACAGACAGGTCCCAGAACTCCGTCTCGCCCTCGTGCTCCGCCAACCAGTCGCGCACCTCTTGAATACCAATGCGGAAAAGCTCTGCCGGCGTGTAGGGAAGCTGATAGCCCTGCTGCGACACGCCCAGTTCCCAAGGCCCCTCGAGATACATCCGCGCCCCGGCACCATAGGCGCCGGCAAGCTGCCGGTCGAGGAAGTTGACGACGCCGGCCCATACAGCGCCCGGCCATTCCTCATCGGCCGGGATCAGCCGGTCGACGGCCGCCTCCACGAAGCGCGCCTCCTCCGTCGTAAAGAAGAAGAGGACGTCGTCGTGGCCGGCATGCGCCGGCGCAGCCGAACTTTCGGACGGGGCGACCACCGGCGCCTCCACGCCGGTCTGCGCCTCCGCCTTGCGGACGGTGAAGCCATGCGGAACGGCCGCTGCCGCTCCGGCGCCGCCGGCCACCTTGAAAAGGTTCCTGCGCGATAGCTTGTCCATGGTCCTTCCTCCCTTTGCTGTTACTGGACTACCTTCTCCATGCAGAAGGGGTATGCGTCCGTGCCTTCCCATGGGTCGCAGAGATCGGCGCCCGGCAACGGGGGCAGCGTGATCTCCTGGCGGCCCCCGCCCGGCTCCGGGGGGCCGCTGTATCCGGTGGTCGAGCCGAGCGTAACGCCGGCTCCCACCTGAGCGACGTAGTCGGTCGGCCAGCCATATTCATTGGTTTCGTCGCGTGCCTGCGGGCCGATCTCAACCTGGGGCGAAGCCGGCTCGACGACGTTCTCCTGGTTCTGCGCCAGCGTGGCGCCGGTTGCCGCCGCCGTCGCTGCGAGGGTGAAGCCGAGAATGCCGGCCAGTGCTGCGCGCGCAATCTGCGTCATGTCATTCAACTCCGAGGATATCGTCGGGTATGGGGGCGGTCCCGAGCTGGGGTGTTACCTCGGCGACCGGCCTTTCCGCCTGCTCCGGCGTCACGTTTTCCGGCCGCAGCGATGCAAAATACTGCGCCGCGGCCTCGATCTGCTCATCGGTCATAAGGCCGGCGATATAGGCCATCACGCCGAGCTCCTCACCGCGGCGCTCGCCCTGCTTGAAGAGCTGGAGCTGCTGCCTGATGTAGGTCGCATACTGGCCGCCGATGAAGGGATAGGTGGGCGGCATGCCGATGCCCTCCGGCCCGTGACAGTTGACGCAGGCCTGGATGCCTTCATCGGGCGCACCCATCGTGGACAAGAGGGCGCCCTCCTGCAGCACTTCCGGATCCACGTCGGGCGGCGGCGGGTAAGGCGCCTCCTCGCGCGAGGCGTAGTAGGCGGAGACGTCGCGCATCTCCTCTTCGCTCATTGCGGAGGCGATCGGCTGCATGATCTCGCTCGGCCTGTCGCCCGAGGCGAAGGCCTTCAGCGATTCGACCATGTACTCATACGCCTGGTCCGTCAGCCGCGGAAAGCCGGCTACACTGTCTCCTGCGCCGTCCATGACGTGACAGCGGAAGCATGCGCCTCCGGGAGAGACGTTGTAGGTGCCGACTGCAATCGCCTGCCCGTTTTCGATATCGGGTTTTGCCGGCTCCTGTGCCTGTCCTTCCACCGCCTCCTGTGCCTGACCGGTGCTCAAGCAGGCCAACGATGCCGCGATGGCGATACCCGCCTTGAAGAACTTCAACATCGCCGTGCTGTCCCCCTTCAACCTGGACCGAAACCGGCGACAGCCGCTATTGTTCCGGGATGACGCGCGCCGAGAAGCCTGTCCAGGACAAGCCAGGCGTGAGGAGAACGCCTGCCGATGCGCCCGCCTCATCCACCCTGACCTGCAACAGCCGTCCCTTTGTCGCTTTTCTGGGAACCATGCCCGCAGCGGGGATGTTTTGGTCGACCGAAAGGAGCCTGCCATGAACCGTTTGCCCATTGCCGTGTCTTCGGCGCTCTTGATCGCTCTTGCGGGGCCCGTGGCCGCGCAGGTTGCCGACATTCCGCAGGAGTCGCCGAAAGCTGAAACGGTGAACACGCCTCTGGAGTTCGCACGGATGTCCGTGGCGTGGAGCGTTTTCCAAATGGATTCCAGCCGGCTGGTGGCCAGAGAAGCCGATGGCGAGGATATAAAGCGTTTCGCTAACCGCACGGCCGACACCTACGAAGACCTTCTCGCCGAGGTCTCCCGCCTCGCCCAGTTGGAAGGGATCTCGCAGGGCGAGATGCCTCGCATCATGGAAACCAGCCACCTTCGAAAGGTGGCGGAACTTGAACGCGCCGAGACAGGGCGGCTCGAAGAGCTCTATATCGAGATGCAGCTCGAGCAGTTGCCTGAGCTTATCGCCATGTTCAATAACTATTCGCAGAAAGGCGGCGAACTCGCGGTGTTCGCGGAAGAGACCCTGCCGATGCTGCGGGAGCAGTTCGCCAGAGCCCGCGACCTGGCGGATAGCGCTGGAATAGAAGCCAAGGCGGGCTGAGCCGTTCAAGGGATCCTGGGCGTTCCTGGAGCCCCACAGGATCAGCCGACATCGCTCTCCAGATTGCCCTTGCGCTGGAGCCACAAGGTGGCGAGCCAGCAAAGGAGGGCCCAGGCGGACCCGACGGTCCAGCCTGCCAGAACGTCGGTCGGCCAGTGGACGCCGAGATAGACCCGGCTGATGCCCACGAGGAGCGTGACAAGGACAGCCCAGAGAAGGACGTAGGCCTTCGTCGTCCAGCGCGGGCGCACACGTGCGATCATGACGGCCAGCGTCAGGTAGACCACCGCCGCCATCATGGAATGGCCGCTGGGGAAGCTGGCCGTGGCGACATACGAGCCGTGCGGCACGAGATCGGGCCGCGGCCGGTCGATGACCATCTTCACCACGGTGCTCAGAAGGATGCCCCCGCCGACGGCCAGGATGACGGCGAGCCCGGCCTTCGGCCTGGAGAGCATGAAGAGATAGCCAGCCGCGGCAAGGGTTATCAGCGTCAGGACTCCGACTCCGCCAAGTGCGGTGAAGTCGCGCATCATCTCTTCCAGCCATGCGGGGCCGAGCGGCTCGGTCGTGTCGGCGGGATTGCGCAGAGCGAGCAGCAGCATGCGGTCCACAGCCTGCGTGCTGCCCTCGGCTACCTCGTCGACAAGCTCGACGAAGCCCCACAGGGCGGCCGCGGGTATGAGCAGTGCGAGCACGATCGGCCACTCGCGGCGGCCGAGACGGTTGGTAAGATTTTCCAACAATGCGGACCGTCCGGAAGAGTTTCCTTTACCCAACGGAACAACGCGGCAGCTCGCCTGTTCCGTTGCGTACACGAGGGATGACGGAAAGTAACGAAAGGAGATTCACATGAAGGCGTTGAAGACTTCAACAGCGGCGGCCCTGATATTCGCTCTGGCGCCCGCGGCGGCCTTGGCGGCAGCGCAGTATACCTTCAGCGATATCGACGCGGACGGCAATCTGGAACTGTCGGAAGCGGAGTTCGAACAGGTTAGTCGCGGCGCGTTTCAGGCATGGGACCAGAACGCCGACCAGCGCATTACAGAAGACGAGCTCTATGGCGGCCTCTTCGCCGCCTGGGATACCGATGCCGATGGCGACCTTGGCGAAGAGGAATACCGAAACGGCTATACGGCCTGGTTCGGCGATGATGTGGAGCCTGCCTTCGGCGAGATTGCCGGCGACGATGATGTGATAGGCCGGGACGAGTTCACCTCCGGCCTGCGTGAGACGGACGCGATGGCCGGCTTTAACGCCGGCGAGGACGGTGTCGACTGGACAGCCTTCCATGTGGCCCTGTTCGACGTCTATGACCGCGACGGGGACGACGCGCTCAGCCAAGACGATTATGCGGCGTTCGAGGACGACCGGATCACCGCCGGCGAGCAGACCGCTGCCGCGGATACCGGGGATACCGAGGCGACCGACGTCGAGCGTGGCGAGGAGACGGCAGCGATCGGGCAGGATGCCATCACCCCGGAGGAAGTCATCGCTCTGCCCAACTGGGCGACCGACGAACTTTATGCCGACGGCATCAGCGTGGAGTTCCTGCTGGACGAGGCCGAGGTGTTCGGCCCCACGGGCGATGAGATCGGCAGCATCGAAAACGTGGTCTTCTCCCGGGACGGCCAGGTGCTGTCCGTCGTCGCGGAGCTCGGCGGCTTCCTGGATATGTTCGACACCCATGTGAACGTGCCCTGGGACGAGGTCGAGTATTCGGCAGGTGAAATCACTATCCCGGTGACCGAGGAGAACGCCGAGGACTACAGTGTCTTCAAGACCGGCTATCTGACCGCCGAAGGCGCGGCCCAGGAGACCGCCACCGTGGAGGACGATCTGGTGACCGGCCCGAACGCCTTCCGCGCGACCGATCTGATCGGCGATTACGCCCGCATCCGCGACGACGAAGCGGAGCTCGGCTACGCCGATTTCGGCTATGTCAACGACCTTGTCATCCGTGATGGGCAACTCGCGGCGGTGGTGGTGAACCCGAGCCCGGGCTACGGGCTGGGCGATCCCTATTACGCCTATCCCTATTATGGCTATGCGCAAGGGCCGGGCCCCTATTACGACATGCCGTACGGCGAGGAAGACGTCGCCCAGGCCGAGCCGTTCGATTATGACACATTCGGGGAGTGATCTCCCTTCGCTGCAAAGAGGCCGGCAAGAGTCGGCCTCTTTTTGTGCGCGAATGGAAACATTGCCGCTCACCCGTTGTTATAGAAGATAGCGGGTGCGTGAAGAGCCGCTGCGTCGTGTTGTCGGTTCGAGGTGAGACCCGGTGCACAGGCGGAGGGGCTCGGCCGCTATGGGACTCTGACCGGCACGGCCGGGTTGCGGATCACCGGCCAGCAGGCCAGGCCCCTGATCGGGAGCGGCACTTTTTCTTGCACAATCTCGGCGCAGTAGCGCTGAGAAGCCTCCCGAGCGATCGCAGTGGCGAGCAGGGCGGCCCGCGCACAAGGCGCCTGTGGTCCAACAACAGGAGAAAAGCTTGAGAAAAGCTTTCTTCGGGTTTGCATTCGTCCTTGTCCTCCTGGCCAGCGCGCTGTCGCTGATCCCGCTGATTCCGGCCAACTACTGGTGGATCACGGGCCTCGATTTCACCCGCCTGCACCTTCTTCTGGTGCTGATCGCCGCTTCCGCGATTCTGCTGATCTCCTCGCCCCGCCGGCCGCTCGCCTGGGTCGCCGCCGCCGTGGGCCTGGCGGCGATCGTCTACAACGCCTCCAAGCTCGCTCCTTATCTGCCGTTTGGAGAGGAAACCGCCGTCGCCGTGGCGGAATGCCCCGAGGAATCCCGGCTGCGTGTGCTCGTGGTCAACGTGAATGGCAGGCTCGAGAATGCCGACGCGCTGTTCCGCATCGTGCGCGGCTATGATCCCGACCTGCTCCTTGCCGTCGAGACCGACGCATGGTGGGATGAGCAGCTTGCGACGCTGAAGCCCGCCTTTGCAGGATCGGTCCAGCAGGTCGCCGGGGCGCGAGCCTATTTCGGCATGCATCTTTTCTCGAAGCATCCCCTGGTGGAATCAGAGATCCTATTTCCAGTCAGCGATGGTGTCCCCGCCATCAGGGCGGAGGTCGGAATGCCTACCGGTGGAACCGTGTTGTTCTACGGGCTGCATCCGCGGCCGCCCCGGCCGTTCCAGAGCTCGGTCATGCGCGATGCCCAGCTCATGCTGGCCGCGACTGCGGCGCGCGAGAGCACGGGAGCCACGGTGGTCGCCGGCGACTTCAATGCTGTCCCCTGGGAGCCCGTCTTGCGCAGGATGCTGCGCATCGGCGGCCTCCTCGATCCGCGTGCCGGGCGCGGTTATCTGGCAAGTTACAACGCACAGAAGCCGATCTTCTATTGGCCTATCGATCACATCCTCGCCACGCGCGAACTGGGCGTCACGGGCTTCGACCGCGGTCCGGCATTCGGATCCGACCACTGGCCGGTGGTCGCGGATCTGTGCCACCGCCCGGATTTGGCCGAGACCCGCGCAGCGCCGCCGCCCGAGCCGGGTGATATCGAGGCGGCCGAAAGCGTGATCAGCTCGGCGGTGTCGCAGGCCCGCTCGCCAGCGGACAATGCCGGCCACCGGAACCAACAGGGCCCTGCACGGTTTTGACGACGGCAGCCCGCTTTTCTCAAAGGAGGCAGCATGTATTGGAGACGCCTTGGTCCCGCCTTCCTGGCTCTCGGGCTATGTGCTTCCGCAGCGCCCCTGGCGCATGGCCAGACGGATAGTCGGGCTGAAGTCGCGAGGATGACTGAGGATCAATACGGGGTCCTCCTCCGCTCGGTCGAGTATCGCAGCCTCCGCGAGATCGTCGAGCAGAACCTGGTCTATGGCGAAAACGGCGAGGAGATCGGCGAGGTCACGGATCTCGTGTTCGCCCCGGAGGGGCAGATCCTTTCCGTGATTGCTAAGATCGATGGCATATGGGAAACGCAGGTGAGCATCCCATGGAAAGAGGTGGTGCCCAACACCCCCGCCGACGGCATAGCCGGGATTCTGGTTCCGGTGGATGAGGAAGACGAATTTATTCCCGAGCTCGTTCTTACCCCGGAGGATGCGGCAAACGAGATGCGCGAAGTCGGCGAAGAGGTCGCCGTGACCGGCGGCGCATGGCTCGCCACCGGCCTGCTCGGTGCTCCGGCGCGGATCGAGGGAAAGGACGGGCCAGAGGCCTTCGGCCTCATCCAGGACGCCTTTATGGAAGAGGGAGAAGTCTTCGTTCTGGTGATCCGGCCCGAACCCTTGTCGCAGATGCCGGAACTGGTCGCGGTGCCTTTCCCCGACGAGGCGGTAGATTGGAGCCCGCGCCGCTCGCTGGTCGACCTCGGCTATTCCTTTGAAACTCTTCTGGAGGCGCCGAAAGCTGAATTCTAGGAGTAGCCGGACCCTCGCCAGACGTGGTCGAGCCTCCGAGCGTGGGGCATGAACCTCGCCAAGCGGCGCGGCATGTCGAGAGCCCGGGTCGCTGTCGGCCGCAAGCTAGCCGTCATCCTGCATCGCATGTGGAGTGATGCGACCAAGTTCCGCTTTGAATGGTCATTCACTCAATTCCGTCGACGTCTACGCCTTGATCAGGACTGGATCGTCAGCCGATGGAACTGCGCTGGAGCTTCGAAGCCAGCGGAACAATCGCCGAGAAACCATGTTCGTATGGGAGGCTCAAACGAGGAGAGGAAATAGTCATGACCAGGTTCACAGCGCTTCTGTCGACCCCACTGCTCATCGCCGCCCTCACCGGGTTGCCAGCCATGGCCGAGGAGAGTGGTGCGAAGCCGGCAGCCGAGCAATCCTCCGGAACGGAGGTGGACGCCGGAACCACGATGGCAACGGGCGTAGCCGAGATCGACACGGTACTCACGATGATCGGCGAGGGCATGATCGAGTTCAGCGTGGTCGCCGGCGACGCACCCGTCAATGTCGTTGCCCTCGATGAAATCGTGACCGGTGAAGACCGCGAGGAACTCGAGTCGGCGATAAGCGACAATCAGGAGCGGATCGACGAGCTTCGCGCCGAACTTGCCGCCACCGATCTCGACTTGGCCGAGGATGTCATCGACAGCGCCATCGCCGCTCAGCGGGAACCAGATGGTGCGCTTACCATCTACACCTACTGATCGAGCAGCGGACTGAAACGTTCTCAACGTCCGAAGTGGGCGTCGGAAGACATCCGTCAGCCACGCGCCTTCGGCTGCGCCAGCGAGGAGGTCTGCGCCGCAGGAGACCCGGCACCGGAGCCGCAAGAGGCCCGGCACCGGATATCTTTCAGCCGCGCGAGCGCTCTTCGATCATCAGCTTAGCGCCATCGGATCGAATCTCGATGGAAAGCGGGCGGCCCGTGGCGATGCGACCGTCAAACTCGTAGAATATCTCGCCCCTTGGGCGCAGGCTTCGCTCCGTCCGCTCAACCCGGAAGCGGCCGACCACCTCCCGAACGGCCTGACGGACGTCGCTAGGAACGACTTCGAGCGGGATCGTCTCCTCTATCTCCTGGATACTACCGCCAGCCGTCACATCGACTTCTACACGCCGTCCGCTCTCACGCTCGATCCCCGCAAACTCGAAGACGCGCTGGCCATCGTCCAAGCCATAGGCATAGGTCTCGAAATCTGCCGTGGGCAGCGCCCTCTCGGCCCTCTCCAGTGTCCGTCGCACGGCGCTGCGATCCAGTATCTCGCGTTCCCGTCGGCTTTCCGGCGGCTGGGCTCGCTGACGCTCGGCCGTGCGGCTCTCACGCCCTTTCCTTTCCTCACCACCTCTAAGCTCGTCCGGAATGCTCTGTGCGCCATTCTCCTCCGCTGAGGCGGCGCGGCTTTCACGCCGCTCCGCTTCGCGTGCGCTTCTCACCCGCTCGGCCCAGTTTTCCAGGCTCTCATCAGTTGGCGACGGAAGGGGTTCCCAGCGTTCTTCCCCTATGCCTGCCCCGGAATCGCCGTTCGCGGCAGCTTGACGTTCGGTCCCCTCCCCTGGGGTGGGGGTCGGATTAACGGGCGGATCGCCCATCGCATCGCGTGCCGGGCCATCGGGTGTCGTCGACAAGGTTTCCTCCGACCGCTCCAGCATCGCCTCTGCCGCTTCGACCATGGTATCGCAGCGGCCGGAATCGAAAGCCACGATACGCGCAGCATCGAGCGCGGCCAAAGCTGCCTGCAACTGCTCTTCCCTAAGTCCCATTTCGGCTGCAGCATCGGGGTTGTTGCGCAGATCGGGGATCTTATCTGCGACACCCTCGATCCGCTGCCGGCAATCTGAAGGTGCCTCACCTTCTTGGGCGGGTGCAAGACCGGTCGAAAGTGCCAGCATTCCCAGTCCCGCTACGACTGCATGTTTCATGGTCCGTCTCCTCTGGCGACGGGTACTCCCGTCGTGAACCAGTCAGTCAACGATTTTCGGACGGCGAACCGGACCCATAATCCTGGTCGGCCAGCGGCAATCTGCAAGCGCCGCTTTGCGAACCCGATCAGATTGTCCACTTCAGTTCAGGCGGTTACTAGGATCCTCTGCCATCTATACGATAACTGCGCCGAGTGGGCGTTGTTCCAAAGGGCTCGATGTCACCATTTTGCGCCAGAGCAATGTGATAGGCCCGCGGGAGGGCGGCGACTGGCACGCCACATCAGCTGAGGGCGAGCAGCTATTTCACTTTGCCATTTAGAAGCTGTCAGACCGGATCCGGTCCCAAGGCAGCCGCCGCGGTGATGTCGACCTCCTGCCAGCCTGACAGGCAACGTTCGTCGTTCATGCCATCCCTGGCGCTCGTTTTGCGAGCCAGCCAACGGGAGGGTTGCGTGATGCATTCAGTAGCGCCGACCGGCCTCGCGGGACGCTTGCAGCGGGTCGATCGATCCGATGGTGTACCTGCGGAATTCTTCCGGCAGAACGAGGATGCGCACGGAGCGCGCCGCTGCGACGAAGCTGCTTCGCGCTACGTGCGGCGGAACTTTTCCAGCTGCAGCCTCGCGACAGGCCGTCAGCGCCTTCTTGTATTTCTCGGTTTCTCGTTCAGGCCATTGTGTGTGCATGACCTTCAAGGCGTCAGCCGGTCCGGTCACAATCCTGAACCGCCCCAATACGCCGGGTTCGACCACTACAGGCGTCTTGAACATACGCATTACTGTCCCTCCAACCAGCCGATAAACGGGTATTGGCTCGAAAGGTTCAAGCAATGTGTGGATCAATGGGTATAAATTGTAAATAGATCCGTCGGGGAACGAACTAATATGCGTCCTCGCCGCCAAGCTCCTGCTTCAGCCGCTCGCCCTCGTAGAGGCTGTCGAGCGGCACGTCCTTCGCCAGAACTTTCGTGACCCTCGCAACATTGGTGAAGGCTCGTCGCGCTTCATCCAGCGTGCCCGTGCCGGCGATCGCGGCGACACAGCTATCCATGGCCCGTTGATAGAGCGGCCCGTCTTGCACTGGCCATGTCATCAGAAGATCGAGAGCTTCTTCGGCGCTGTAGATCTCGATGACCGGCTGACCCGGCTGCAGGACGAGGCGCACAGGCAGGTCGAACTGATAGGCATCCATTTCGGCGATTCCTCGGCAGCGATCTCTGCTCAACATCCGAACACCGCAATAGGCGGAAAGTTGCATTGGATCGCCGGAATGGCCGTATGACTTCTGTCTGCCCCTGCTGTGGCCAACCCGTGAATGCGGACAGGGTGCCCATAGAAGCGTTGGATCAAATTCGACCGTCCCTGATGGTTTGGGTGGCGGTCCTCGTGCGGTCAGCTCGCTCGCCCAGAATGCGAGGAAGAGCAGGCTTCGATCCCGGTCAGACATCGCGGCAGCTTCTCGAAAAACCGAGGACGCGCCCGCAGGTGGGTTTCCTTTGAATGACAAGCTGGCCCACCGCATCTACGCCATGGGCAGGTCGATCTCGTGGCGCCAATCCTTAATACGCTCGCGACAGCTTGATAAACGGCCGCCTTCGCTCTCGCGGCAACCCCTTCAGTTGAACGGGGCGGCCCTGTTCTTTCCGCCCTATTGAGAAAGGCGGCTCTCCGGCGCAGCACTGAGGATGGAATGGCGGGCGATCGTTGGAAATCATGGTGCACCGGCTCGGCGCAATGGCCCGGTGCGCCCTGTTTCCAAGGCAAGAAGCAACGCCGCCCCAAGATCGAATGCAGCCAAGGAATGCCAAAAAATCAGCCACCAAAGGGGATTTCATGAAAGATAAGTTCGAACGCCCGGCGCTGAGCGAGCGGTTCATGCATCTCGCCTATCTGCTCAAGCACACCGCCACGATCACCAACCGCGACCGGGACATCTTTGGCCCTCCCATCCGCATGGCCGTCTACGCCCTCCTGCCCGCCACCGCGTTTTTCGCCGCGATGTGGGGATTCCTTGTAGACGCGGACGGGACTGGGATGGCTCTTCTGGCGCTTTCGGTGACCCTCTTCGTCTACAAGTTTTTTTACTACAACCGCCAGGAGCTGGCGCTGAGCTGGCTTGTTTTCGAAACGGCCGCAGGACGCGACCGGGACGGCGCGGAGGCGGCGCAACGCGTCTCCGATCTAAAACCCCAGGCACGTATCCTGGCGCTGCTCGACATGGGGTCTGCCTGGATTGCGCGGCAACGCCGACGCGGAAACAAGGGCATGATCAACCGGCTTCTACTTTCGGCACTGACCGAAGGCTGGGACATGATCAACCATTTTCTCCTGCCGGCTTTTGCGATTGAGGGCGTTGGATTTCGCGATGGCATGAGCCGGCTCAAGGCGGCGCGGGAAAACGTGCCCGAGACGCTGATGGGCGTCTTCGGCATCGATATTCTCGGGCGGCTGGTCGCCTCGATAGCCGCTCCGCTATACGTCTTGATGGCGGTGTTTGGCATCATTGCCGGAACTGTCCTGGCGCCGGTGCTGCCGATGGCGTTCGGGGCGGGAGTGTTCGGCGACCTGTTACCGGCGGAGGTGCTGCAGTATCTTCCAATCACGGCCGAAACCCGGTTCAACTGGCTGCCATTGTTTATCTGCATCCTTGTCGGAAGGCTCTTATCAGCTGTGTTCGAGCGGCTCGTGACAACGCTCAAGGTGATATATTTCACGCTGTTTTACGCACGAACCCTGCATGCCGACAGCCTGGCCGAGGATATCCGAGCGGAGCTCGACGCTTACCTGCGTTTCTCGGATCGCGAAGAGCCTGAAGATGCGGCCCCGTATCCTGCCTGAGGGAAGCGGCTGCGCGAGGTTGTTGACGTGAGAATTGGATCGTGCCGTCAACGGTCCTCCCACATCAATCTCTACGGCGACTGGGCAGTGCCCGTTCTGTGGGGAAACCGGCTGATGCAGATCACCTGAAGATAGGTCTTCCGCCTCCAAAGACGGAAGCGCGCAACGGATCCAGCTTCAACAGTTCAACGGCCAGGCAGGTCGGGAATCGCAAAGACGGCCTCGGGCGGCCAACTGATACAGCAGTTCTCGCCTTCCCGGATGACTACGACGTCCGCTCCCAGGACGCGCACCCGCATCGGAAGATCGCCGACGCGACCGATCACCAGGGCGTTGTCACCGTAGTTGACGATCGTATCGACAAGCATTGAGGCGTTCTGGCGTCCCTCGAGCGGCTGGCGCGAGAGCCGGATGTGCTCGGGCCTGATGAGAAGGGTCAGGTCATCTCCTGCAGAAATTCCTTCTGCCGGTTCGAAGTCGCAAGGGCCCAGCGCAGGACTCACGGCGACGCCCGCCGCGGCATCGCTGACCTTCGCGGGGACGAGGTTGCTCTCGCCGACGAATCCGGCGACGAACTTTGTTTTGGGACGATGATAGATGTCCAGCGGTGTCGCGGCCTGTTCGATCCTGCCCTTTTCGAACACGACGATACGGTCCGACATCGACATTGCCTCGGACTGGTCGTGCGTGACGAAGATGGTCGTGACGCCGAGCGTTCGCTGAATGCGTTTGATCTCGATCTGCATCTGCTCGCGCAGGTTCTTGTCGAGCGCGCCGAGCGGCTCGTCCAGGAGCAACAGCGAGGGTTCGAAGACGAGGGCCCGCGCCAGCGCGACGCGCTGTTGCTGACCACCGGAGAGTTCCTTCGGATATCGCTCGGCCATGCCGGAAAGTCCGACGAGATCGAGCATTTCCTTCGCCCTGCGCAGTCCGTCCGCCTTCCCTACGCCGCGCATCTGGAGCGGAAAGTAGACATTCTCCGCCGCGGTCTTATGCGGGAAAAGCGCATAGTTCTGGAAGACGATGCCGATGTTGCGTTCGTGCGGCGCCAAGCGCGAGATCGAGCGACCCTCGATGAGCACGTCTCCATGCGTCGCCTTCTCGAAGCCGGCCATGATCATCAGCGTCGTCGTCTTTCCGGAACCGCTGGGACCAAGGAAGGTGACAAACTCGCCCTTCTCGACTGAAAGATCCACCTTCTCGAGAGCGGTGAAGTCGCCGAACCTCTTGGTGACACCATTGATCTGCAGATATCCGTTCATCAGAATTCCCTGGTTAGCGACCGGTGGTGATCGCGGCTGGCGGTGTGCGCGCCTGCAGTCGTTTCCGGATGCCCTTCAAACCTGCCGGCGCCACCAGTGCCAGGAGCACCGCCACGAAGAGGAGCGTGGAGATCACCGCAATCACTGGATCGGCTTCCTGACGAATGGAATCGAACATCTTGCGCGGCAGGGTCTCGGCGTTGCGTCCCGAGATGAAAATGGCGACGACGGTCTCATCGAAGGACTGGACAAAGGCAAAGAGTGCACTGATGACGAGCCCCGGCCGCAGGATCGGGAGCGTGACATGGATGAAAGTCTTGACCGGGCTTGCCCCAAGGCTCTGCGCGGCCCGCTCGAGATTACGGTCGAACCCCTTCAGATTGGCCGACAGAACCAGGAATGCGATCGGGACTGACAGGCACGTGTGGGCGAGCACGACTCCGAAATGCGTGTGGACAAGACGGAACTCGCCGAGAAAGGAATAGTAGCCGACCGCCATAACGATGTGCGGGACGGCCAATGGCAAGAGCATCATCAGATCGGCCAGGCTCTTGCCTGCGAAGCGATGCCGTACCAGAGCGAAGGTCGCAGGGACGACCAGGATCATTGTCAGCACCATAGTGGCAGTCGCGATGACGATGCTGTTCCAGGTCGGGCGCAGCCAGGTCACGTCAGTGAAATAGGCTTCATAGTAGCCGAGCCAGTAACCCGGCGGGGGGAACTGCAGGGAGCGCGCGCTGGAGAAAGACATCGGCACCACGATTACGAGCGGCGCAGCGATGAAGATCACTACGAGCACGCCAAGGATGCGCATCAGGCGGTTCATCTCAGCCCCACAATTTGTCGAGGCCGAAACGGCGGTGATAAATGGCCAGTATCGCAAGCGTCACAACGAGCAGAATCATCGCCATGGCCGAGCCCATGCCGAAAGCGAGAAACTCCTCGATCTGCGTCCCGATCAGGCCGGCGATCATCTGTTCGCGCGGGCTGCCGAGCAGCACCGGCGTGACATAGAAACCGAGGCAGATCACGAAGACGAGGACACAGCCGTTGGCTATGCCCGGCGCAGTCAGCGGAAGGTAGACGTGGCGGAACAGCGAGAAGCCGCGCGCGCCGAGGCTTTCGGCGGAGCGGATGAGCACCGGATCGATCTTCCGCATGACCGAATAAATGTTCATGATCATATAGGGCGCAAGGATGTGGACCATCGCCAGCGTCGAGGAAAAGCGCGTGAAGAGCAGTTGCGGTGTGCTCTCGAGGCCGATGGCGTTGAGCAGACCGATTACGGGACCGTTGTTCCCGAGCAGGACCATCCAGGCATAGGTGCGAACGAGGAAGCTGGTCCAGAAGCTCATGGTGACCAGGAGCAGGATCAGCATCGCAATCCGCGGGCTCGAATGGTTCATGAGGTAGGCGAGCGGGTATCCCACCAGCAGGCATGCCACGGTGACCAGCCCCGCGGTCAGGAAGGTGTTCAGGAAGACCTGCTGGTAGAGCGCGCCGGTCAGGACCCGTTCGTAGTTCGCCAGCGAGGTCTTCGGCTCGGTGACACTCATGACGGCAACGTCTGCCAGCGGCACGACGAAGAAGATGGCCAGGTAGATTGCAAGAGGCGTAAGCAGCAGCCACGGCCAAAGATTGGGCCGCTGCGACAGCCGGGCGATCGTTGCTCCCATTCCACTGTTCCGCTTTCCTGTGCCAGCCCTAGAGGGCTCGGTCGGTCGTCTTCGGGTGCCTTCCGGCGCGCGGGTCCTTCAGGTCAGGTCGCCAGCCATTCCTCGAAACGCTGTGAGAGTTCCGAGGGGTCGATACCCAGATTGGCGATGTCCTGTTCGAAGACCTTCGGATAGTTCTGTTCCGAGGTCGGCATGCGTTGCGCTTCCTCACTCGAGATGAACTCATAGGCGGCCGGATTCAGAGGGCCGTAGTCGCCCTGAACCGTGAAGCCTGCCAGCGGTTTGGCGCTGGTGGCGAAGGCAATGAAATCGCGAGCGAGTTCTGCGTTCGGAGTGTCTTTGGCGACGACCCAGTAAGCGCGGTCGATCTGACCATTGTTCCAGGTCATGGCGACTGGCGCACCGGCCTCCTCGGCTTCGAAGAAGCGGCCGTGCCAGATCCCGATCATGTCGATCTCGCCGTCGCGCAGGATCTGCGTCGACTGCGCACCGGCGGTCCACCAGACGAGCACGTGCGGCTTGATCTTGTCGAGCGAGGCGAAGGCGCGGTCGACGTCCAGCGGGTAGAGATCTTCGACCGGAACGCCGTCGGCCAGAAGGGCAAGCGGAAGGACGCGGGCGGGGTAGCGCTGCAGGGAGCGGGAACCGGGAAAGCGTTCGACGTCCCAGAAGTCCGCCCAGTTCTTCGGCCCCTCGGGATACTTGTCGGTCCGCCAGGCGAGCACCGTCGCAAATGCGTGCGACGCCACGCCATTCTCGAAAAGCGCTCCCTCGTATGGGGCTTCCTGCCAGTCCTCGATGATCCCGGCCTGGCCGGCGCGGATCAGTTCGGCGCCGCCGAGCGTCGTGACGTCGAACTCGTAGACGCCGGTCTGCACCTGCTGGGCGAGCTTTGCGAAGGAGACGGGAGAGACGGTGCGAATCTCGACGCCCGTCTCGGCGGTAAACGGGTCGAAGAGGTGGGCGCGGGCGGCTTCCTCCCACGGTCCTCCCCAGGTATTGATGTACAGCACCTTGTCCTGGGCCCGGGCCAAGTAGGGCATCGCGAGCGAAGTAGCGAGCGCCGCGCCGCCCGCCCTGAGGACGGTTCGGCGGTTCGGCATGGAAAGCAATGTCGAGCGGGTCCTGCTGGTGGTCATTTCTTGTTCTCCTCTCGTGGTTTGAAGGTCGCCTCGTAGAGGCGAAGCCAGTTTCCGTGGGTTATTTTCGCGACCTCTTCTTCGGAGAAGCCCACGGTGCGGAGGCCATTCGGGATCACGCGCATGTCCTCGACGGTCTGGAACCAGTCCGGAGGCGGCGCCTTGCCTGGGCGGGCTGCGGAGCCCGCTCCGTAGTCGATGCCGCGCGTCCAGCGGCCTTGGCGCATCCAGGCGTAGTCGGGGGCGGTGAAATTGTGGCTGCGATCAGTGCCGATCGCCACCGAATCGATACCAGCGATCTCGACAGTGCGGGCGACCATGCCGCACCAGGCTTCGATCGACTTACAGAACTCGTCGCCTGTAATATTGCGGTAGGCCGCACATCCGATGACACCGCCTGATTCCCGTAGCGCCTTCAGCACGGCATCCGACTTATTGCGCTTGTGGTCGAACAGCGAACGGGCATTGGCATGCGTGACGGCAATGGGCTTCTGCGAAGCTTCGATGGCATCAAGAGTGGTGCGGTCCCCTACATGGCTGCAATCCACCAGTATGCCCGCCTTGTTCATCTCGCGAACGACTTCTTTGCCGAAGCGCGCAAGGCCCGAATCCTCGGCCTCATAGCAGCTCCCGCCGAGTTCGTTCTGGTTGTTGTAGGTCAGCTGGACGACGCGCACGCCAAGTTCGGCGAACAGCTCGACGAACCGGATTCGCCCCTCGAACAGGTTAGAGTTCTGAAAGCCCAGGATCACGCCGACCTTTCCCGACCTGCCGATCCGTTCGACATCGACGGCAGTCGCGGCGATCTCGCACACGTCTTCATTTTCGCGCACGAGGTCGCGCCAGCGGGCCAGCGAATCCAGTGATTCCACCGTCCCTTCCCAGAAGCCGCAGGTAACCACGACGCCGCCGACTCCGGCCTTCTGGAGAGATTCGAAGGAATTTCTGTCGAAATGTCCGCACTGAAGCCCGTCAATGATCATGATCCGGCGCTCTCCTTTCGGGTCTTGCCCGTTCCGATGGATGTGAGGAAGCTAAGGTCCGTCTCATCGTCGTTGTCCTTGCGGCCGATGACGGTCCCGTCGTCGTTGACAATGAGAGGCCCGGCGTGGCGACGAGAGACGACGCTGTCTGGCGTAAGCGCCTTTTGGGCGAGATGGTATACACGCCACCAGAGTTCTGCCTCGATAGCCGTGCCGTTCTGCAGAAGGTCCCAAAGCAGCGGCTCATCCCGTTTCAGATCGCCCGACAGAGTCTTTGAGGATGCGGTCAGAAGAGGTTCGTCCCCGCCGCTGAACACGACCGAGAGACCGTTGCGCGCGGCCAGTGCCGCTGCGACACGGAGTTCGTCCGGATCGGCGGCGTTCGTGACCCTGACGCTTCCGGAGCCATAGTGTGCGGCCAGTTCCCCTAAAAGGTCGACAAGCGTGGGAACCACAAACCAGGCGTGTTCGCCCCCGGCGCCGAGGTCAAGGCGGCTGCCTTGTTCGGAAAGAAGCTCGATGCGGGCGGGGTCCGCCTCCTTGAGTTCATCGAAGCGCGTTTCCAGGAGCGCAAAGCCGCCGAGGCCCAGCTTCTGCGAATACATGACGATATCTGTCGCGGTCAGCACAAAGCCCTTCGGCAGCCGGGTCAGAGAGAAGACGCGTTCCGTCATCATGCGCATTTCGCGCGGCATGATGCGCAGCGTCGAGGTGGTGAAAGCAGGAGTCATGGACGTGGCTCCGCCGGATAGGCCCAGACACCCTCGCGGCCCGCGCGGATGTCGTCCGGGCCCGGGGCACCGTGATAAAGGACGCCGCGGAGATTGCGTCGCAGGAAATCACGAGTCTTGTCTATGCCGTGGATGCCGGCATTCATCAGCCGAACGAGGTGGATCGGTGTGAAATCTTCCGCGTTAATGTTCGCGGTGGGCGTGTGGTAGACCAGGTCGGCAAGCGTCTGGACGCGGGCGGTCAGGTACCGATGCTCGGGATGCTTCATCAGGAATCGCGAGACCGGTAGCAGCGGCTCCTGCTCTTCGAGGTCGGCTACAAGCGCCTGCAAGCCGCCGCAGACGTCGAGACCAAGGTCCAGTGCGTCCGGAACCTCGTCGCGGGCGCCCCGCCGCGGTTCCTCGGCGCTTTCCGATTTGTACCAGACGTACCGGTAGGCCTCGGGGGAGGACATGTCGGTTTCCAGCGCCCAGCGATACTGCTGCCGGATTTCCTGCGCCAGATCCTGGCACGTCTGTGCCGGCGAAACGTTCACTTCGTCCGTACCGGCGACCCGTGCGGCCAAGGCATCGGCTTCGTCGGGAACGAGTTCTATGAGCAGCGAGAGGAAGGTCTCGGAAGCCTCCGGCCGAAGTTCCTCCGCAAACCAGTTGGCAAGTGTATCGAG